>CAMNNA010000008.1 GCA_946545285.1 uncultured cyanobacterium | reverse complement strand
ACCCCAAGATCAAGGGTTTCTGTTATTGTATCGCGCGTTGTTCCGGCAATATCAGTTACTATTGCTCTTTCAATGTTTAATAAAGCGTTGAAAAGTGACGATTTCCCGACATTCGGTCTGCCGACAATTGCAACCTTTATCCCTTGACGTAAAATGTTTGAACTTTTTGCAAAAGATAAAATATATTTTATGTCATTGATGCTTTTTTCGAAATTTTCGATTAAGTAATCATATTCAGGCTCTGCAACATCTTCAGGAAAATCTATTCCTGCTACAATTCTTGATGCTGTTTTAAAAATATCATCTTTTATGTTTTTGATTTTTTGCGCTAAAACTCCGGTTAAATTTTTGACTGAAACGGATGCAAATTCACTTGTTTTAGAGTGAATTAAATCATCCACTGCCTCTGCTTGCGATAAATCTAATTTTTTGTTTAAAAATGCGCGCTTTGTAAACTCTCCTTTTTGCGCAAGTCTTGCACCGTTTTTTAGTACAATATCCAAAATGTTTTTTACAACATAAATTCCGCCGTGGCAGTGGATTTCAATAACATCTTCTCCTGTGTAGCTGTTAGGATTTTTGAACGGCAAAATTATTACCTGATCAACGATTTTGTTATTATCTGTAATATTTGCATAACAAATTTTTCCTGCAGGGTAGTCGGTTTTGTCAGAAATTTTTTTGATAATTTCAAAACTTTTATCTCCTGATATTCTTATAATCCCGACACCACCTGTTCCTATAGGGGTCGAAATTGCAGCTATCGTCTCAAATTCGGTCAGAATGTTCATAAAAAAATATTAGCATAAAAAATTATTTCATATACAAAACCCCTGCACTAAATTTTTGTGCAGGGGGTACAACTTTTTTTATAACAAGAATTAATTGTTACTTAAAACTAATCTGAATGTTGCTAAATTCTTAATTGACAACATTGTGTGTTTGTTATGTTGTTCATCTGAGATGCCAAAAATTCGGATTATTCTTTGAATTTCTGCCAAATCTTTATATGTATCAATTTTGTATACATTATTAATCGGGTCTGATACAACTGACATTAAAGTGTTTAATTCTTGTTCTTTCATTTGCGGGGCAATCCTCATTTCCTATATACACTTATATAAAGTTTTTTTGCCCGACAAAATTGCTTATTTTTAAAAAATTTGCTTAATATTCTTAACAATTATCCCCAATATGAGGCAGTATAATATATTTGAGCTTCACGTTCTTCTTTTTCTATCTTTTCTAATTTATCATTTTTCATCATACGGGATTCTAATATATCGTCTATTGTTTTTAGTTGGTTTTGATTTTTTTGTAAATTTGATGCGTAATCAGATATTGTCATCAAAGGTGATTCAAAGCTTTCGCGTTTTTGCAAATTCTTTTCATTATCATCCATTGAGCAGTATCCGTAAATTAGCATAAATCTTTCCCTTAGTATATCCTATATATATACTAAACCATTTTCTTTAAAAAGTTAACACTCTAAAGGATTATTTTCGTATTAGAATTTCTAATTCTTAATGACTATTTAACAAAAATAATTGCGCAAATCGCGCCAAACATATAATTATTTACTTCAACAAGTTTAAAATCTGTATTTTCAAATTCCTGAATCAGTTCATTTGGCGCAGGAAAAGTGTTTTTCGAGTCAATTAAATATTTGTAGCTGTCAGGCGAAATCTTTGAAATTTTTATAAAAAACGGTAATATTAAATCAAAACATTTCCAGACAAAGTTGTGAATTCCAAAGTCAATATGAAGAAATTTCCCGTCAGGTTTTAAAATTCTGTAAATTTCTTTTATAGCTTTTTGTCTGTTTTCAATATTTCTCAGCCCGAAACCTTCTGTAACATAGTCAAATTCATTATCTTTAAACGGAAGATTTGTCACGTCAGATTCTAAAAAAGCGATTTTTTTATATTTTTGTTTTGCAATTTCAAGCATGTTTTGTGAAAAATCTACACCAATGATCTTTGCATCCGGAATTAATTTTGAAATAATCCCTGTCAAATCTCCTGTTCCGCAGCAAATATCTAAAACCATACTTTTTGGCTTGATTTTTAGATTTTTTATGGCTGAATATTTTATTCTTTTGTGAGAAAAAAGTGAAATAAAATTGTTTGTAATATCATAATATTTTGAGATTTCATCAAACATATTTTTGATTTTTTGCGGATTTTTATCTGTATTCATAACTAAATTGCCCTCTATTAAATTTTATCATAGAATGAATTTATGAAAATAGCTTTTTTACCTATAGATAACAGGCCGGTTTGTTATACTTTGCCAAAAATTATTTCCCAAATTGATGAATCAGTTGAATTTTTTATTCCTCCGCGGGTTTATTTGGGAGATTTAGAAAAAAGTGCTGATGTTGATGAATTATTTAATTGGCTTGAAAATCTTCCAAAATGCGACCGTATTATTTTAACCCTTGATACTGTTGCATATGGTGGTTTGATTCCGTCAAGAAGATGCGAGTCGGATTTTGAGCGAATTAAAAACAGAATTTTTAAACTCAAAAATATCCTAATGCAAAAGAATGCGAAAATTTATGCATTTTCAAGTATAATGAGGATTTCTAACAATAATATTAATCAGGAAGAAAAAGAGTATTGGAATCTTTGGGGTAAAAAGATTTTTAAATATTCTTATGAACTTGATAAAAACGGTTTTGCGCAAACTGATGTACCGAATGAAATCTTAAAAGATTACTTATCGACACGAAAAAGAAATTTTGAAATCAATAAAATTTATTTAGAGTGGCAAAAGGAAGGACTTTTTGATACTTTGGTTTTTTCAAAAGACGATTGTGCGCAATATGGATTAAACGTTAAAGAGGCAAAAGAATTAGAAAATCTTGGCGGGTTTGTAAAAACAGGCGCTGATGAAATTCCTTTATCTCTTTTATCAAGGGCAATAAATAAAGAAATCAAAATTTGTCCGATATTTTTAGAGCCGGATTTTAGAAATCTTATTTCGAATTATGAAGATATTTCCATTGAAAAATCCGTTATTTCGCAAATAGAACTTGCAGGATGCAAAGTTTGCGATGAAACTGAAGCAGATATTTTATTATATGTAAATAATTTTAAAAACAATCAGGGCGAAATTGTTATGGGGGTTGAAACAGAAGAGTTTAATAAAAAATTTAACCCTGCTGATAAACCGTATATGATCGCGGATGTCAGATTTGCAAACGGTGCGGATAACAGTTTAGTAGAAGAATTTTTCAGATGCGGGTGCAGAAAAGATTTGGATAAAAATTTTTACGGCTATAGCGCTTGGAATACATCAGCCAATACATTGGGAAGTTTAATTTGCGGGGCT
This sequence comes from uncultured cyanobacterium, assembly GCA_946545285.1. Taxonomy (GTDB): domain Bacteria; phylum Cyanobacteriota; class Vampirovibrionia; order Gastranaerophilales; family Gastranaerophilaceae; genus Zag111. Next base: position 26,139 of record CAMNNA010000008.1, on the reverse strand, counting down.
AAATTTAAATTTTGTGCTGAGAAATACAATTCCGGCGCATTTTTAAAACTGCAAATTACAAGATTTTTAGATGATTGGGCATATCAGGCAAATGTTCGGCAAAAGCTTACAAATCTTGATATTCAAGCTTTGAAAAATTATATTTCTCCTTATGAAAAAAAGATAGAAAAGTTTTTAAATTCAAAATTCAGTGCAAAATATTATTTCCCTTGGAATCGCCTGTTTGAAGTTGACATTGAACTTGATTAGAGTGAATTTTTATGTAATTATTTTAAAAAAAAAGGATGTGTGGATATGGTTTTAGAAATAGCGGTTTTTAGTTTGGGGATATTAGTTGCCGGTTTGTTAGTATGGGCTTTTACGGCAAATTTTTACAGAAAAAAAATAGAAATTTTAAAAGATGAAAATTCCGCTCTGAAATCTCAAACTGTTTCTAATGAAAACATGATTCAGCAAGTTCAAATTGCGTTTTCAAAAATTGCGCAGGAATCTTTGAAAAATCAGCAAGAACAACTTTTGGCTCAGCACAGTACCGATTTAAAATCTAAGTTTGATCTTTTTAAATCAGAGGAATTGAATCCTATTAACCGCCTTTTAAAAGATTTTAAAGATTCTATTGATAATTATCAAAAATCTCACGAAAAAGAATCATTAGACATAAAAAATGCTATTTCAACTGCCGAAAAATATGCAAAAGCACTGACTACAAACCAAAATTCCCGCGGTGAATTCGGAGAAGAATGGTTGGAACGTGTTTTGAATTTTTCAGGATTAATTGAAAATGTTCACTATCAAAAACAATTTTCTTCAGGTGAAGTTAAACCGGACTTTTTGATTAAACTTCCTGATGATAAGCATTTGGTTTTGGATTCTAAAGTTATATTGAAAAACTTTATTGATTATTGCAATTCTGAATATTCTGATGTTTATAAAAAAGCTTTTCTAACTGATCTGACAAATTGCGTAAACCATTTGGCGCAGAAAAATTATGAAGAAATTCCAAACACTAATCAGCCGGGATTTATATTGATGTTTATTCCTATTGAGCCTTGCGTTAATATGATTTATTCAGATCCGGAATTTCAAAAGATTTTGGCAACCGCAAACTCTAAAAATATTATTATAGTAGGTTTATCGTCATTATTGGTTGCATTAAGATTAGTCAATAATTTGTGGGTGTCTAAAATCAGAAACGACAATGTTCAAAGTATTATCGAAGTCGGGGCAAAACTATATGACAAAATCGCGACTCACTCAAAAAATCTTGTAAAAATTCAAGATGCAATTGATGAGGCAGATAAAATTATTCATACAGAAATCAAAAACTTTGCCCAAGACAAAGGAAGTATTTTTAAACAAGCGCAAAAACTTCAATCTTTCGGAATTGAAGCCAAAACCGTTAAAACCGGTAAAAATATTAAAGAAAACACTATATGTAAAGAACTTTTAGAAGATGATCCCCAATCCGAACTTTTATTAAACGGGATGGGAGAGTAAAGTTTAATATCTTAAAATAATACAGTAAAAAAGGCAGTGATTTTTGATTATCACTGCCTTTTTAATGTTAGTATGAGCTTGATCCTGAACCCGAATCTGAACCCATATATGAATCAGATTCTGACCCTGAGCCTGAAGAACTACTTTCAATTGGTTCTAAGCAGATTAGGTATGCTGTTTCATTAATTATTTGCTTTTGAGCAGTTACATTCTGTATTTGTCCTGTAAATTGGATGAACACTCCGGCATCACCATGGAATTTGTGACCGCCTCTGTCATACCAAAAAAAGGTATAGTCGCCCGGGAAATCTGATTTACCTTGTCCGTTTCGAATAAACTCAAATATTTCACTTTCAGACCCGGGATTACATGGAAATGATCCGTTAAGATCAGTTATTGTATAAGGAACAGGTTCAGAATAACATTCTCCATAGAATTGAAAATAACAATCTTTTACCCCGAATCCGTTGGCTCTGAATTTTATTACGTCTTGTCCCAACTTATTCGGGCCTTTGCTCCCGTTAAGATCATAAATCCCTGCGATGCATTTTGAGGTATCTCCGATTCCTGTTTTTTTATCTGTTTTGTAGGTTGAATCAGGGTCAATTACTTCACATTTTTTGTTATAAGCCAAAAGCATTGGTGTCCCGTTTCCAAAAATTACACCCATGACTTCTGCCCACTCGCCTTCTTCCATTTTGAATGTTTTTCCGTTTTTCTGTTTTGCTACTTTAACTTTTTCATCATCGTTTGCGGATGTTGAAACAATTACGTTTTCATACGGCCAGCAATCTGTTAAGTGATTTGAATCGCATACGGAAATTATTTTCATATCTTTTGATAATTCATTTATAAATTCAGCAGTTGATGAATAATTATTTAATAATGCCCCGCGCACTTGCATTCCTTCTGTTCCTTGGTTAATTTTTCTGTTTATTACCAATGTTTGATGTTCTCTTACTTTATCTCTAATATTGCTGATTAGAGTCGGTAAACTCAGTGCTGCGACAACGCCGATTACAGCCAAGACAATCAAGACTTCTGCTAAAGTAAAGCCCATTTTAAACTCTTTCATATTAGTTTCTCCTTTTTCATTTCTTTTACTTAAAACTTCAAATCAGAAATCTTAATTTATATATGAAATTAAAAATACACATAAAACCATAAAATGTCAAGCTGATATAAAATATCATTATGATCTTAGATGCCAGAGAACAAATAAAGTCACTTCTTGCTATGAGATGTATTACTTTAAAAAAGCTTGCGCAGATGTTGAGTGAGACTACGGGCAAAGCTTGTTCTGCGACTGCACTTTCTAATAAACTTCGCAGAGGTACAATTACCTACAATGAAGTTATTAAAATCGTAAAACTTTTAGGGTTTAAAATTTCTTTCGATTTTGATGAAAAAAATATTTAAAGGATCGTATTGCGTTTTATTAATTTATAAATTTCCGCTAAAATTTGCAACAAAAAAAAGAGATTTTTATAAAAATCTCTTTTTTTAAATGTTTATATCACAAATTATTCATTTACAGCATCAGCGCAATCAGAACAAATTCCGTCCGAATTCAATTGTCTGTATTTCCAACAGCGTGAACATTTTTCACCTTGAGCTTTTACAACCCAAACGTTTAAATCTCCTTCACTGTATTCATTCAAAAATTCTGCCGGAGCGGATTCTGTAACTGTTGCTTGAGATACAATATAAATGTCAGATAAATCAGATTCGTTTTCTTTCAAAATTTTGTTATCATCTGATTTTATATAAATTCCGACTTCCAAAGAACTTCCGACTTTTTTGTCAGCTCTTAACGGTTCTATTGCGCGAGATACAACCTCTCTTGATTTTAGGATTTTTTCAAATTCTGATGCTAATTCAGGATTTGTCCAATTTTCGTTAACTTTTGGCCAAGAAGTTAATAATGCGCTTTCTATACCGCCTTGAATAGCAGATGGAATATTTTGCCAAATATCTTCCGCTTGGTGAGGCATTACAGGAGTTAAAATCTTAACCAGTGCAAGCAAGTTTTCGTATAAAACAGTTTGGCACGCTCTGCGGGATAATGATTTTTTCCCTGCTGTGTAGAGTCTGTCTTTTACAATATCTAAATAAAATGAACTTAAATCTACTGCCGCAAAATTTTGCAAACATTGGAAGTATTTGTAAAATTCATAATTTTCAAATGCCTCTGTCACATCTGATATTAAAATATTTAATTTGTGAAGTGCAAATTTATCAATTAATTTTAAATCCTGATATGATACGTAATCTTTTTGCGGGTCAAAATCAAATAAATTACCGATTAAAAATCTTGCGGTATTTCTTGTTTTTTTGAAGATTTCGGCTAATTGACCGATAATATTATTTCCGATTTTTATATCGTTTCTGTAATCAACTGATGCTGCCCAAAGTCTTAAAATATCCGCACCGTAATTTTTTATAATATCATCAGGACGAATATAGTTTCCTAAAGATTTAGACATTTTTCTTCCGTCTTCACCAAATACAAATCCGTGGGTTAAAACTTGTTTATAAGGAGCAATTCCTTGTGTTGCAACTGATGTTAATAATGACGACTGGAACCATCCTCTATGTTGATCAGAACCTTCCAAATACATATCAACAGGTGTGTGTCCGAGTTCTTCAAAGCGTTTTTCAACAACTGCATTCCAAGAAACCCCCGAATCAAACCATACATCCATAATATCTTTTTCTTTGCGGAAGTGTTTTTTACCGCATTTAGGGCATACAAAACCGTCCGGTAAAAGTTCTTCTGCGCTATGATTTACCCACGCATCCGAACTTTCTTTTTCAAATATTTTTGCGATATTTTCGATTGTTTGATCGTTACAAATAACTTCTCCGCAATCTTCACAGTAAAAAATCGGAATCGGCACACCCCAAGCTCTTTGACGGGATATACACCAATCAGTTCTTCCTGCGACCATGTTTCCTATACGGCTTTCACCGCTTGATGGAATCCATTTTACTTTTTTTATTTCTTCTAACGCTTTATCTCTGAATTTATCTATTTTTACAAACCATTGAGGGGTTGCACGATAAATTACAGGATGTTTACATCTCCAACAATGCGGATAACTGTGGTTTATTGTTTGCTGTCTTAAAAGTGCTTTGCAGTCTTTTAACATATCAATTACCATAGAATTACCCTTGTAATAAGGGACTCCGACTAATTCCGGAATCATTCCTTCTTCAGTCCAGCACCCTTTTGAATCCAATGGAGAAAGGACTTCTATATTATATTTACATCCGACCTCGTAGTCTTCTAAACCGTGTCCCGGAGCGGTATGTACCAACCCTGTTCCGGCATCTAATGTTACGTGTTCTCCTAAAATTATTTTTGATTTTCTGTTTACAAGCGGGTGGTGAACTTCCATAAGTTCAAAATCTTGACCCGTTGCTGTTGCTATAACTTTAATGTCTGATTCTTCCCATTCAACATCTTTTAAAAATGCCCCTAAAAGATCTGTTGCCGCTACATAAATATCTCCTTTATAATCAAATAAAGTGTATTCAAATCTCGGGTGCATTGATATTGCAACATTTGATGGTATTGTCCAAGGTGTTGTTGTCCAAATAATTGCATAAATTTTTTGAGATCCTTCGGCTAAAGCCTCAGGATGAGAGTCTTTTTGAATATTGCGAAGAATTTTTTCGTAAATAGCATTTGTTGATTCTTCATCAAACTCAAATCTTACATATATTGATTCAGAATCTACATCAGCATATTCAACTTCAGCTTCTGCAAGAGCAGTTTCACAAGATGCACACCAATAAACAGGTTTTAATCCTTTTTCTATATAGCCTTTTTTATACATCTGCCCAAAAACTCGTATTTGTTGAGCTTCATATTCCGGATTGATTGTTAAATAAGGATTTTCCCAATTCCCTAAAACACCAAGTCTGCGGAATTCATTTTCTTGCCCTTTTAAATTTTTATGAGCAAATTCACGACATTTTGCGCGAAGTTCACCTTCTGTTATTGCGTGGCGTCCGCCTTCTATTTTTTTTACTACTGCATTTTCTATCGGAAGTCCGTGTCCGTCATACCCCGGAACCATCGGAGCATAAAATCCTTGCTGTGTTTTGTATTTGATTAAAATATCTTTTAATATTTTATTTAGTGCCGTCCCAACGTGAATCTTTTCGGAACTCAAATACGGAGGACCGTCATGCAAAACAAAAGATTTTGATTTGTCTTTATCTTTTAGCATTTTTTCATAAATATGATTTTCTTCCCAAAATTTTTGTATTTCAGGTTCCTTTTGAGTTGCATTTGCTCTCATCCCCAGTGTTGTTTGCGGTAAATTCAAACTGTCTTTGTATGTTTTTGTTTCTTGTGCCATTTTTATATCCTCATTTTAGTTAATTTTCTTCAAAATCTTTCATAAATAAATTCATTTTATCATAATCAAAAGAATTTTCCCATTTAGCAATGACAACCGTCGCAACGCAATTCCCGATTAAATTTACGGTTGTTCTTCCCATATCAAGAATTTGGTCTATACCTAAAAGTATTGCCACTCCGATTAGCGGAATATTAAAACTTGCCAAAGTCCCTGCCAAAACAACCAGTGATACTCTCGGAACACCTGCTATTCCTTTGCTTGTAAGCATTAGGGCAAGCATCATTAAAATCTGCTGTTCTATTCCTAAATTTATACCGCAAATTTGGCTTGAAAATATTACCGCCATTGCTAAATATAACGTGCTTCCGTCTAAATTAAAGGTATAGCCTGCAGGCATAACAAAACTTACTATATTTTGAGGTACGCCGAATTTTTGCATAATTTCGATTGCTTTTGGAAATGCTGCTTCTGAACTTGCTGTTGAAAATGCAAGTATTGCAGGTTCTTGAATAGCTTTTAATAAGTTTCTTAAAGAAATTCTTGCATATTTACAAGCAATAAATAGAACTACAATCACAAATACCGCCAGAGCTGTGTATAAAGAGAAAATTATTTTTGCATAATTTTTCAAAACAGTTAATCCGTTAGCGCCGACTGTAGCAGATATTGCGCCAAATATACCTAAAGGTGCAAAATACATTACGTATTCAGTAAATTTAAACATTATTTGAGATACGGAATTCAAAACATCCGTAACCGGTTTTGCTTTTTGTCCGACAGCGCAAATTGCGATTGCAAAAAATATTGAAAATACGACAATTTGCAAAAGATTCCCTTCTGCCATTGCTTGAAAAATACTTGTCGGGAAGATATTGAATATCATTTCGGTAACTGAAGTGTGGGGAGTTGTAACGGCCATTAATCCTGCTTCTTTTAATAATTGCGGATTAGCCGCAACGTTATTACCGAACCCATGACCGGGGTTGAATATATTTCCCATGGTTAAACCGATTATCAGAGCTAATGTTGTAACTATTTCAAAATAAATTATGGTTTTTAATCCGATTTTGCCGAGTTTTTTTACATCTCCGTGTCCGGCAAGACCGGTTACAAGAGTTGCAAAAAGCAACGGTGCAATAATCATTTTAACCATTCTCAAAAATATTACGGCAAATATTCGCATTTTTACCGCATAATCAGGGCAAAAATGACCGAATAAAACTCCGACTATAAGTGCTGCAAATATGAGAAATGTAAGTTTTGAATGTTTCAATTTTTCCTCTCAGCAATATTATAAAACAAACATGCAAAAATCGAAGAATTATGCGAATTTATTCGGTAATTTTTACTCCGCTGCTTGTCCCAAGTCTTGATGCTCCGGATTTTATCATTTCTATTGCGGTTTGTTTATCTCTTATTCCGCCGGATGCTTTTACTTTTAATCCGAAATCTTTAACTGTTTCATACATTAGTTTTACATCTTGCGCTTTTGCACCGACTCCGTTTTTTACAAATCCGGTTGAAGTTTTAACAAAATCTGCTCCGCCTTCTATACAATATTTGCAGGCTTTAACTATTTCATCTTTATTGAGTAAATCCGTTTCTATGATTACTTTTAAATTATGATTTTCACACGCTGTTTTTATATTTTTAATTTCATTTACGACAAAATCTTTATCATCATCTTTTAATTTTGTTACGTTTATAACCATATCAATTTCATCCGCGCCGTCTTTGATTGCTTTTTGGGTTTCAAAAACTTTTGTTTCGGTTGTATTCGCGCCTAGCGGGAATCCGATTACTGTAACTATTTTTATATTTGTATTTTTTAAATTTTCTTTTGCCAATTTAACATAACATGGATTTATACATACTCCTAAAAATTGATGTTCTTTCGCTTCATTAAATAATTTTATTAAATCGGATTCTGTTGCGTCTTGTTTTAGTAATGTGTGTTCAATGTAAGTATTCAGGTTTTCCATTTCTTTCTCCTTATTTATTCTATATTTTCAAGTATTTTTGCAGTTTGTTCGCTTTTATTCAAAGTAAAAAAGTGCATATGTTGTACGCCGTTTTCTATCAAGTTTTGGCATTGTTTAATTCCGAAATCAAGTCCGATTTCTTTTGTATTATTCGGAAATTTTTCAAGTTTTTCTTTTAAATCTTTCGGAACGGTAATTTTTGCTAATGTTGTCATTTTTTGAATTTGAGCTAAATTTATTATCGGCATAATTCCGGGGATTATCGGTAAATCTATTCCTGCGGAATTAACTTTTTCACAAAATCTGTAAAATTTTTCATTATCAAAAAATAACTGGGTGAAAATTGCGCAAGCACCTTTATCTGTTTTAATTTTTAAATTTTTAATATCAGTTTCTATATCAGGACATTCTATGTGACCTTCGGGGTATCCTGCAACACCTATTGCAAGTGTTGATTTAGATTCTATATATTGTACAAGATCACTTGCGTATTTAAATTCAAGTTCTGATAAATCAAGCCCTTTTGGGATATCTCCGCGAAGGGCAAGAATATTTTCTATTCCTAAATTTTCTATTAATCTTATATGGTTATCAATTTCTTTTTTTGAAGCCCGAATACATGTAAAATGAGGCATTAAGTTTAATTCCAGATCCTGTAATGATTTCATATCTTCTATTTTAAATTTTCCGGAATTTGCTCCTGCTCCGTATGTTAAAGAAACTAAGACCGGATTGTATTTTTTTAGAATCCTTAATTCCTCAAATAACGAAGATATATCGCCGTCTTTTGGCGGAAAAACTTCGAAAGAAATTTTTAATCCTTGATTTGAATCATCTTTTTTGTATATTTCATACAATTCCATAATGCGATTGTATCATAAATTTTACATAAAATAATATGTATAATCCGAAAGTTTTTCTTCTAAAAATTTTGATAAAGGAGTATTATTATAATTTTCTAAATTTATATTTGCATTTTCGTGCGCTTGCGCTATTGTATCAAATCCCAAACGTCTGATTGTTGAATTGATATATGAAAGTTGTGCTTTATTTTTTTCTAAAACATTTGATTGCTCAAAATTTTGTGCTTTTTTTATAAATTCTTTTTGTCCGTAGTCTTTTAATTTCAAATAAATCAATTGAATTTTTTTTATAATATCTTCTGATTCCGGAAGTTTTTCGATTTCGTTATATATTCTGATTCGGTCTATAGATAGTTTTAAATCTTCTATATCTGTACCAATCGGTATTCTTTCAAAAATTTCCTGATAATCTTTATCTTTTGCTTTTGTATAATCAGATTCAATGAATTTTTTAAACGGACTGTTTTCAAAAATCATTTTTATCTGTTGCGGAATTTTAATTGATTTTAAAATATTATCGCTGTCATTAAGCAGTTTTTCTTTCGGTATTTCACTTTTATAACTTGGACGGATATCGTTTTTGAGTATTTGTCTTAGCTGTGCAAAAGATTGTTCAATTATTTGATATTTTGTTTCTCTTTTAATATTTCTTGAATCAGTTACCGCGTCTGACATTATTTTAATTATTAAATCATATATTCTTTTAAGTTTGTCTGTTTTGACTTTTTCCATGTGGATTGTAGAATCTTGTTTTTGTTTCTTTAGTATTGATATTGCTTTGTCATAAGCCTTTTGATGGGATTTTTTGCCCGTTCTTTTAATAAATTCTTTATCGGTATTTATGATTTCTAAATCTTGACAGATTAATTCTGTTTTATATTTTTCAAAGTCAATTCTGTTATTTGTATCAGAATATTCTTTTTCTAATTCTTTTATAAATCTTTCGTATGTTGATAGATAATCATTTTGGGTATATTTTGTTTTCAAATTCAAAAAGGTTTTATTTTGCGTTTCAAATAAACTTTTTACTGATTTACATTTTTTGATATCCCCAATCCCAACGTCAAACTCAGCGATATTTTTTGTTTTAAATTTTTGGATTTTGTCTATGCTGTTTTTAAAAAATAAATTTATATAATTTTGGCAAAAATCCATAAATTTAAAAACAGCTTTGTCCATTTTGCCAATGTGATCTTGGACTATAGTTTTATAAATGTTTGATGCGGAAGGTCTTTTAATTCCGACATAAATCAAACCTAATCCTCCCAAAATAAGTGTTGAGGGGATAATTAGTTTTTTTATACTGTTGTTGTTAATATTGCGCTCAACTCTGTCATCATTCTCGTTTTTTGGTGTGAATGACGTTGAATAATTATTTTTGCTGGTATTAGATACCGGTAATATTTTCATACTACACATAAAAAGACCATTCGTTTGTTTTATTAAAAGATGAACAAAAAATTTTTTGCTGATTTTATTTTAAATTAATAAAATTTATACATCAGGTAATGTGCCGTTAACTTCTGCTTCAATTCCCGAATCAAGATTGAAAACTTCATGTAACGTTTTTACGGCTTTATTTGCGTCTTGTTTGTCTATTAGACAGCTTATTTTGATTTCACTTGTAGAAATCATCCTGATATTAATGCTGTTAGATGCTAATGTTTCAAACATTGTTGACGCAATTCCGGGTCTGTCGATCATTCCTGCACCGATTATTGAAATCTTTGCAATATTTTCGTCAATTTTAATATCTCCGGCATTTAATTTTTCTTTTACGCTTTCAAGTATGGTTTTTGCTTTTGGTAAATCGGTTTTATTTATGGTGAATGCTATATCGTTTGTATTCGATATTTTTCTTGCGTATGATTGAATAATCATATCAACAGAAATGTTTTCTTTTGCCAAACTGCCAAATAATGTTGCCGCTTCTCCCGGTGTATCCGGAATATCGCATACAACAATTCTTACCTGTGATAAATCAGATGCCACTCCTGCAACCGGTTTATTAATTTCCATATTTTCAACTCCTATTATTAATGTTCCCATATCGCTGGTTTTAAAACTGCTTCTTACTCTTAATGGTACACAATATTGTTTTGCCGTTTCAACACTTCTTGGGTGCAGCACGTTTGCTCCGGCATGGGCAAGTTCTAACATTTCTTCATAAGATACAGAATCAAGTTTTGATGCTGTAGGAACTACTCTTGGATCTGTTGTGTATACTCCGTCAACATCTGTATAAATATCGCACCTTTGAGCATTTAATGCTCCTGCAAGTGCAACGGCTGATGTGTCAGAACCTCCTCTGCCTAAAGTTGTGATTTCTCCGTCTTCTGTTATCCCTTGGAATCCTGCAATTACTATTATTTTCCCTTCAGACAAATTCTTTTTTAATTTATCGGTTTTTATATCAATAATTCTTGCTTTTGTGTGAACATTTTCTGTAAAAATTCCGACTTGAGCGGCATTAAAACTAACCGCTTTGTGTCCTAATGCTTGGATTGCCATTGTTAAAAGTGCGATAGATACACATTCTCCTGTTGATAAAAGCATATCAAGTTCTCTGCCTGAAGGATTAGGGTTCAGTTCATATGCCATTTTTACAAGATAATCTGTTGTATGTCCCATTGCCGAAACTACAACTACAACGTCATTTCCTTGTTCTTTTTCATTGACAACAATTCGGGCGACATTTTTTATGCGCTGTGTATCTGCAACTGATGTGCCTCCGAATTTTTGTACGATTATATTACTCAATCTTGTTTCCTTTTATTTTTTTTAATTCACACTCAAGTTCTGTTTTTTGAGGGGTATAATTAAAATTCCCGAGTTGTTCGGCTTTATTTGCTGTTGCAATTGCCTCTTTCAGATTATATTCAGAAATATTTTCTTTGACAAGGGTGTATTGTGTTAAGAATAGTAAATTTAATATGTCCGGATTATTTTCATCCTTTTTTTGTGCTTTTCTTAGTTTTCTTTGTGCATCATTAAAGTTTTGATTGTCTATCAACCATTTTGAATATTCAATAATCCCCGGAATATAATCAGGGTTTTTTTGGTAAAATTCCTCGTAATATTCTTTTGTTTTGTCGTAATTGTTTAATTTAATATATGTTCTTGCAATATTTAAATAGTTGTAGTGTCTGAATTTGTCAGTTTCAAGAGCGGATTTAAAATAATATATTGCTTTTTCAAATTCGTTATTTTTTAATGCATTTAATCCTTCAATTTCTTGAATATATGAATTATTTTTATCTTTTTTATTAACTGTTTCAAAAAGGCTGAAATCGTTGTTGTATGCATTAATTAATGCAATGCCGATATCAGGATTTTCAAATTGAGTCGGGAATATTTTTGCTTTTTCAAAATGATCTTTTGCTTTATCAAATTTGAAAAAGTTTATCAGTCCCAATCCCCATTCAAAATGAATATCAAAACATTCTAAACCGTTTTCAATTGCATCTGTATAACATTTTTCAAAATTTGAAAAATCTTTTTTTATCATATATATTCTTGCGCAAATGCTGTATGCGGGTAAAAGTTTTTTATTTAATTCAATTGCTTTTTTGGCATAAGCAAGCGCTTTATCATAATTTTCTTTAAATAATAAAAGATTTGCGTATTCTAAAAAACTCGCTTCATTTGGTGCGGTTTTTATTAAAAATTCTAACTTTTCTTGTGCCAAATTGTACTCTTTTAATCTCATTTCCATTATTGCGGAAAATAACAGTGCGCTGTAATTGTATTTGTTTAATTTGGTTGCAAAATAAAATTTTTCTTTTGCAAGTGCGTATTTTTTCTGTCTCATCAGCGCCATTCCCCAGCCTGTGTATAAATCAGTGTTTGCCGGATTTGTTTTTTGAGCTGATTCAAACGATTCTATGGATTTTTCAAACTCAGCACTATATAAATAGCACATCCCCAGCCTTATCATTATTTCTTTATCTAATGGTGCTAATTTTGCTGATTCATTGTAATATTCAATAGCCTTTTTATAATCTTTTTTAAATTCTCTTATTTTGCCTAAATATTTGTATGTCAGTGCATCTTTATTTGTTTCTAATGATTTTAAAAGAATCTCTTGCGCGGAATCAAAATTCTGATTGTCTATAAGTTTTTTAGCTTTATTCAAATTAGCAACCGATGGCATTGATTGAATAACGGAATCTTTTTTATCCTTATCCAAAATGTTATTTAAAACCTTAATTTCTTTTTTAATTTTTTTAATCCATTCAAACAATTTTTTTTTATCTCTTTTTAATAATTTTACAAACTGCCATTCATTTGCTAAAATTATATCATAATATTGTTTTAATACAAAAATATAAAGAGAAAATTTATGAATTCATATTTTTACATAATTAATATTTGCGTAATTATTGTATTTATTTGTTTGTTTTTCATAACAAGAAAATCTAACAGACGCTGGTCAAATATTAACGATTATCTCGGGAAAGTTACTACGACTGCTGATTCTGTTCGATACGGAGATTTGACAACTAAAATTGAAAAAGTCGATCATCCGACATATCAAAATGTTACAAACAGTATTAACCGTATGGTTGAAACCCTCAACGATCGTGAAAAAATGATTGTCGAATATCAATCCGAATTGATGAACCAAAATAAGCTTTTGGAATCGGTTATAAATTCTTTGTCTGATGGGATATTAATTATTAATGACAAATTCGAAATTCTCAGGGCTACTCCAAAAATTTTAAAATGGTTTGGAATTAAGAAAGGCAGAGATATTATAGGAAAGAATGTTTTTGACTACATTCAGCTTTCTTGTGATGATTCCGAAATTGATAAAATTTCCGGGGTTGAAGTTTTTATAAAACATTCTCCGTCTAATAATTTTATTATTACATCTCAACCTCTTTCTTCTGTTGAAAAAAAACGTTATGTTATGATTATAAAAGACATAACGACCGAAAAAGAAATTGAAACACTAAAAGAAGATTTTGCCGCAACTCTTACCCATGATCTAAAAGTTCCTATAGTTGCAGCATCAAATATGATTGATTTACTTTTAGCAAAAAAATTCGGAGAATTATCTGATAAACAAGAATTTGCTCTTTCCAGTATGAGATCTTCAAATAAAGAACTTCTCAATCTGGTACAGATATTATTGGAAACATATAAAATTAATGATGCCGGAAGGATTGATTTAGTTAAAGAAAAAATAAGCTTGAACCCGTTCATTCAGGATATTATTAATGAAATGCAATCTATTGCATCAGATTCCGGGATTGAAATATTTTTTGAACCTTCATCTTCTATCGTTAATATTGATGCGGATTCAATGCAATTACAAAGAGTTGTTAAAAATCTTATTTCAAATGCGATTGATCACAGCGGATCGAAAAAAGGAATTGAAATAAAAGTTTCTCAGGATCAAAATTTTGCATTGATTTCGGTGGTTGATTTCGGGCAGGGAATCCCTAAACAAAATATAAAACTTATTTTTAATAAATATTTTTCTGCATCAAATAAAATGCGGAAAGTAGGTACAGGTTTAGGGCTGTATCTTTCGCAAAAGATTGTTCAAGCACATGGCGGGGAGATTTCTGTTACAAGTAAACAAAATGTTCGAACTGAATTTTTAATTAAATTACCTAAATAATTTTTTAATAATGCGCAATTTTTTTTAGAGGTTTGTTTTAATAAATATATGGAAGGTAGTGTTTACAAAAATAATCCGTCTAATAACTCGATGCATTATAACGATAGCTATACTGTCGGGATTCTTAATCCGCCTGATAAACTTGCTAAAAAAGTTTGGTATTCATATAACGAAGGTCAAAAAGAATACGGGCAAATGCAAAATGACTTGTATGTCGGCTATAAAAACGCAAAACCCTTATCTAAAAGTAAAATACCTTTAATAATGAAGATTTCTTCAGCAATTGTGCTGCTTTGTTTAGGAATTTGCAATTACAAAAAAATAGGTTCATTCTTTAGTAAATTGTTTAAAAAAACTCCGATTCAGGCTAATCCGATTGATCCAACAGTTTAAATTCTTTTAATTGGGTATAAATTATCGGAGAAAAATCTTTAGTTGTTACAATATCTATAATTTTGTAACTTTGAGGAACAACTAAAAGCGTTGGGGTTGAAATATGGTAAACACCATCTTTCATTGTTTCGTAATTTACGTGAAAATGCCCCGATAATATCGCTAAAACATTATTATGCTTTTCTAAGATCTTTTTATATTCTTCGACTTTATATGTTTGGTGAGTTTTCAACCTTCTTTCAGCACCTGTTGGGTATTCAATCGGAAAATGTTGAAAAATAATCACCGGTTTTTTAGAATTTTTGGTAAGATTTTTATCTATCCATTTTAATGTATCTTCTTTATAATATCCCGCAGCTCCGGGAATTACTTCTTTTGCTCCGTCTGCTATTAAAAATACAAAGCCGTTTTTTGAAAATTTGTAATTTGCGCTTTTTTGTATGTAGAAGGGATTTTTTTCTCTGATTATTGAATAATATTCGGCTTTTGACATATTTGCTGATTTGTAAACATCATGGTTTCCTACTGCTATATAATACGGTACTTTCAATTTAGAAACTATTTCCATAAATTTTTTCAAATTTTCAGGCTTTGCTTCATTTATGTTGTCCCCTGTAAATATTACAAAAGAAATTCCGCTTTGATTATTAATATCTTCCACCGCACTTTTTAAAACATTTATTGAATAGTCTGATTTTGCGCTCAAATGCGCGTCAGTGATTTGAACAAATTTAATACTGCTGTCTTTTGCAAAAACTGTAAGCGACGTAAATAAAATTACCGCCGTTAAAATTAATAACTTTTTTAAAAACTTTTTCATAAGTATTTTCCCTGTCAATTTGATTTTAGCATAAAATTAAATTGTGTGCTACAATAATGTCTGTGAGATTAGATAAATTTTTAAAAGTTTCAAGATTAATTAAAAGAAGAACTGTTGCTAACGAAATCTCTGATATGGGCAGAGTTTTAGTAAACGGTTTGAGTGCTAAACCGTCTAAGCAAATTAAAGTTGATGATGTTATAACTATCGAATTTAAAAGTAAAAATTTGAAGGCTAAAGTTCTTAAAGTTCCTGAGGGGAATGTTAGTATTCAGGAATCTTTTTCTTTATATGAATTGTTGGATTAGATTTTATTATCAGAAAAATTGCCTTTAAATATTGCTTTTTGACGTATTTATTAATATATGTAACGATTTATCGTAAAGTTATTATAATTTTCCGATTTTTAAAATTTCGGAATCTTTTTTTGATGCCTAATTTACCCCTGTCAATATCCGTATTTTTACTTAAGTGAAAATACGGACTTTTCAAAATTTTGAAAACTGTTATAGTGAATTTGTAAGTTGGTTGAAACAAAGAATTAAATAAAATTTTTAAACGGTTGTTTCACCAAAAATAATCCAAGGAGAGGATCTTATGGGATATGTACACTGCTGCAGTTGTCTGCACAGCGCAAAGACTTTTGTGCTGAAAAATTTTGATAATTATCAATATATCAAAATGGAATATTTAGACCACTGCCCAAAATGCAATCATACAGTTGTTGTTTTGACAAAAATTGATTCAAAGAAAAATATTTCGGTTTCAAGATTCACAAATGTTAAAGCTTTAAAAATCCTAAAAAAAGTAAAAAAAGATATTCTCTATGAATTAAACGATACGAATGAAATTAAAAATGCGGAGGTAAATTAATTGTAGCTTATTTCTTTTCATACTCCAAGGTAGAAGTGTAAATCCACTTTCTGATACATCCTTATTTCACCTTACCCTATTGGAGGGGCTTGCAGGTAGTTTCAAACTCCTCCAGATTTTTTTAAACGGAAATATTATTAATCTGGGGATTAAAAATTTAATATAAGATGAAAGGGATTAACCGGAATTAAGATTTAAAGGACGTTATATATGAAATTGACACCGAGACAACGCGGGATTTTAACTTTTATTGCCTGCGGTTATACGGACAAAGAAATTTCTCAAAAACTAAAAATTTCACCCAGAACTATTCAAGTACATATTGGGGCAATATTTAAAAAATTAAATGCAAAAAATCGGGCTCATGCAGTTGCCCTATACATACAGGTAAACCCGAAATGGAAATTCACAACGGAAGGTATTAAGTAAAATGAAAAAAATAATATTACATTGGAGTGCCGGCAGGTACTATCCGACAGAATATGAAAAAACATATTATCACTATTTAATTGACGGACAGGGAATAATTCATAACGGAAAATATTCTCCCGAAGATAATTTAGATTGTACAGACGGCTTTTATGCTAAACATACCGGAGGGGGAAATACCGGAGCAATAGGAGTTTGTCTTTGTGCAATGTACGGGTATAAATCTCAAAAAAATCCGGGATTATACACAATTACCCCTATTCAATTTGAATCCGCTATGAATTTCTGTGCAGAACTTTGCAAAAAATATAATATTAAAATTTCCCCTCAAACTGTTATGACACATTATGAATTCGGGCAGGCAAATCCAAATACTTCAAGCTACGGAAAAATTGATATTACTTGCATTCCGCCTTATCCGTGGGTGTCTAAACAGGATTGCGGGAGTTTTATAAGGTCAAAAATTCGCTGGTATTACTCAAAAAATATGAAAGGTTAAGTTATGGAAATTAATTATTTTGATTTATCCGGTGGGGTTAACCAAGCCTCTACAAAAACTGAATTAGGTGCAAACGTAAAACGTCTTTACTGGAGCGACAGTGAAAATGTTGAAATTTATGACAATAAGGGGATTAAAAAGCAAAAAGGGAATACTCTTTTGTTATCACTTCCTGTAACTGAATCTGTTACCGCAATGGCGGAATTAGAATCAAAAGGCCGTTATAAGCTTGTTATAACAACAGAATCCGGAAAAATTTATATTTATAACAAAGTTACAGGGCAATTAACCCTTCTCAATAAGCGATTAACCGGAACAAATGTGAAATTCGCTGTTTTTATGAAAGGAATATTAATTGCAACAGAATCAGATGCAATGTTTTACATAAAAGATAATTCCGATTATGAAATTGTAAATTGTAATTTGCGTGATTTGGAAGGTGAAATTCTTTATCCTGATTCAATTGCCGTTTATAGCGGACGCGTTTGGTGTACGGGAGGTTCTACGATTTATTATTCCGCATTGGGAACTTATGATGATTTTGTAAGCGAAAATGATGCGGGTTATATAAATGATTTCCATACCGATACTGCAGATATAACAGGTTTGCATACTTATAAAGATTATTTGGCAATTTATAAAAAAGAGCGGGTTTATCTTTTAACCGGGACAAATCCGGATGAATTTGCGATTATTCCTTTTGCAGATAAAGGTTCTTACTCTTCAAAAGCTGTTATTAATGTCGATAATAAACAGTATTTTTTGAATACCGGAATTTTTGCATTGGAACAAGTCGGAGAATTAAATCAAATAAGGCTTGGTTCTGAGATTTCTTTAAATATTAAAAAAGAATTTGAACGTATAAGTCATGAAAGAATTTCCGATACAATTGCGGTTCATTATCAAAACAGAAGTCAAATGTGGTATTTTTTCCCTTATGAAAACGAATCATATTTTCATACGGTTTGGATAAATGATTACGTAACTAAAGCTTGGTATAAAAGGGTTATTCCGCAAAATATTACATATGCGTGTATTTTTGATCTTCAGGTCATAACATCAGATAATTCCGGAAATATTTATATTGAAGACAACGGCCCCGATTTTAACGGTCAAAGTATACGTTTTATGTGGAAATCACCGTTTTTATCTTTAGGGAATGTTCACCATCGCAAAATGATTGATGAATTCTATTTTGTGCTTGATGATGCTTGCGATAATAAGTTTAATTTTTCTGTTTACAAAGATTATGACGGGCAATATTCAGATGATAAAGAACTTATTTATTCAAAGCATTACGAACAATTAGTTTGGGGTGATGAAGACAATTCTGATACCGCAACAAATGTTTGGCCTTTGGATACAGATTCTATCCCTGTTTGGTCTATTGGTACGGATACTATTGAAAAAGCCGAAATATGCGGAAGCTGTTTTAGTGTCGGATTATGTGTTGAAGGCACTGAAAAAAGTGATAATTGCGCAATTATCGGTTTGCAATTCAGAGAAATTTACAATGATGATTAATCAACAATTTTAATAAAACAAAAACCACCACTCATTAAATATTTAGTAGTACACACAAAAAAACGAAAGGAAAAATGAAATGACAGATTTCAGTACAACTTACTCTGCTTTTATTCCGCAGATTTGGAGCAAAAAATTAAACAATATGCTTGAAAAAAATTGCGTAATGATGCAATGCGTTAACAAAAATTGGGAAGGAGAAATCCAAAACCAAGGTGATAGAGTAAAAATTATTACTCCGGCTGATGTTAGTGTATCAACTCTTACAACTGATAATATTACTTATTCCGCATTGACTCCGACATCAACAGATTTAGTTATTGATCAAAAGAAATTCTTTGCATTCAAAATTGATGATGTTGCAAAAGCGCAAACTAATACTGATATTATGGAAGCGCATTTAAACAATGCTAAAAAAGCAATTGAACAAGTTCAAGATTCATATTTACTTGGTATGCATACAAATGTTGTAAGTGCAAATACAATAGGATCTGAAGCAACTCCTGTTACATTAGATAAATCAACTATCTATTCAAAATTTGTCTCATTAGCTTTGGCACTAAAAAATTCTGACGCGTTAACAAACGGTGAAAGACCTTGGGTTGTAATTAACCCTAATATTGAAGCTTACTTGTTGCAAAGTCCTGAATTTATCAGTGCATATAACGTTGCTGATAAAACATTAAGAGAAGGTGCAATCGGCAGAATTGCAGGCATGGATGTTTTGGTAAGCACAAATTTAACTGAAGTTGATGATAAATATTATGTTCTTGCAGGGACAAACGAAGCAATTACTTTTGCTTCTCAATTGGCAAAAATTGAAAGCTTAAGAGATAAAGACAGTTTCTCTGATTTAGTCAGAGGTTTGTATTTATATGGTGCAAAAACAGTTAAACCTAAAGCTCTTGCTAAAATGATCGTTGATGCGTCATAATCCCAAACCTCATTATGAGTATTTGCCCTTTCTTTTAAAGAAAGGAAGGGCATCTATTCATTAAAATCATAAGGAGAAAATTAATTATGTTGTCTAATATAAAAAATATAATTATAGAATTATCAAAAAATGCCGTATTTGTTGCAGAATCTGAATTTGGCAAAGGGAAAGGAAAACAGAAAAAAGAAATGGCAATTGAATATGTTGTTTCAAAATTGCCGTTCCCAATATTTGTAAAAGAGCTTATATCCTTATTTTTGGCAAATTTTATAGATGATGCAATTGAATCAGCGGTAAGTTATATGAAATCATTACCAACCAACAAAGGAGAATAGTAATTATGCAAAATCAAAATTTAACAGGTGTTTCATCCGCTGCCGTAACACCGCAAATAAATCACGTTGATGTATTTCAACAAGTAGAACAGGCTTTGGAAAATGATGTAAGACAGCTCCAATATCTTGCACAAGCCGGAATTATTAATCAATCGCAATCGCAGTATCTCATGACCCAATTGGCTGCTAAAGCACAACAATTAAATATGTTAAAAAATTCATATGTAAGTACACCGGTCCAAACTCAAATTCCTGATCCTGTTCAAGCTCAAGAACCTTCAAAGATAAATCCGTTCGAGGCTTTTTCTAAAGAACATCCGGGATTTTTCGATTCTGATTCAAGGGCAAGCGTGTTTGAATATATCAAAGATTTAGATGTGGATAAAGATGAAATTTCAAAAATAGCAAAATTAGTTGAAGAATTGGAGAATTCAGCTATTGACGGCTATATGAAAAAATCCGCACACGAAAAATCATTGAATGACGAGAACGAAACTGCAAAAAGCAAATTGACCGCATATGCACAAAATGCCGGTACAGGCAGTAATTACGGAAGGATTTTTACTCGTGAGGATATCGGCAAAATGAGTGGTGATGAATTTGCAAAAAATGAAAAACTTATTTTCGAACAGGTTAAACAAGGTTTGATAAAGTAATTTTTGCATGTTCTTTGTCCGGATTATTTTTATTTCGGGGAAAGTTATGCTTTCCCTGATTGTCCGGACATAATCCCTGCTTATTTATTAAAAACTAAAAGGAGAATTTATGAATTTTTTAGAACTTATAAATAAATGTTTACTCGAACTTAATTATAAACAAGTGAGTGCTTTTTCAGAACTCATAAAAAATGATCACAAACGAATTAAAACTATTTTAAATATTATTAATAAAGAGATTTGTAATGTTGAAGGTTGGAATTTTCTTTTAAGAAGAACATCTTTGAATATTCCCAATGGAGTAACAGAAGTTACAAACCCTATCAACGGAAGAATTCTATATTTATTAATTGACGGGAAAAAATATAATTACGAACCGGATATTGAATCTTTTTTAACCGGTAATCCAAACTTCGGAACTTACAGTCAATTTGATGATAAATTACTTTTCCCAAAATTTGATGAAGATAAAACTGCTGATATTGTTTATTACAGTAAAAATTGCGTTTTAGATTCAAATAATCGTGAAAAAACGGATTTAGAATATGAAGGGGATTCTTCAATTATTCCCATGCCGTTTTGTGAACAATTGCTTGTGTACGGAACATGCTTAAGATTAAAGGCAAATCCTCAATATATAAGGTTTCCTTATTGGATGAGCATGTACAAAGAGGCTCTTGCAAACCTAAAATCAAAGACTTCTATTTATGCTCAAGATGCCCCGACTGTAAGACTATTCAGAAGCTAGTGCAAAAAAAAACAGGAAGTCGTTTTCATTTCCCCCTGTTAAGATTTACACTAGCCGAAATATAAATAGCATGTTCATTATACAAACTTGTCAAAAAAATTACAAATAATACTAAGAAATGTAACAATATGAAAAAAGTAACACCACAACAAAAACTATTCGTAAAGGAATATATAAAAACGCTTGACGGCGAAAAGTCTTTAAAATCAGCAGGTTACAAGGCGAGAAATCTCAAATCTGCATCAGAAGAATTGCTTTCAAAAGATTCGATTATAAATGAAATTAAACGACAAATAAATTTACAAATAGAATCTTTAAATGTCCAAAAAGGTTATGTAATTCATAAACTGCTTAAGATTGCGGAATTTAGTCTGCAGGAAGAAGATATTTTGGATAAAGAAGGTTTTCCGACAGGTAAAAAGAAATTAAGAGATTCCGGCGCAGGTCTAAAGGCTCTTGAGAGTCTTTGCAAATACCTTGGTTTTTCAGATTCAAAATCTGATCAAGATGATTACCGTGAAGCAAAAATTATTACAATTTCAAATTTAGACGATGAAAAAATATAAAAATGAAAGGTTTAATTTATGAAAGATAACAAAGAAATAGAAAAAATTTTACTTGATGACAAGGAATATGAAAAACTTGTCGAAAGCAAAATAAAAAAAGAATTTAGTTCTGTCGGTGTAAATTCCGATAAAGCAAAAAAAATTATTACTGATATAAAAAATGTACCAAAAGATAAATTATTCTCAAAATCCGCAGTGTATCTGGTATTGAACAAAGACAGCGATTCAAAATCCTGTATAAACGGAATTCAAGCGGAAGGATTTTTAGGCTCACAAAATTCGGCAAGAGAAAAATTCTTATCCGGTGAAACGGATTATTTTATCAGCGGAAATTCTTACATAAGATTTTTAAAATTTAAGGCTTAATTATCGTGTGCAAATTTGTTCAAATCTCTTCTTATATGCTGTGTAAATCATTATATTCTTTGCACATTATTTCACGAATTTCAAAATGTTATAAAAGATATTCAAAATACTTGTCTGATGATTTTTCATTATCTGATGATGAAATAATATCTTACATAAAATCATGTATTCCTTTCATTTGGCTAGTGTTGTCTTTAAACAATGAATTTATGGGATTTGTTTTGTTAGAGAACTTTACGGGAAACCGTAAAAAGTTATATAGTGCAGAATTAACGACATGTTTTGAACGTAAAGCTTGGGGAAATTACACAAAATATTGTGCAAAGATTTTTTTAAAAAAGGCATTTGACGAGTTTGGATTATACAAGATAAAAGCATTAGTTTATCCGCAGAATTACCGAGTAAAAACACTTTTAAAATCTTCAGGATTCAAATACGAAACAACTCTAAAATCCGAAACTTTAAAAGACGGTAAGCCTCAAGATATTGATATTTATGCAATTTACAGAAGTTACTATTACAAAAACAATTGAAAGGTTTAATATTATGAAAGAAAATACAACAAATCTTACACCGGCACAAGAATTTGATGAACAAATTATATCTGACGGGATAGTTTCAAAATTTGATTATTATGATCAAGACAGATCAAGACAATTGGCAGATAATCGTTTGATTTCATATTCAATATATGATTCTGATATCCCAAAAATTAACGATTGGAATTGCCGTATACAACTGCCTGAAATATATGAATTATCTCAGACTTTAAAATCACATATTATACAAAACTTATATTCTCATCCTGACGCAATGTTTGATGTTTCCGGAGCGGATTTTGAATCTCAAAAATATGCAAACAGGCAAAAAGCTATGCTTGTCAATACTTTTGAAGAAATGAAATTTACCGATGAAATGGAAAAAATTGTTGATTCTGTTGTTGAAACAGGAGAAGTAACACTTTTTGTCGGCTGGGAAACAAAAACAAGAAGGGTCAGACGAGCGCTTACATTAAAAGAACAATTGGAAAATGATTCTCAAAAAGCTTTTGTAATTGAAGATAAAATAATTTATGACAACGTAAAAGTAAAATTTATTAATTATGAAGATTTTGTGTTTGATAAAAACAGTGTTGATAACTGGGATTCATGCACAAAAATATACAGAACTTACCAAACACTGGATGAAATTATATCCAATAAATCCAATAACGTTTTAACCGAAGAAAAAATAGAAATGCTGAAAGGAGTGATGGCATCTAAAAAGTACAAAAAAGATGATAAATATTCATCAAAAAAAATTGAAGTTTTGGAATTTTGGGGGGATATGGAATTACCGTCAGGTGAAGTTTTAAAAAATAAACTTATATCTGTTGCCGGAAGAAGTGTTATTATAAGAATGGAAGATAATCCTTTTATAACAAATCCGTTTATTCACGCAAATATTATTGAATGTCCGCAAACTCGCAGAGGAATTTCTCCTTTAAGAGTGGCGCTTATTTTGAATAATATTTCTTCTACAATTATGAATAAACAGCTCGATGCTCTTGCGCTTATGATGAATCCGCCTTATTTAGCCCCAAAAGGTTGTTTTAAAGGAAGGCAAGATGTTACTCCGGGAAAAATTATTGAATACGATTCAACACTTATGACAACACCGCCTACACCGATTCCTTTTGATAAGGCAATGACCGGATGGGATTTTTTAAATTACTTTAAAACAAGTATAGAAAGTGCGACCGGTATATTTAAAAATATGGCAGGCAATATTCAATCTCAAGACAGAACCGCAACTGAAATTAATTATTCTGTAAACGGTCAAGAAGCGCGTTTGAATATGATTTTGGAATCTATAAATCGTAAAGTAATTATTCCTATGGTTGAAAAAACTGCAGAACTTATTTCAAATTTCAAAATAGGAAAAGAAAAAATCTTGCTAAAAGATAAAGGGCAAAATCTGTTTGTAGATGTAGATGATAATGTCAGAAATTCAAATTATATTTACAGATACGGTGATCGTAAAGCTTCGTTTGAAAGAAAATCAAAATTAAAAGAATTGTTTGAAGTTATCAAATCTTTCGAAAATAAAGCGGGAGTTTCGGATAAGATTAATTGGCAGGAATGCTTTAAATTTGCGCTTGAACAATATGGCGTGGAAAATGTAAACAATTTTTTAACTGACGCACAATCTCAAGATTCACAATAATCAAAAATTTAATAAAAAGGAAAATTGAATATGAAATATAAATTGCTTAACGCGCAGAGGGAATTTTTAGAAATCCCCCATAATTATCCTCTTGACGTAGCAGTTTATCAAGGAGGTTACGGCTCCGGCAAAACATTCGCCGGGGCTCTTCTTGGAATCCTGCTTTCTGTAAAATTCCCCGGAATAAGAGGATTAGTCGGCGCACAAACATACACTCTAGTCAGAGACACGACTTTAAAAACATATTATGAACATCTGGATTCTATGGGTTTTGAATCCGGAATTGATTATAAATGGTCAAGTACTGAACAAAAACTTGTATTTAGAAACGGATCTGAAATCTTATTTCGCCATTTTGACGAGCCTGATAAATTGAAATCTTTAAATTTAGGTTTTGTAGAAATAGAAGAAATGTCTGATATTCCTTACGATACGTTTAAAATGTTGTTAGCAAGAATGCGCCAAAAAATTTCTCCAAAATGGAAAAATTTCACATATAGAATCTTTGGGCATACAAATCCCGAACTTCAGCAGGGTTGGATTTATAAAACATTTTTCAAAAATCCCGCGCCAAATTACCGTATAATTTGCGCGCCTACTACTCAAAATATTTATTTACCCAAAGGTTTTTGTGAAGAATTAAAAAATCTATATGATGAACAGTACTACGAAACTTTTGTATTGGGAAAAACCGGAAATTATAATCAAAATTTAGTAGTAAAAGATTTTACGGATAAAAATGTTCGGGAAATTAAATACCATCCGGAATTTGATTTGCACATAAGCTGTGATTTTAACGTTGATCCGATGGCTTGGGTTTTGGCGCATAAAACCGATGATAAGGTTTTTTATTTTGATGAATTAGTTTTAGAAAACACAACAACTTCAAAAACTTGTGATGAATTCTATTCCCGATATCCAAACCATAAGGGCAAAATCATAGTAAACGGTGATGCTTCAGGCGACAACAGAAGTTGTATGAGTGAATATACAAACTACGTAATTATAAAGAAAAAACTTCAATCATTTGGTTATGACCCCGAAATTAAAATAAAATCTTTTAATCCGCCTATAAAAAACAGAGTGGCAGCGTTTAATGCAAAAGTCAAAAACGCAAACGGTGAAATCAGTCTTTATATTTCGCCCAAATGTGAAAAACTTTTGTATAACGTTTATAACCTTAGATATGTAGAAGGTTCTTCCAAAATTGACATTCCTACATATACCCAAATAAAACAATCTAAAGAATTAAAATTTCTTTCTCACCCGTTTGATGCGGCATCATACTTGGTTGATTTTTATTGGCCGATAGTTTTGTAGTGGGAATTTTAATAAAAAAACAGTTAGTACAAATTAAAAAACGAAAGGAAAAATTAAACATGACAACAGAAGAAAGAATAGTACACGTAAGAAGTTATTACAAAAAAGACGGAACATTTGTCCGCGA
>CAMNNA010000007.1 GCA_946545285.1 uncultured cyanobacterium | reverse complement strand
ACTCACTTCAAGGATAAGTTTGATAAGTGCGTTACAGGGGTTTAAGACCCTTGTAACGCATTGTTACCGTCATCCTGAGCGGAGCGAAGGATCTATCTGTCATCCTGAACGAATGTGAAGGATCTCAAAAAATAAAGAGATTCTTCGGGTTACACCCTCAGAATGACGATGTAACGAACTATTCACCACTCACCACTCACCACTCACTTCAAAGATAAGTTTGATAAGTGCGTTACAGGGGTTAAAAACCTGTAACGAACCACTCACTACTCACCACTCACCATTCACTATTTTTATTATACTTTTCTTTGTCTGACGGATTCAAAAATTATTGCGCTCATCGCGTTTGAGACGTTTAATGAATTAAAATTGTTCTCCATTGGAATTTTTACGACAAAATCTGACGCTTTTAATATTGATTTTGAAACTCCTGCGTGTTCTGCGCCCATAACAAGTGCAAAACTCATATCATTGTATTTTATATCGTAGTAATTTTGTTTTGCGCTTGCATCTGCGCTGACTATCCACCACCCGTTATCTTTTAATACTTGAATAGCGTTTATTAAACTGTTTACTTTTATCAGCGGAATATGATTAATCGCTCCGGCACTTGTTTTTTCTACCGTCGAATTTACCAAAACATTCCTTCTTGACGGTATAATTATGCCGTCAACTCCTGCACACACACATGTTCTTATTATTGCACCTAAATTATGAGAATCTTCTATTCCGTCTAATATTACTAAAGACCCGTATTCTTTTTTGTTATTTTCTAAAAATGTTTCTAAATCCAAATATTTTATCGGAGCAATATTTGCGATTATTCCTTGATGATTAAATTCTTTATAAGGTTCGAATTTTTCTTTTCCGACAAATTGAAATATGACTCCGTTTTGTTTTGCAAGTTCTTTTATCCGATTAATTTTTGCATCTGTATGAATATTTTTTGAAATAAGAATTTTATTTATTTCGCGATCACCGGCAATTAGCGCCTCTAATACTGAATTTTTACCGTAAATTACGCTATCCATTTATTTTGAAACCTCCAGCATAGCATCAAGACATTTTACTGCACGAGTTGCCACATCAGGATTTACAATAATTTCATTATTTTCTGTTTCTAATACGTGTAAAATGTCTTCTAATGACGTCATTTTCATATTCGGACAAACCAAGTCTTGTTTTATCGGAATTATTTTTTTATCAGGATAATCTCTTTTTAATCTGTCGGTTACCCCTTGTTCTGTCGCAATTACAAAGACTTTTTCATTACTGTTTTTTACATAACTCATAATTTGAGCAGTTGAACCGACAAAATCTGCAATATCTGTTACACTCATATGACATTCGGGATGTGCCAGAATTTTGGATTCAGGATAAAGTCTTCGCGCACTTATCACATCTTCAGGTCTTATATGCAGATGAGTCGGACAAAATCCGGGGTAAGTAATTATTTCAACTCCACCGTTAAGCTGTTTTTCTACCCATTTTCCTAAATAGGTGTCCGGTACAAATAAAATTTTATCTTTGTTAAGTTTTTTTACAATTTCTAACGCATTAGAACTTGTACAGCAAATGTCACATTCAGCTTTTACTTCTGCAGTAGAATTAACATAACAAACGCATGTTAAATCGGGGTTTTTGGCTTTAAATTCTTTTAATTGATTCAAGCTTAGCATATCTGACATTCTGCACCCTGCGTTAATTTGAGGAAGTAAAACTTTTTTGTCGGGTGATAGTAACTTTGCACTTTGAGCCATAAAATAAACGCCGGCAAAAACAATAATATCCGCATTTGTTTTTGATGCTACCTGACTTAAATATAAAGAATCTCCTACATAATCTGCGACTAAATCTATTTCTACAGGCTGATAACAATGAGCCAATATTATAGCGTTTTTAGTTTTTTTTAGGGTATTTATCTTCTCTACCAAATTGTTCATTTGGATTTTTATCCTCCATTTAATGTAAACTTATATTACTATTTTTCTATTTACAAAATATATTGTATAATAAAAATAAGAGAATTGATATTTACAAATAAAAAACAGAAGTGGGAGATATGGCAACATTTTTAGACAGCTTGGGACTTGGAGAATCTAAAATAGATGTTTATGTGACTGTTTCGTTTGCTAATGGCATGGAAATGGCAACTCTTGATTCAAGAGGAAACATAAGCACTTATGCTCAGTTACCTATTGATTATAATGATACAAAACGTGAAATTTTAAGTTACGATAAATTTAAACAAAATTTAGAAGAATTATTTAATAACAGTAATATTAATGAGAAAAAGGCAAATATTCATTTAAGCTTACCATCAGTTTGGTTCGGTTTAAAAGAAGGTATTCCTTTGATGTTTGACGATGAAGCCATTGAAAATATTATTATCGGGGAACTTGATCAAACATATATTTTCAAAAGAAGTGACCCTGAAATAGCTTGGTTTGAGGCATATTCTTCTTCAGGTGCTGAATTAAGATCGGTATTTTATACAGCAATTCAAAAAGAAGTTATTTTAAAAATTAATGATATTGTTGAAGAACTTGGTGCAAAATTAGTAAGCATCGGGAATGAGTTGATTGCTGATGTTCGCGGTTTGCTTGCAACAGGTATTGCCTCTCAACAAATGAACGATCCTGATTGTTCTTGGAGTTTAATGGTTATCAATAACAGCGGTTACCAATTAATCAATTTCCAAGGCAAAAAGATGATGGAATATTTTGAAGAACCTTTGCCTATTAAATCATATGAAGGGGAAGAAATTTACAACGCAATTGCCAATTCTGTTCAGATTGGTCTTATGAATTCTCCGTCAAGTTCTTTGATTATTCTTTCTCAAACGGATTTAGTTTCAGCAGAAATTTTGACAAAAGGTATTCAATTCAGCGGACCGATATCTTTTGCGGAAGATAACAAATATAAAAAAGACCCGTTTGTTGAATTAAGTTTAGATATTTTGCAAGAAGACCAGTTGAAGGTTTCACTTCACTTAATAGGTTCTGTTGTTCCTGCAAGTGTTCTTCCGTATAATGTTAATTTCTTAAGTGAACAAGAAGGAATTCAAGCTGAAGTTTCAATTGATATTCCGATAGGTAACGGTCAAATTATAAAACTTACACCTAAATTAGCGTTAATTATTTCCGCAATTATAGGCGTTATTTTATGCAGTTTAGCCGGTTTAGGCTTTGTTGCAATTCACGCATCTGACTCAAAATTGCAAACACAAGTTACAGAATTGGAAACTCAAATAAAAGATTTGGATGAAGAATTAGCCAAGTATGAAAAAGGATCTACTTCTTCTGCTTTTGATTCTGTCGCGCAAATTGAAAAAGTTCTTAAATACAATAGAGCAAAAATTATGGCTTATGCGTCTTTAGGGGAATCAGTTCCGAAAAATTTGTATTTGACATATTTTATGACAGGCGATGACGGTTTAATCAATATAAAAGGTTATGCAAATTCAGTTGAAGATGTGTATGTATTTTTTAAAAACTTGAAAGATTCTTTAATTGAATCCAATTTGAGATTGAGTAAGCTTAATTTAAAATCAGGCTCATTGGATAATGTTTTGAATTCAAGCGAATCTTCAATTGATAATGCCCCTTATTTATTTGAAATTACTAATATGAACGATAATCAAATGTCGTCATTTGCAGGTGCATTGGCTGATAAAGCTAAAGATGCTTCCGCAAATAATGCTGCTGCAGGCGCAGCTAATCAGCCTGCAGCTAATCAGCCTGCAGCAGCACCGGCAGCAGCACCTGCTAAACCTGCTACACCTGCTCCGTCATCTGAGCCGTCAGCGCAAGAAGAAGATTACTAAGGTATAAGGATATAAGCTTTTATGGATAATGAAAAATTAAAACAATTTATATTACCAATAGTTGTACTAATTATAGGTTTATCGTTGTCTTTTGTTTTAGTGCAGAAATCAGTTACTGTTTTTCAGTCTTATTCCGGACATAAAAAAGATGTTGAAACAAAACAAACTCAAATAAAAGATAAACAGGACAAGCTTGAACAGTATAAAAAAGATGCCCAAAAAGAAGCTGAAAAGATTAAAGAAACTAAAGAAAGCGGAAAACCTTTCTATAAGCCAATCGAATCGGGAATGGATTCTGAAGCTGTAATTGCCGGTGAATTTGCTGAAATTTTGCAATTGATAAGAGCAAATCAAATCAAAGTTCGTTCCATTAAGTATGATTATGATCCTTCTGATGATGCTTTTGTTCAAGGTGCAGGCGCAAAATACAACGTTGCAAGATTAAATACTGAAATGATTGCAAATTATACTAATTATGATAATTTTCTTAAAGAGTTGTATAAGCATGAACATTTCTTAGATATTCAATCAGTTGAAATTGTTCCTTATCGCAAAAATAAGAAAATATTGCTTATTAATTTTAAATTAAAATTGTATGCTGAAAAATAGATTATTGAAATTTTGAGTAATCAATAGAAAACATGTAAGAATTTGCTTTTTGGCACGTAGAACAGAAATTTGTTTCAAGACTGCACTTTTTGGTGTAGTCTTGAAAATTTCCTCCGCATCTTCCTCTGTAGTCGTTTGCTAAAAACGGACAGGAATAAATTCCGTTTGAAGTAAGAATTCGTCCGTTTTTACAGTCAAGTTTTTTTGAATTTTCTTTAAAATCGGGGGCTATTAGTTCTTCTGTTTTGTTATAAACCGGATTTATTTGAATATGGGGTAAATCTATATTTAATCCTGCGTTTTTAAAGACTTTATAAAATCCTTCATACAAACTTTGATCAGATTCATTGGAATAATTTGTTACAACCACTATCGGTTTAAAATTGTACTTATATAGCGATTTTATTGCAAAAATCCCATGCCTGAACGCACCTCTGTATCTGAATTCATCGTTAGTAATTTCGTTATAGTGATCAATGCTGATTTTAAAAAATATTTCGTTTGAGGATTCAGATTCGACTTTTTTTAAAAATCTTGATTTTTTTTCGTTAATTAAAGATCCGTTTGTACAAATGCATACATTTGATCGTTTTAAACAAAGCCTTAATATTGCGTTAAAATCCGGATGAAGCATAGGTTCAGCACCTGTTAAATATATACATTCAATATTATCGTTTACGGTATCATTTAGGGCGGTTTTTATTATTTCTGTATTTATAAAATCTTCAACTTTTTTGTATTTCGGAAAATCAATATAACAATTTCTGCAATGCTGATTACAGCATTTTGAAGTAAGTTCAATAAATAAATTATTTAATTCAGCCATTTCAACTGTGCTGGCCGTACAAATTCCGATTTTTGACATTAATCCTCTCCTTTTATATTGTTATATTCAAATATTATTTATTTAAAATAAATTCTCCTTGTGGGCGGATTTGAATTGTATAACAAGATATAAAAGAAGTGAGAAAAAACGATTATTTCCCTAAAATGTGAATATGAAGATGAAATACTTCCTGTCCTGCTTCTTTACCTGTATTAATTTCTGTTTTATATGATTTCAAACCGATTTTTTGGGTTACATCTTTTACTGTTTGCAAAAGATCAGCCATCAAATTTTTATCTTCAAGTTCATTTAAAGACGGTATATGTTTTTTAGGGCATACAAGCATATGTATCGGAGCCTTTGGATTTATATCGTTAAAAACTACTGTGGTTTCTGTTTCGTAAACAAATTCTGTCCCGAAATCGCCGTTTATAATTTTACAAAATATGCATTCATTATCCATAATTTTCTCCTTTTTTTTCTTAATTATATCATAAATTTTGTGCTAAAATATTTTTATGCTGGAAAATCAAGAAGAAATTATAGAAGTATTGTCAAACGGCGGTGTAATTGTTTATGTAACAGATACTGTATGGGGCTTGGGATGTTTGCCTGATAATAAGACCGCTGTTGAAAAAATTTATGAAATCAAAAAACGTGAAAAACAAAAACCTTTAATTTTAATGTCTAATGAGGTTTATAATCTTTTGGAATATGTTAAACCTATTCCAAAAATCGGGCAAAAATTAATAAAAAAATATTTTCCCGGTGCTTTAACTATAGTTACGGAAAAAAGTGATAAAACCCCTGATTATATCACATCTAATATGTCAACAGTCGGAATCAGAGTTCCTGACAATGAGGTTTTTGCTAAAATTTGTGAAATAATTCCGGGGCATGTTTTAGCAACAACAAGCGCTAATCTTTCCCATCAGATGAGTGCAAAAACTTATATTCAAGCAAAAGAAAATATGACAGGACTTGCGGATTTAATTATTGATGATTACGGATATATTGCAAAAGGATTGGAATCTACCGTTGTCGGAGTTGTCGGGAATGAACTGCGGATATTTCGGCAGGGACAAATAGTTTTGGATAACGCTGATTTGTAGTTTTCTTAACATTGTACCAATTTATCAAAAATTATTATATAATTTCAGTAATAAAACTTTAACTTGAAAGGGTTTAAATATATGAGAGAACTTGTTATTGAAGATCAGGAAGTTTTAATAATTCCGCAAAATTACAGATTTATCAATAAAGGAAAAGTTAAATCAGTCAGTGCGGGAGAATTTACATTAGAACTTGATTATGAACCTGACGGAATTATGAAAAATAATTACTGTGAGTTTTATACCCAAACTTCACATGGCAAGTTGTATTTTGATTCTTACGCAAAAGAAATTGAAGGCAAAAATCTTGTCATTGCAAGCCCTGCGAAGCATAAATTTCTTCAGCGCAGACAATATACACGTATTAAATATGTAAACAATTTTGATTTGTATTTAAATGACGAAAAATTCGCAGTAACTACGATTGATTTATCTGCAGGCGGCATGAAATTTCAATCGGATAAAAAGTTTGATATTGATGGCGAATACAGTTTGAAACTTCCGCTGTTAGATGATTTAATTATTGATTGCAAATTTAAACCTATCAGAATAGAAAAAACAGAGATTTGTCCTTATTTAGTATCAGGACAGTTTTTATTTAACAGCGCAAAAGACAGAATGATGGTTGTTCAATATTGTGCTAAAAGAAGTGTAGAAATTCAAAACAAGTAGGGAAATATGAGTTTAGTCAGATTATTGGAAGAAAAAACAAGAAAAACACTTTTTACGACCCCTTCGCATTCTCAAAGTAAGTTTATATATGAACCTTTGAAACAGATGTATATGCGCGATATTTCGGAAACTGAAGCTCAAGATCCGCAAGAAGCTCTAAAACGCGCTCAACTTTGGGCAAGAACTGTCTATCATACTTATTCAACAACATTTTTAACAAATGGTTCAACAAGCGGAATTATTGCTGCAGTTTTGGCTTGTACAAGAGTCGGAGATAAAGTTTTAATCGGTTCTCATTCTCATCCTTGCCACTTTAATGCGGTTAGGCTTGCCGGTGCGAGAGCTTTAACTTACGAAGTTGAAAAAGATAAAGATTGGGGTGTTCCGTTAGAAACAAAACCCGAAGTTATTGAATATTATCTAAACAGGTATGATATTAAAACTGTAATTATTACCTCTCCGACTTACGAAGGAATAATTTCCGATATAGAAGAAATAAAATCAATTTGTGAAAGTCATAACGCATTTTTAATTGTTGATGAGGCTCATGGTGCGTTGTATCCTTTTTCTGATAAATTGCCTGTATCAGCTGTAAATATTGCTGATTTTACAGTTCAATCACTCCATAAAACAGCAGGAGGACTTAATCCTACTGCATTACTTCACAGTAATTGCGAGGTTGATGTTAAACCTGCATTGGATATGTTTATGACAACATCCCCATCTTATCCGCTTTTAGCATCAATTGAAATGACAATCGCTTATTTGGACTCATTAGAAGGCAGAAAAGAAATTGATAATCTTATAACAAAATTGGATAATATCAGGGCTCGTTGTTCGGGTTGTGAATTTTTCGGAGATGATCCGACAAAACTTTTACTCAAAGTTCCGGAAATCTCAGGAAAGGAATTATCAGAAATTCTTTATAATGATTTCGGAATTGAAGATGAAATAAATAACGATAAGTCAGTAATGCTGTTGTGCGGTGTCGGTACTGATAACAAAAAATTGGATAAATTATACAAAGTACTCTCTAAATTTTAATTTTTATTCATTTTTAGTTATCTAACTAAAACCTTTATAATATCATAGATTTTTTGTAATTTGCCGGATGAACATTGAAACAAGAGCGCATTAATATTTTTAATTAAATTTTCATTGGAGTTGTTTTTGGTAAGTAAAAGTTCAATGGGAGTAATATTAAAGCAGTTGCATATTTTATCTATAGTGTCTGATGTCGGCTGGTATCTGTTTCTTTCAAGATTTGAAAGTCCCTGAATACTCAGCCCGATTTTTTCCGCGAATACCTCTTGAGTTAACCCGTGTTTTATCCTTAATTCTTTTATATTTGAATTGATTAACTTTTGATAGTTCATTATGCACAGATTATATTATTTCTCTAAATAGTTTAATAAACTATTTAAATAAATATATGGCTAATTAATTGTAACAAATTGTTAAAAACCTTTGCTGTAAGCGCAATTTTGAAAATTTAAAATACTTTATTACCTTGTAAGTGATAAGTGATGTTGCAACACAAATCATGAGGTAAATATTAAGATAAAGGAGATTATTTATGGCAATGTCGAAAGAAAAATTGACATGTTAATTGATGAAAATGGTAAAAAAACTTTTATTGAATAATCATAAAGTAATCGGTTAAAAATGCAAAAAAACACGGGCGAGATTTTTTTGTAAAATCACGCCCGTATTTCATTTAAATTTTTAAAAAACTATTTGTTTTCAGCTATTTTTTTAATAGCAAGAGTTAATCTTGATTTTTTTCTTGAAGCAGTATTTTTGTGTAAAATACCTTTTACAACTGCTTTATCGCAAAGTTGATAAACTTTTGAAAGAGCTGTATTTAATGCTTCTTTATCATCACCTGATGCTAATTCCAAAGCTTTTTTTGTTGCAGTTTTGATAGATGATTTAAATGCAACATTTCTTTGTCTGTTTGCTTCAGCGATTAATACTCTTTTTTTAGCAGATTTAATATTTGCCATTTTGTTTTTTACCTTTCATTTTTTTGTGCAATTAATGACTTTGCACGTACTCTTTGAGGATGTGAGTAATTTTATTAAAACAAATAAAAAAAATTTTGCAATAATATGTTACTAAAAATTTATTCTTCGTAATTTTTTAAAGTGGAATTTATTAATTCTGACATTTTTTCTCTGAAAAATTTCGGGTAAACGACTTCACAATTTTTGCCGTAACGCATAAGTCTGCTAAGTAATTCTTCGTAAGGTTCTCCTTTGTTTATAACAATGAGATTCCCGTCTGAATCAAATCCGTTGGCATGCTCGTATTCTTTAACGACATAAGTTTTTGCCAATCTGTTTTTTAATATATAAGAAATCGTCGTTAATTCTTCTTTCGGAAGTATTCTTTTTGGGCTGATTTTTATTGATAAAATATTACTCAATTCAACGTCAATAATTGTTTTTTCTCCCATATCATAAAGTCTGAAATAGGCATTTTTTGTATCAAACCAAACATCTTTTGGTTGAGCTTTAATTTTAGTATCTTTACCCTGTTTTTTGTAAATGACATCCAGCACATAGTCTTTTTTACAATACTGACGACATTTATCTATTTGGTCTTTCAGTTTTGAATAGTAAAAAGAAAAATCTTGATTATTTACAAGAGTATTTAAAGTATTTTTATCATCATCGCTCATTTGTAAAATCAGATGATTCAAAAATCGTTGAGTATTTTGCGCAGTTTTTTCATCAGGATAATCTTTTACGGCATTTAATAAAAGGTTTATTGTTTTTAAATCATCATAGGTGTATTCATTTGAATAAAGACAGCTTTCAAGTATAAATTTGTTTTTTACTTTCTTAATTTTCAATCCTGATACTTTTAAGGTATTCATGTATTTATTAAGAATCACCTGTGAATTGTTCGCAGTTTTATTCTTATCCCCATCATTTAATATATTTACAACATTTTCATAAGTTGCATTGTCATTATATAAAAGATTTAGGATTTGGAACAATTTTAGACAACTGTTATTTAATTTTTGTTTGCTATTCTTTGTCAAGATAATCCTCCTTCATCCCTTTAAGGCAGTTTATAATTTCTTGTTTGAAATTATCTGGAGAAATTACCTTGCATTTGTCTGTGTGAGATAAAATTCTTTGAACAACATCAAATTTATTTTTTGAACAAATTTCAATTGTCATAATTCCCTTATCATTTTTTAATACAGTTTCATCCTGTCTAATATCAATAGTTTTATTGCGGTTATCAAGTTCATAAATAACTTTTATTTCGGGTATTTTTAATTCTTTTTTATCTATATTAATTCCGACAACACTTTCAATTTTTGAAACAAGAAAACTTCCGTAGTTTTGATGCTCGGAATTAAATCCGTATAAATATAATTTTCGGTTATTTACTTCAAGTTTGTCAGGTAGTATTGTTATATTTTTTCTTCCGGATACTTTTGAATAATATGAAATTATAATTTCGTCATGATTTTGTATGTGACGGTTTAATTCTTTTACTAAATCAGCATTTATATTGTTGAGAGGTGAAATGTTTTGAAATTTTTCCTTTAAATCGTCATTAATTACAAATTCTGAAAACTTTTCAAAAAATTTCTGCAGAGAAATATAATCACTTAAACTTATTGATTTTGAAATTGTTTTATAAACTTTTAAAATACTTTTTGCTTGTTCATCAGGAATTTCAAGTTTTAGAGGACCCTTTTCTATTTGATAAATAGAAGTTCTTCCGACTGTTGTTTTTTGAACATCACACCCTGTTTCTTTTAAAGAATTTATATATATTCTTAATGCATCCGTAGAAATTTCTTCGTGCAGATATTCATTTTCTTTAAAAGCTTTTCTTAATTCTTTATATGTTTTAGGTCCGTCAAGAAGAAGTGTAAATAAAAGCACTGCTTTAAATGCCGAAAATGACATTAAGTTATGCGTGACGGTATTTGTTCTCATGAATTCTTTCATTATTCTTATTCCTTAAATTTATTCTAGCATGATATTTTTTTAATTGCCAAATTATTAATCAAAGCATGCTTAAAAAAATATCTCTAATTTTTTAATGTCAAATAAAAATCTGATAAATTTTTACATGATTTCATTAAATTTTCTTCATTAAGATTTTATAACACGAATTTTTTTATGTGTGGTGCGGGGCATGGTCAATTGTAAAAAAATAATAATTTTTTTTCTATTGTGTTTGGGAAAATTTCGCACTAGATTAGGTTCATAAGGAAAGCCGAATTGAATTAATAAAAAAGGCTGCCGGATTTGTAAGGATGGAAATATCGGGGAGAATTCCCCAAAAATATGTAAGTGAGAATAGGGACGAAGAAGAAAAAGAGGTGATGGCAAATTAGTCCTTTAAAGGGATAGGGATAGAAAAAATTTGGAAGGTGCATGAATTTAGGGATATGTGATTTAGTGTAATAATCTTAGGAGATGTGTTTTTTTAAATGTTTAAGGAGTTTTAAAAAAGCATAAAGAAAAAGAGAGTATATTGGATAGTTGTAAACTTTAGCAGTCTGTACTTGAATTGGTGCAGGCTTTTTTATATCATTAACTTAAATTATGGAAGAATTGGAATCAAAAAAAGTTATATCATTAATGTCAGGAACTTCATGTGACAGTATTGATGCAGGATTGTGCGAAGTTTTTCCGGATAAATCCGTAAAGCTTATTCACGGGATAAATTATAAATATCCTGAACATGTAAAAGCTAAAATTTTTCAAATATTTCGAGGTGAAGTTTCTGTTAAGGACATTTGTCAGATGAATTTTGCAATAGGGCATTGTTTTGCATCTGCTGCTAATATTTTGATTGAAGAATTCGGCAAACCTGATTTTATTTCAAGCCATGGTCAGACGGTTTATCATTATCCTTTTGATGAAAGTATAGATTCTGTAAGTTTAAAAAGTACCCTTCAGCTTGGGGACGGGTCGGTTATTGCTCAAGATACAGGGTGCATGGTTATTTCTGATTTTCGTCCTGCTGATATTGCGCAAGGTGGTCAGGGTGCGCCTTTAGTTTGTTTTGCGGATGAAAAATGGTTTAAACATTTGGGTAAAAATTTTGCAATTCAAAATATCGGCGGAATTTCTAACGTTACTGTTGTTTCAAAAGATTATGACACTTTCGGATTTGATACGGGTTTGGGTAATATTATGATAGATTACTGCACTCAAAAATATTTCAATAAAAGCTATGATAAAGACGGACAAATTGCTTCAGAAGGGGTAATTTCCGATTCTTGGCTTGATTGTTTATTGCAGGATAATTATTATTTCATTGATCCGCCAAAATCTACAGGCAGAGAATATTTTAATAAAGAGTATATTGAAAATGCTCTAAAATTTGCACCAAAAGACCCTAAAGATATTTTGGCAACGGTTACAGCTTTGAGCGCTAAAACTATTTCTCAAAGTTATGAAAGATTTGTATACCCCAATTTAGAAATTCATGAGGCAGTAATTTGCGGCGGGGGTGCTTATAATAAAACTTTAATGAAATTTTTACGAAATTATCTGCCTTCACATATCGAATTAAAAACGTGCGAAGATTATGGTATTTCTAATAATTTCAAAGAAATAATGGCATTTGCATTGCTGGGTTATTGTACATACTATGGAATTCCAAATAACCTTCCAAGTTGCACAGGGGCCAAAAAACGTGTTGTTATGGGTAAGATTTCTTATTAATTATCTTATTTGATGCCTATCCAAAAGTACCATTAATATTGAAATATCAGCCGGTTTAATTCCGCCGATTCTTGATGCTTGCGCTAAATCTTTGGGTCTTATTTTTGATAATTTATCTTTGGTTTCTGAAGATATGTGGTCGATTTTGTAGTAATCTATCCCTTCAGGAATTTTAAATTTTTCCAGTTTTGAACCTTGTTCGACTTGCATTTGCTGACGTTTTAAGTATCCGTCATATTTTATTATGATTTCAATTTGTTCATATACATCTTTTGAAATATTTAATTCTTTTGTATCGGCATCAATTTCTTCAATTACTTTATAATTTATATTCGGGCGTTTAAGAAGTTCAGAGGCTCTTATTCCGCGATCAATATGTTCTGAATATTTTGCCAAAATTTCATTTGTTTTTTCACTTGGAGTAATTTTTAGATTTTCTAATCTGGTTTTTTGAGAATTTATAAGTTCTTGTTTTTTATTAAATCTTTCAAACTGAACATCATCAATAAGACCTATTTTATGACCGATAGGAGTTAATCTTTCGTCCGCATTGTCCTGCCTTAAAAGCAATCTGTATTCAGAGCGCGAAGTTAGCATTCTATAAGGGTCTTGAATATCTTTTGTAACTAAATCATCAATTAAAGTTCCTGTATAAGAGGAACTTCTTGATAATTCAAGCATATCAGAGCCGTTAATATAATTAAAAGCATTAATACCGGCAACTAAACCTTGTGCTGCCGCTTCTTCATAACCGCTTGTTCCGTTAATTTGCCCTCCGAAAAATAACCCTTTGATTTTTTTAGACATTAAAGAATGTGTAGTTTGTAATGCGGGTACATAATCATATTCAACAGCATAAGCCGGTTTTATCATATGCGCATTTTCTAACCCCGGAAGAGTTCTGAGCATTTTTTCCTGAACATCATACGGTAAACTTGTTGAAAATCCTTGAATATAAGTTTCATAAGTTCCTAATCCTTCCGGTTCAATAAATATATGGTGTGAAGGATTTTGGTCAAATCTTACGACTTTATCTTCAATAGAAGGGCAATACCTTGGACCGACACCATGAATTAATCCTTGATACATCGGGGATTTGTCAAGATTTTCGCGAATAATTTTGTGAGTTAATTCGTTTGTTCTTGTTAAATAGCAAGGATAAGTTTTTCTGATCGGGCGATTCGGTTGAAATGAGAAAAAGCTAAGTTCAGAATCCCCCGGCTGAATTGTCATTTTTGAATAATCAATTGTTCTTTTATCAACTCTTGCGGGAGTTCCTGTTTTTAATTTTTTTGTTTCAATCCCTAATTTATGTAGTGAATCAGATAATCCTATAGCAGCTTTTTCTCCTAATCTGCCTGCAGAAAACGATTTTAACCCTACAAAAATTCTTCCTTCTAAAGAAGTTCCTGTTGTTAATACAACTGCGCGGGTTTTGTATTTCACTCCGAATTCATCAATTGCGCCGGTTATTTCATTATTTTCGGCAATTAATTCTGTAATACAGCATTGTTTTAAATAAATATTCGGGTTTGATTCAATGAGATTTCTCATAAAATTTGAATATTCAACTTTATCCGATTGCGCGCGTAATGCTCTGACAGCAGGGCCTTTTGAGGAATTCAAAACTTTCATTTGCAAATAAGTTGCATCAGCCGCCAAACCCATAACTCCGCCTAAAGCATCAATTTCTCTGACTAAAGTAGACTTTGCAGGTCCGCCGATTGCAGGATTACAAGGTTGAAGTGCAATATTTTTAACATCAAGGGTGCATAATAAAACTTTCATCCCTAATTTTGCACAAGCTAATACCGCTTCACATCCGGCATGACCTCCGCCTACAACAATTACATCATATTCGTTTTCAAGATAATTGAAACTCATACTCAGATTATATTCCAAAAATACGTTTTAAAAAAGAATAAATATTTAAGCCGCAACATTAATTGGAGTATAAGGTTTTTGAGTTTTAGCTATTTGTTCTTGAGAATATTTGGTGTTGGAATCTTTTACGGCTTTAGCAACAGCAGAACCCGCTGCTTTACCGACACCTGATGCACCGACAGAACCTATTACAAACGCAATTCCTTTTACTATCGGTGCAAGTTTTTTATTAACAGGAAGTTTATCAACTAACTTATCCAGATGTTTATTCATCATTCCTTCCATTAAAAACATTCCTGTCAAAGTACCTGCTTCAGTAATAAACGCTGATTGCTTATCTTCGGCTAACGCAATATTTAACCCGCTTGAAGCCACAATTAACGGATTCACATTTTCACTGGCTAATTTTACGTATTTTGAAACCCGACCTAAAGCTTCTTTATTTTCAGCCAATTTTTCACAATAATTGAGAATACCTTTAAAAGGTTTAGAAAAAATACTGCCGTCTTTAGCACCATTTCTGACAGCGGATGCAGCTTGAGCGCCTGCAACAACCCCGCGCCCCGGTTCGTTTTCAACCCGTCCGGCACTTCTTGATGTAAATATAAGTTTTGCTAACCAATTTGACATATCACACTTAAACCTATAACACTTCTACATTTATATAAAGTATTTTTGTTTTTGAAAATTGCGCGATTGTTAACAAATTTTACATTTAAAAAACTCTGATTTATTAGAATGTAATCGTAATAATTATAATCGCCGATGCTGGATAAAAGATTCAGATGCACTTTTTGGTTGTCCTTGCATGGGAAACAGTTCCGAAACAGTTGCATTTATTGATAGTTCCGGTCGTTGTTGGACTTTAGATTCGCTAAAACCTCTCCATAGCAAATATTTTAAAATATGAAAAATTTTTTAAATCTTGTCCTTCGCATTTTGTTTAGTCACTCCCTCTTGCGAATATGATTTTTTTATTTTAGAATTTTTTTGCAAGACTAGCTTTTTAAGGAGAAATTATGAACGAGCTTTTGAGAAAAACTGCCTCTGAACAAAGTAAGGCAATAAAAAATAAAGAAGTTTCAGCACTGGAATTAACCAAGGCACAGTTTGAAAGAATTAATGCAATTGAAGATAAAATAGGTGCTTTTAATTCTTTGACAGAAGAAATTGCACTAAATACAGCAAAAAAAGTTGATGAAAAAGTTGCAAAAGGGGAAGAACTACCGCTTTTAGCCGGAGTTCCGCTTGCACTGAAAGATAATATGAATTTGATAGGCTCTAAAACAACCGCATCAAGTAAAATTTTGGAAAATTTCGTTTCCCCATATAATGCTACAATCACTGAAAAACTTTTAAACAATCTTGTTCCGATTGTAGGTAAGGCAAATTTGGATGAATTTGCTATGGGTTCATCAAACGAAAATTCAGCGTTTAAAAAGGTTCACAATCCTTGGAATTTAAATAAAGTTCCGGGAGGTTCTTCAGGCGGATCTGCGGCAAGTGTTGCAGCATGCGAAGCAACATTAGCACTTGGCTCTGACACAGGCGGATCAATTCGTTTACCGGCAAGTTTTTGCGGTATTGTCGGAATGAAACCGACATACGGCAGAGTTTCACGTTACGGTTTAATCGCGTTTGCATCTTCATTAGACCAAATCGGACCTTTAACAAGAAGTGTTGAAGATGCCGCTAATTTGTTAGAAGTAATTTCCGGCCATGACCCTAAAGATTCCACTTCATTGAATCTCCCTGTAGAACATTACAGCGCTAATTTAAACGGCGATTTAAAAGGCAAAAAAGTCGGTGTTATAAAAGAATTATTATCCGAAGGTCTTGCACCTGATGTTGAAAAAGCTGTTCAAAATGCTATTGAAACTTATAAAAAATTAGGATGCGAAATTAAAGAAATTTCATTGAAGAATTTAAAATATTCAATCGGAATTTATTATATTTTGGCAACCGCA
The DNA here is from genome assembly GCA_946545285.1 of uncultured cyanobacterium. Taxonomy (GTDB): domain Bacteria; phylum Cyanobacteriota; class Vampirovibrionia; order Gastranaerophilales; family Gastranaerophilaceae; genus Zag111. The sequence continues at coordinate 14,080 of CAMNNA010000007.1, read as the reverse complement.
GAATGTTCGTCAAACCTTGCAAGATTTGACGGTGTAAGATACGGCTACCGCCATCCGGATTCTAAAAATCTTATGGAAATGTATACAAAAACAAGAGCGGAAGGTTTCGGACCGGAAGTTAAACGCCGTATAATGCTTGGAACTTACGCACTTTCTGCAGGTTATTACGATGCTTATTATAAAAAAGCACAACAAATGAGAGCATTAGTAACTCAAGAATTTGAACAAGCATTCAAAGAAGTTGACGTTTTAATCTCTCCGACTTGTCCAAATACGGCATTTGATTTGGGTGCAAAATCATCTGATCCTTTAGCAATGTATTTAACAGATATTGCAACGATTAGCTGCAACCTTGCAGGATTGCCGGGAATGAGTGTTCCTGCCGGATTCGATAAAGACGGCATGCCAATTGGTTTGCAAATTCTTGCCCCTCAATTGCAAGAATCAAGATTGTTTAATTTTGGCTATAAATTCGAACAATCAAATGATTTTTATAAACAAATTGCAAATATCTAATGAATTTTTATTTTATTTATAACTAAAGACGCTTTAGACAGCGTCTTTTTTGTTTCTCTTTTTATGACATTTTTCATCCAAAATATACAAATCCCGATTTGTCTGTGCAATCTTATAAATTTGATTTCACGCTCTTTGGGGTGCTTAATAATATCTACAAGCGCGCATTTTATGTATTCTAATTCTTTTAAAAACGAATCAGGAATATAAATATCTTCATCTTCATCAATTACCAAATCCGGCGGGTTTGGATTAATTTTTTTCTTTTTCATAGGTTTTCCTTAATGATTGCTATCTATTTTAATGTACTGCTATATATATTATAGCAATTTTTTATATATTTGTCAATAGGAAAAACAAATTTAAACTGTAAATATGATTAATATTAAGTTAGAACTGGCAACACTTATTCTCAGAAAAGGACTTTCTATGCGGAAAGTAATAGAATTGTTGAGAAATAAAGGCTTTGACATCCCTCAATCCGGTTCTATGTCTTATTTATTATCAAAAAATAGGATTAGATTTCAAACCGTTCAGGAAATATTAGATTTTTTAGGCTACGAACTTGTCATAAGGGAAAAAGTCAAAAAGGATTGATCGTTGAAATAAAATTATAGGGGCATCCTGTTATTTCGAAGAAACTTCAGCAACAACAAAATTACTTTAGCCTAGTGCTGATAGTTTTAAAGAAAGGGGGTTGCAAATGGAACAAATCAATATAAATCTTCTGATTATATTTTTGATTATTCTTACATTAAAAAGTGACACCCACCGAAAACGGTAAGTATCACTTTAGCCTCATTTAACAGGACACGGTGTTGGAAGCACCGCCCCTTTTATATATTAATTATAACTCATGTTAAAATAAATTTCAAGTGGTTGTAACAAAACAGGGTTTATCACTTGACAATAGAGTTTGATTGATGTTTTATTGGGTTGTACCTGCCGAAATTTTCGTGCTGGGGGCGGAAGGCGCGGTTTGTGCGCAAGAAGCTTCAGAAAATACGCAGTTATAAATAGTAAAAGTCAGGATGGTAACGCCCAAGCTTTCCGATACGACTTATGTAATGGGCAAATTGGTAAAAGGAGAAATTATGCCAACAATTAACCAGCTTGTACGTCAAGAACGTAAAATGCTAAAATCAAAAACAAAATCTCCTGCTTTGATGAATTGTCCTCAAAGACGCGGAGTATGTACAAGGGTTTACACAACAACCCCTAAAAAACCGAACTCAGCACTTAGAAAAGTTGCCAGAGTCAGATTAACAAACGGATTTGAAGTTACTTCATACATTCCGGGTATCGGCCACAACTTACAAGAACACAGTGTTGTTATGATAAGAGGCGGTCGTGTAAAAGACCTTCCTGGTGTACGTTACCACATCATTCGCGGTACATTGGATACTGCAGGTGTTGCTAACCGCGCACAATCAAGATCTAAATACGGTGCTAAAAGAGATAAAAAAGGAGGTAAGAAGTAATGTCAAGACGTTCTAAACCTGCAAAAAGAATTCCGTTAGCAGATCCAATTTACGGCAGTGTTGATGTTTCAAAATTCATTAACAGAATTATGAGACGCGGTAAAAAATCATTGGCTGAAAGAATTTTCTATTCTGCTATGGAAAGAATAAAAGAAAGAACTAACGAAAATCCTATGGATGTTTTCCAAAAGGCTTTGACAAATGCAACTCCGTTGTTAGAAGTTAAAGCTCGCAGAATCGGCGGTTCTACTTATCAAGTACCTTTGGAAGTTAAGGCAGACAGAGGTTTTGCACTTTCTTCTTCTTGGATTATTGATAATGCTAAGAAAAGAAGCGGAAAATCTTATATTGATAAGTTGGTAAACGAAATTATTGATGCTTCTAACGGTGTTGGTGCATCTTGCAAAAAACGTGAAGATACACACAAAATGGCAGAAGCAAACAAAGCATTCGCTCATTACAGATACTAATTTGTTAATGTTTAGATGTTTTATATATAAGGCGCAGTTGAAATCCAATTGCGTCTTATTTTTTACCTTCCTTAAAAATATTTACCCCCAAATTTACAATTAAAATTTTCTTGATATTATTTAAAAAAACGGAGAAAAAGATGAAAACAATAAAAGCAGTAAAAATGCAAGGACTCGGAAACGATTTTGTTATAGTTGACTATGACGAATACGAAAAAAGCGGGTTATCAATGGAAGTCTTTGCAATGAAAATTTGCAACAGAAATTTCGGAATCGGCGGGGACGGACTTATAATCCCGAATTTAACTCCAAATGACGGGTGCGACATCGGATGGTATTTTTACAATTCCGACGGAACAAGCGCGCAGATGTGCGGAAACGGAATGAGATGTTTTGCAAAATACGCTTATGACAAAAAATTGGTTGATAAAAAGCAGTTTAGCGTGTCAACTCTTGCGGGAAAAATTATTCCGGAAATTATTAGCGACGAAGAAGTTAAAGTTAATATGGGAAAACCGATTTTTGAAGATGAGAAAATCCCTTTCAAAGGAGAAAGAAAAATCACAATTAAAGATAGGACTTTTGAAATCAACCCTGTTTCGATGGGAAATCCTCATTGTGTAATTTTTACAGATGAAAACCCTTACAAAATGGCAGAAATTTACGGGCCGGAAATAGAAAAACACCCGTATTTTCCGCAAAAAACGAATACGGAATTTGTAAACGTTTTGTCGCAAAACGTGATTCATATGGGTGTTTATGAGCGCGGCTGCGGAATAACATTAGCCTGCGGAACAGGAGCGTGCGCATCAGTTGTTTCTTCTATTTTAAATAACTTAACAGAAAATAAGGTAAATGTTAAATTACTTGGAGGGTCTGTAACCGTTGAATGGCACGGGAATTCAGAAAATAAACAAAAGGATGTTTTCTTAAGCGGGCGCGCAGATTATGTGTTTGAAGCAGATTATATATTGTAAAAAAAATTTTTTTCATGTTACTATCAATTTATAAGGCTAGAAAAGGAGAAATTTTAAAATGAAAAAATATGAGTTATTGGCAATATTTAAGCCAAATTTAGACACAGAAGATGTTGACAAATTAATCGACAAAATCGGTTCAATTATCACTGATTTTGGCGGCAGCGTTGAATCTGTGGATAAAGCCGGAAGAAAAAAATTAGCTTATGATATCCAAAATTTCAGAGACGGATTCTTCTCAACTACAATTCTTTCATTACCGGCAGACAAAGTTGCTGAATTCAAAAGACAATTGAGATTAAATGACAACATTTTAAGAACAATGTTTTTGGAAGTAAGCCAAAAAGCAGGTGTGTAGTATAAATTTGTAAAGGAATTTAGAAGATGAGTTTAGCAAAAGCCGCTGTAACAGGCGTTGTTTACAAAGAACCTAAAACAGGATATACGCAAAATAACATTGCGGTTTCATCGTTTGTCCTAAATGTCGGCGAACGCGATGAGTTGCTTGTTCGCGTAATATCAAGAAAATCAAATTTAGTTGATGTTGTTTCAAATCTTAAAAAGAATCAAAGAATTGCCGTTGCAGGCAGACTTCAAATGGGTTTGAGTAAGCAAGATGACGGATCTGATAAAAAGGTTTTTGAAATTGACGCTCAATCTATTGATTTGATTGGCGGAAGTGCCGCATCTCAATCGGATTCTTCTTCTGATGAAGAAATCTTAAAATTCGGAGAAATGGAAATGGCTCCAAGCTCAGAAAATACAGATGTTTTAATCGGTGAAGACGAAGTTCCTTTTTAATACTATGAATGCAAAATTTAGAATTAATGTTTAGAAGTACAATTTAAGGCTAGAAAGGCGAAAAATAAAATGGTAAAAGCAGACGACAAGAAAAAACATAAAAATTGCAGTTTATGCGCAGACGGTATCACTGAAATTGATTACAAAGATGCCGCAAAATTAAGAAGATTCTTAACAGAAGCAGGAAAAATTATTCCAAGAAGAATTACCGGTAATTGCGCAGAACATCAAAGAATGATTGCAAAAGCTATTAAAAAAGCAAGAGAAGCTGCAATTATAGGTTATACATTTGATTAATTTCAAATTTAAAATAAAAAATGGTGCGGATTAAATTTTTGTTCGCATCATTTTTTTTTACACAAAAAAGGTTCGTTTATTAACGAACCTTTGAAAATTAGTATGTGAGTTAATTCCCTGCCGCTTAAACTGTTTCTAGGCCAAAACCGCGTAAAGATTTTTCTACGCTTACAACTTGTTCCGGTGTCACACGATAATCTTTAAGATAAGAATTTGTCACATTTGCAATTTCTTGATTTTCAGGATCACTTTGCTTTGGAACATATCCTGTATTATCTGTTTTATGAAATTTTAAAAATCCTGTTTTTTCTGTTTGTCCAGTTTGCCCTAAATGATTAACTCCTGTTAACCCAGGCATTCCTGTAAATCTGATTCCGCCTAATTGATCCATTTTTAATCTCCTTTTTTTACTCACATACTCTCTTATAGAGTTGTTTTCCTATAATCGATTTTCCATCTTGTATATATATAAAGTATTTATCAATTAAATAATTGCATGATTTTAATGAATTGTTACAAAAATTTAACAAAATACTAAAAGTTTTTATTAGTTGCCGTCTTGAAAATAAAATGTGTTCTTGATAGAATTTTGATACTGTATACTAGCGAAAGAGGGATAATTACTATGGAAAAACGCGTATTATTGTGTATTATGGACGGTTGGGGAATTTCTAAAGGATTAGAAAAAGATGATGCTACAAAACTTTGTCATCCTGTGAATGTTCCAAAACTTGAACAAGAAGAAAAATTTATAAAAATCAATGCGGATGGAGAAAATGTAGGTTTGCCGGAAGGACAGATGGGGAATTCCGAAGTCGGACATTTGAATTTAGGGGCAGGCAGGATTGTTTATCAAGATTTATCTAAGATAAACAACGCAATAAAAGACGGCTCATTTTTCAAAAACGAAAGATTTTTAAATGCAATTGAACATGTTAAAAAGAACAATTCGGCTTTGCATATATACGGATTGGTTTCAACAGGCGGAGTTCATTCTTCACTGAATCATGTTTTAGCATTAATTCAATTGGCAGCTAAAAACGGCGTAGAAAAATTTTATGTTCACGCATTTTTAGACGGACGCGATACGCCGCCTTCAAGTGCTTGCGAATATTTACAGATTGTAGAAGACGAATTAAAAAAATACAACTTACCGCAAATAGCAACAGCAATCGGAAGATATTACATTATGGACCGTGATAATCGCTGGGAAAGAGTTGAAAAAGGATATAATGCGCTATTATTCGGAGAAGGGGAAAAAGCAGATAATGTTATTTCCGGAGTTAAAAAATCTTATGAAAACGGTGTTACAGATGAATTTGTGCTTCCGATAATAGCCGGAGGAGAAGAATCAAGAATTCATGATAATGATGCAATTATTTTCTTCAATTTCCGCCCGGATAGAGCCCGCGAAATTACAAAAGCTATCAATTTCAGTGATTTTGACGGATTTGAAAGAAAAAAAGTGCTTAAGAATATAAATTACACAACAATGACAAGCTATGAGGCTACTTTTAATTTCCCTGTTGCATTTCCAAAAGAAAAATTGGTAAATATTTTGGGTGATGTATTGGAACAAAACGGAATAAATCAATTTAGAACAGCCGAAACTGAAAAATATGCTCACGTTACATTCTTTTTTAACGGAGGTATTGATGAGCCGCAACCTCACGAAACACGTGTTTTAGTTCCGTCTCCAAAAGTTGCGACATATGATATGCAGCCTGAGATGAGCGCACCGGAAGTTTGTGCAAATGTTTTAAATGCAATTAAAGATCCGAAATATCAATTCATTTTAGTTAATTTTGCAAATCCTGATATGGTCGGACATACAGGTGTTGTAGAAGCGGCAACTAAAGCTTGTAAAGTTGTTGATGAATGTGTCGGAAAAATTGCTGATGCGTGCAAACAAAACGGAATTGTAATGCTTTTAACAGCGGATCACGGAAATGCGGAAGTTATGTTCAATGAACAAACACAAAAACCTCACACCGCACATACAACAAATCAAGTTCCTTTCGTTGTTATCAATGCCCCGAAAGAAATTGAACTTAAACAAACAGGAAAATTATGCGATGTTGCACCGACTGTTTTAAATTTATTAGGAATTCCTCAGCCAAAAGAAATGACCGGTGAAACATTGATTAAAAGTCACTAAGACGCCAAGAAGATAAGTTCATTACAAGTTAAAGATTTATCTTCATAACGGCTTAAAGACTTACAAATAAAGGAGAATTATGTCAAATACCACGGACAATTTAAATATAGATTTTTCATTTAAGAAAAATGATGTTGATGAATTATTTTTTAATTTAAGCGAAGATCCGGAAGGATTTAAAAATAAAGATTTTCGCTATACATTGAGTATGATTTATCAGATTGTTGAAGATGAATTTGCAGGGATATTTTTAAGCCCGAATTCTCCTACAAGAAATACCAATTTTTATTTAATAAACCAAAAGGGGAAATATTCATTTTTTGTTACCCCGACTAATAATTTTGAATATTATTTAAAATCAAAAGGGTCATTATTCAGATTTCGTCCTGAAGAATTGAAAGGGCAACGCGGATATATTTTGTCTTGGGATTTGGTAATGGATTATTTTGGCGGATTCGGGAACGAAGTGGATTTTGAAGCATTAACGCCGACTTTTATTTATATGAATAAGCTTACTTATTTTGTTATGAAGCTTATCGAAAAATTATATTTTATTCCGACAGTAAAACGTTACGGACAAATGTTTCGAATAGTTTACGAACCAATGATTAACAACCGACAAATGGCAAGGATCGTAAATCAGTTTGAAGAAGGCATGCCGGACGACTTATTTATCGAAGGACAAAAACCGGAAAATTTCGTTTACGAATTTATTTATACTTATTTAAATTATGTTCTGTATAAATTTCTAAGCATAAAAATGTATCGCTTCAAAGATGTAAAATCCGGAACATACATGTTAAAAGATTTAGAACAAAGATCTGTAATTAAAGGAAAAGATATTGCTGAAAGTTTTACTAATTGGTTTGACGAATTATATCTTGGTAAATATGATGTTATTCCGTTTTTCAAAATCGAAAAATTTGAAGATGAGATTTTCAGGTTAAAAGTTTACATTAAAAACCGCAAAACAGGGGAAGATGTGCTTATTGATAGGTTGTACACAGATGAAAAAGTTTTTGACGCAAAAGCAAGTGATATTGCGCGTATTATAGAAAAACAATTAAATTATGCACTTCGTTATATGCCTGAACTCGAAAACCTTTTTGAAGATGAAGATAAACTTTATTTGGATTTAAATTTAAATGAAGTTTATAACTTGATTACAAAAACTGCATACTATCTTCAAAAAGCACAAATTGAAGTTGTGCTGCCAAAAGAACTTACCAATATTTGTATTCCGCGTGCATCAATTAATGCTAAAGTTAAAGAATCCCGCGCAGGTGATTTGGCTAATTTGATTAACGGAAAAGACAATAACAAACTTTCTCTTGATGACATTTTAGAGTTTACATACGAAATCGCAATAGGAAATGAAAAAATATCATTAGAAGAATTTAATAAATTGGTTGAAAACAACAACGGACTTATCAAATACAAAAATAAATACGTACTGATTGATAAAGAAGAAAGTAAAAAGATTTTTGAACAGATTGCTAAATCTAATTTGAAATCAATGTCAAGGATGGAATTAATTCATGCATCATTATCTAAACAATATGATCAGTACGAATTTGATTATGATGCGGCATTTGCAAGAGTTATAACCGAATTCACAAAACCTGTGGATATTGAACCTCCGGAAACGTTGAAAAATACCTTGCGCCATTATCAACAGGTTGGTTTAAAATGGCTTTGGACAAATATTTCAAAAGGTTTTGGAGTATGTATGGCCGATGATATGGGGTTAGGGAAAACTATTCAGGTCATAAGTTTATTGTTAAAATTGAAAGAAGAAAATAAATTAACAAAACCTGTTCTTGTAATTTGTCCGACAACTCTTATGGGAAACTGGATGAAAGAACTTCAAATGTTTGCCCCAAATCTTGATACCGTAATCTATCACGGCGCAGACAGACAGCTTGAAGTAAATCACGATGTTATTCTTACAACATACGCTATTATGAGAATAGATGTTGAAGAACTTAAAAAACATAATTGGGGTGTAATAATTATTGACGAAGCTCAGAATATTAAAAACCCTGATACGGCGCAAACACTTGCTATCAAAATGTTAAAATCCGATATAAAAATCGCTATGACAGGTACTCCTGTAGAAAACAGATTAACAGAATTGTGGAGTATTTTTGATTTTATAAATAAAGGATATTTGGGATCTTTAAGAGAATTCCAAAAAAGCTACGCAATTCCTATCGAAAGGTTTAAAGAAAATTCCAGAGCATCAAAACTGCGAATGTCTATTTCACCGTTCGTATTAAGACGTTTAAAAACAGATAAGAATGTAATTTCCGATCTTCCGGAAAAAATGGTATTGAATGAATACTGCTATCTGTCAAAAGCCCAAGCGGTTTTATATGAAAAAACTCTTAATGAAATGATGGAAAAAATCAGTACATTTACAGGTGTTAACAGACGCGGAAATATATTCAAGCTTATAACAGCATTAAAACAAATATGTAATCACCCTTACCAATTCTTAAAAACAGGTGAAATGACTCGCGAAATGTCAGGAAAAATGGAAAAATGTTTGGATTTGGTTCAAAGTATCATTGATAACGGTGAAAAAACTCTTATCTTTACCCAATATAAAGAAATGGGCGACATTTTGTGCAAAGTCATTACAAACGAATGCGGAACAGAACCTTTATTCTTCCACGGAAGTTTGACTGTTGCTCAAAGGGAAGAATTGATAGATAGATTCCAAAATGATGATGATGCAAAAGTAATGATTTTGTCATTAAAAGCGGGCGGAACAGGTTTGAATTTGACAAGCGCAACAAATGTAATTCACTACGACTTGTGGTGGAATCCGGCGGTTGAAGATCAAGCAACGGACAGAACATATCGTATCGGTCAAAACAAAAACGTAATGGTTCACAGAATGATTACAATCGGAACTTTTGAAGAAAAAATTGACGAAATGCTTAAATCTAAAAAAGAACTTGCTGATATTGCGGTTTACGAAGGCGAAAAAATCATTACAGAACTTTCTAATGAAGAAATTTATGAAATCTTCACTCTTACGGCGTAATAGCTTAAAGACTAATTAGTTACTAAATGTTGAAAATGCTTTATTAATTCCGTTTGAAATCAATTGTTTGACTGATTCCAATTCTTGAGTTAAAGCGGCAATTTCAGAATCCAGTTTTTTAGATTTAATATCAATCTCGTTTTCTTTTGCTGTTATTTCAGCTTTTTTCTGAGAGTACTTTGCCTCTGCTCTTGCGATTGCGTCTTGGTCAACAACCTCTTGTAAATAAGAAATACTGTTATATTGAACTTGATAATAATATCCGTCACTTGACAATGCGCTAACTGAATATCTGCCGTTTTTAATCATATTTTCCAAATAATCATCTTGGTTAACGGAATCATCTTTTCTCCAGCCATGAGCGCAGATATTGTTATATAACTGATTATAAAAATCGGATAATTTTTCTTCCTGAGGAATTTCATTTTCTTTTGATTGTCCTAAATAAACGTAATCTATACTTGAAGTTACATATTTTGACATATCAACTGATTTTGCTACCCCAAAATCTAATTCAGAATTAACCACATTAGCATAATATGTTAAAAATGCTTTTGCCGCGTTAGATAAACTTAATGCAATATCACTGTTATCCAGACCAATTCGGTTATTTTCAGAAGCATTTTTGTACGCACTGTTTGATGCAACAGTATCATCCGTTTTTGTAGGATTAAGATTAACCGCATTTCCAATATTCAAGAAATTGCGTTTAACCATAGTCCAAGCATAATCAATCGCTTGAGCAGACATATCATCTATATTGTAGCCAAATTTTGCTTCAAATGTCTTTTTTAATGTTTCCAAAATATCTGTCGCCTCATCAATAAATTTATTTTGGACAGCTTTTTTACTATCGTCATTATATCTTACAGCTAATACTATTTCGTCTGTTAATAAATCTCCAAAAGTTATAGATGCTATTCGAGATGAATCTTTATTTATAGATCCGTTTTGAATTAATGAATATTTATTTATCAACTCTGAACTTGTATTTGTCACAAGTTTTGATTCTAAAGAAAACATACCGGATACTAATTTTGAATTGTAGTAATTATACGAATTTTCAATTGCATCCTTACCGGAGGTTAAATTATTCAAACTTTGTTCAGCATTTGACTTATCAATAGCAGCTTGGGCTTTTGAAGCAGCATCGGAAGTTTCATCATTTATTATTTTATCTGCTTCACTTACTTTGTCCTGCATTTCAGAAATCTGATTGTTATAGTCTTCAATTATTTCCCCGTACTTGTCACTGCCAATCAAGCTGTAAGTTTTGTCATTTTCTATATTAGTCTTATCATCTACCTCAAATAAAATTTTTGCCGCATTTTTGTAATCAGCGCTTTTTGAATTGACATAATCATTAATAGTTTTCCCGTCAAATTCGGAAACTCCAGAAATACCCCAAGGGATTGTTTTTCCTCCGAAATCCGGATCCTCTATTACTGCGGATAAATCATAAACATCCACAGTATTTTTATCTAAAATCAAACCGCCCATGCCGGCTGTATAATCCCAAGCTTGAGATTTCACTATTTCAGAAGTTTCATTTGTAATAACACCGTTACCTGCAAGTGCAGCGATAAAAGCGTCCCTTCCGTCTTTTGACGGAACTCCGCCTGCCATAGTAATTCCTGCATTTTTTGCAGCCTGTGCAAATCTATCATCCAATACTATTGCACCTGAAGGAGAAGTAATCATATACGGATTAAAATCATTTAAATATCCCGGTGACATTAATAAACCGTATGACATATTATATGTGCCACCCACAGTTTCATTTTGCCAAATGAGTTTAGTGGAATTTAGAGAATGCGCATATTCATTTGCAATATCAGACATTTGGTTAGTTAACTCCATTTTTGTCTGAGCAAGTTCAGTTGATTTAAATTCGCAACTCGCTTTTCTTGCAGTTATTCCTAAAAATCTTGCTTGTGATGCTGCTAAACCCATCGCTAAATCTTTAATCCTTTCTCGCAGTTTTATCTTAGTTAACTGTTATATCGGACTTTTTATAAAAAATCTTGAGTTTTTTTGACAGAAATCGTAACATTTCGTTACAATAAACTGCTGCTATATAGAAAATATACACCGACAAAAAAAATCGCCGATAACATCAGCGATTTTTTTGTTTACTATTAATTTAAAAAACTATGAACAACCTGAATACCCGCACCCAGGGCAAATAAAGCAGCCTTCCGCCATTTGGATTTTTGTTCCGCATTCAGGGCAGGTAACTTCTTTAATTTCGCCTGTAGGATTGTAATCTTCTTGTTCAAACTCTTCTACTTTATCTTCAACGATAGGCTCTGATTTATCAGTTTCTTTTTTCTTATCATCCAAATTCATTGGTTGGAATTGACGTGAATTGTTACGATAAACAGTTATACCTTTAAGGTTGTTTTCATAAGCTAAAATGTAAGCTTCTTTAATATCATCTCTTGTAGCCCATTCAACAAAGTTTACTGTTTTAGAAACGGCGTTATCGGTATGCAGTTGGAATGCTGCCTGCATTTTTACATGCCAATATGGAGTAACGTCATGCGCAGTTACGAAGATTTTTTTAATTTCATCACTAACACCGTCAACATGAGCGATAGTACCGTCTTTTGCAATTTGTGACATCAAAGATTCTGAATACAATCCGTGAGAAATCATGTAATCTTTAAATATAGGATTAACTTCAAGCATTTCGGTATTATCCATAATTAATCTAGAAAATACCAACCCGAATAAAGGTTCAACACCGCCTGAAGCTGCAGCAATCATTGAAATTGTTCCTGTCGGAGCAATACAAGTTGTAGTTGCGTTTCTCAATCCGTATTGTTTAATTTGAGAGTCAAGTTCTGCCCATTGTTCATCAGAAATTTTACCTGCAGATTTACCTTTATACTTATTATAAAGATAATTTTCGCTGTCATAAATACTTCCTGAGAAATTATTAAATCTTCCGCGTTCTTTTGAAAGTTCAATAGATTCTGTTTTAGAAACCCAATCTATAAATTCCATAACCTGACCGGCAAGTTTGATACCTTCTTCAGAAGAATATGAAATACCGGATTTCATAAGCATATCAGCCCAGCCCATTACACCTAAGCCGATTTTTCTGTTATTTTTAACCATTTCCGAAATTTGAGGCAACGGATAATTGTTAACTTCAATAACATTATCCAAAAATCTCATAGCAGTTCTTGTTGTTTTTTCCAATAAATCCCAATCAACAACCCAAGCTCCGTTGGATTCTTTCATCATCAAACCTAAATTAATAGAACCCAAATTACAAGCTTCATAAGGAAGTAAAGGTACTTCCCCGCAAGGATTAGTTGATTCAATAGCACCGATTTGCGGAGTAGGGTTATCATAATTCATTTTATCAATAAATATAATACCCGGTTCCCCGTTTCTCCAAGCACCGTCAACAATTTTATCAAATACCATTTTTGCACTCAACTGACCGGCAACAGATCCGTTTTGAGGATTAATTAAATCATAATTTTCTCCTTTTAAATACGCATCCATAAATTTGTCAGTAACCGCAACAGAAATGTTAAAATTATTCAAACAATTGTTATCAGACTTGCAATCAATAAAATCTAAAATATCAGGGTGATCGACTCTTAAAATCCCCATATTAGCACCGCGTCTTGTACCGCCTTGTTTAACGGCTTCAGTCGCAGCATTAAATACGTTCATGAAAGATACCGGACCTGAAGAAACGCCCATAGTTGATCTTACAACACTGTTTTTAGGTCTTAATCTTGAGAATGAAAATCCTGTTCCTCCGCCTGATTTATGAATCAAAGCAGTATTTTTAACAGTTTCAAAAATACCTTCTAAAGAATCTTCTACAGGCAAAACAAAACAAGCTGCCAATTGACCCAATTCTCTGCCTGCATTCATAAGTGTAGGAGAGTTTGGCATGAAATATCTGTGAGTAATCGCATCATAAAATCTGTCTGATAACTCTTTAATTTCAGCTTGTGATTTACCGAACTTTAAATCACCCGCTGCAATAGTATCCGCAACTCTGCGGAACATATCAGCCGGAGTTTCAATACATTTACCGTCTTTGTCTCTTTTTAAATACCTTTTTTCCAAAACCTTGACGGCATTTTCGGTTAAGTTCAAGGATTGTTCTAAACATGTTGTGTCTGACACACTAACCTCCACATTTTATTCTTAAATAACTAATTACTATTATCCCCAAGCATGCTTTAAAAAGTGCTTTTCACTATTCTATAACATTTTTAAATTTTAATGCAACAGATTAACTTAAAAATTAAAACATTTCGTAACAATAGCGAAAAATATAAATAAATTCAGGGCTA
>CAMNNA010000006.1 GCA_946545285.1 uncultured cyanobacterium | reverse complement strand
TCAAAACAATATCCACCTGAAGCGCAAGCAAAAATTCAAAATGCACAAACAACAGGTTCTATAAGTATTGAAACTTGCCAAAGCACAAACATTACAACAACTACATTAGAATCTAACAGTACAAATTCAAATATTCAAACACAATATTCAAATCAAAATTTAGCGCAAAATACAATTTCTATTGCGGTTGTTCAAAATTCTCAAACAGCAAAAGATTTACAAATTTATGCACAAAATAACAAATTAGAGGAAAATCAAACTTCTTCTCCAAAAATAGTAGAATCCTTTGTAAATTATGTAGCAGACAAAGCCTTAAAATTAAGTAATGATATTAAAGAATCAGTTGCAAAATACGAAGAAAAATTTAAACAAGAAAAAGAATCTTCAAACGTACCGTTTATTGAAGAAATGACATTTGAAGAAAATTTTGACAAAGATGAACAAAAAGAAATTAACGGAATTAGTATAGACAAAATTAATGAATTAAAAAGAGCATATCAACAGGGCGGTATGAGCAAGTTATACGACAAACTGGGTGAAATAGGTTCAAATATTCAAAAACTATTCTTGAACTATTTCATCAAATATGCCACAATAACTGATATTAGAGCATTTGCTTTGGATCATCAAAATAATAGAGAATTATTGCTTGAATTATACAATGCAACAGGTGATTTGGACTTATTGCCTATATCATTAGTAAAATTTTTAGTATCAACAGGTAAAGTAAAACTTGCACTTCTTAATCAAACACAGTTAAAGAATTTTGCACAAAATATGATTGACGCAGGCGACAGAACTGAATTATGTAAATTAGCTGAAGACCTGTCACCTGATATACAGAACTATCTTGCTACAAATTTTGATTTACCTATAAAAGGAACATCAGTATGGATGAATAGCTTAAACCAACAAGACAGAAATTATCCGCCGGTACAATACGCTTCAAATCCAATGAGCGATAAATATGAATCATTTACATCATTTGTATCCTCATCAAATGTTAACAATAATAGATATCGCAGAATGAAAGAATTTAGATATTTAGGCTAATAATTCAAACTAAAATCTGAAATCTCTTGCGCCGTTATCTATTTTTTCCAAATAAAGAGCTGTTTTTTCTTTAATTTCCTTCGGACTTTCCAATGTAAGCAACTCACTTTTAATTAAAGTTTCGCCGACTTTTTTTGTTTTTTCACTTGCATAGTCATTCAAAAATTCTTTTAAAGTTATTAAGGCATTTGGGTGACAGAAATTGTGAATTTGTTTGCTTTTGCAAATATCCATAAACCTTTCACCTGTTCTTCCCTGACGATAGCAAGCAGTACAAAAACTCGGAACATAACCTAACTCCATTAGCCAGCAAATAACTTCATCCAATGATCTTCTGTCCTCAACATCAAATTGAGAGGTATCTTCATCGGATTCATTAAAATTATTTGCATACCCGCCAACGCTTGTTTTTGACCCGCCTGAAATTTGTGAAATTCCGAGTTCTAGCAATCTTTCACGGCATTTTTTTGATTCTCTTGTTGAAATTATCATCCCTGTATAAGGAACAGCGATTCTGATACATGCAACAATTTTAGCAAAAGTATCATCATCAATTCCGTTTTCAAACGTATTTGGGTCAATATCGTCAGCTTTTCTAATTCTCGGTACAGAAATTGTGTGAGGTCCGACACCATAGACTGATTCCAAATGTTGCGCATGCATTAACAATGCGCTAAATTCATATCTGTAAGTAGAAAGCCCGAATAAAACCCCCATTCCGACATCATCAATACCCCCTTGCATAGCTCTGTCCATAGCTTCTGTATGGTAAGCATAGTTATGTTTAGGACCGGTCGGATGAAGTTTTTCATACCTTTGTTTATCATAAGTTTCTTGGAAAAGAATATATGTACCGATTCCGGCATCTTTTAATTTTCTGTAATTCTCAACCGTCGTTGCCGCGATATTCACGTTTACACGCCTTATCGCACCATTTTTATGTTTTATAGAATAAATTGTTTTAATAGAATCTAAAACATACTCAATCGGATTATTAACAGGATCTTCTCCTGTTTCAAGCGCTAATCTTTTATGACCCATATCTTGAAGTGCAATAACCTCTTTTTTTATTTCATCCTGAGTCATTTTTTTGCGCGGAATATGTTTATTTTTTGCGTGATACGGGCAATAAACACAACCATTTACACAGTAATTAGACAAATACAAAGGAGCAAATAAAACAATTCGGTTTCCGTAGTAATCCTGTTTAATTTTTTTTGCTAAAGCAAAAATTTCTTCATTTTTTTCAGGAATTTCACAATCAAGCAAAACAGCAGCTTCTCTGTGAGACAGACCATTTCCTTTTTTAGCTTTTTCTAAAATTTTATCAATTAATTCAACATTATTTTTGTTATCATTCGCAAATTTTAAACTTTCTAAAACCTCGCCGTTATCAATAAAATCATCGGCATGTGGGGAATTAACATCATACATAACCTAAATCTCCTTAGTATACCTGTATAATAGAACTTAAAACAAAAAAGTAAAGGCTAAATTAATTTTGCAAAAACCAAATTGTTTTTAAATTCAGTGATAACAACATTTTGTAATGTATTATGCAGATCATTTCTGTCAGATATAATCTGTACGGAAATGTAGTTTTGGGTAAGACCTTTTAGATTTCCGCTTTTTTTATCTCTATGTTTTTCAATAAGAACTTCGGCAGTTTTGCCAATGTTTTTTTGGATAAATTTTAAATACTTTTCTTTTGAAATGTCCTTTATAATTTGTGCTCTGCTGTTTTTTACATCATCTGGCACTTGAAAATCCATTTTTGCGCCGATAGTTTCGGGTCTTTGAGAATAAGGAAATGTATGAATTTGAGACAAACCGGATTTGAGCAGATTCAATTTTGTGATCTCAAAATCTTCATCAGTTTCACCGGCAAAACCGGCAATTACATCACTTCCGATAAACGGACGTTCAAACAATTCATTAATTCTATCAATTTGTTTTAAATATTCCGCTGTTTTGTAAAATCTATTCATAGACCTAAGTGTTTTATCATTAGCTGATTGTAATGATAAATGAAAATGAGGACAGAATTTTTCGGATTTAGCCAAAATTTCTAATAATTCTTCGCTAATTTCTGTTGGATTTAAAGATCCCAAGCGATATCTGGGAATTTCAGTTTCGTTTTCAATTCTTTTTATAAGATCAATTAGTGAAAGTCCAAAATCCTTACCCCATTGACCAATATGAATTCCTGTTAACATTACTTCTTTAAATCCTGATTTTGCAAAATTGTTTATTTGTTCAATTATAAAATCAGGTTTTGCACTTCGGCTTTTTCCTCTTGCTTTCCAAATTATGCAATAAGAACACCGATTATCGCATCCATCTTGTATTTTTAAACTGGCTCTGGTTTTTGAAGTATCAGATAAAGATACTTGATTAAACTTATCAAGAATTAATACATCCTTTGCTAAATATTTTTTGCCGCTTTCTATGCATTCATAAAGATTAAGTTTTTCATCGTTTCCGAATACAAAATCAATAAAGTCATTTTTAAGCAAATTGTCTTTTTCAATTTGTGCGATACAACCTGTTAAGATAGTGATTATTTTTGGATTTTTATGTTTTGCAGATCTTAAAAGATAAAACGCTTCGTTATCACTTTTATGGGTAACTGAGCAAGAATTTAATATGTAAAAATCGGAATTTTTTACATCACCGGATTCTTCAAATCCGTTTGAATTTAGATTTTGTTTTATTATCGCACTTTCAAATTGATTAGCCCGACAGCCCATTGTATGAAGGTAATATTTTTTCACACATTTATAATATTAAAAAGCTTCTTAATTGTAAATAATTGTATATTTTTATTATAAAAGTAGCAAAATAT
The DNA here is from genome assembly GCA_946545285.1 of uncultured cyanobacterium. Classification (GTDB taxonomy): domain Bacteria; phylum Cyanobacteriota; class Vampirovibrionia; order Gastranaerophilales; family Gastranaerophilaceae; genus Zag111. The sequence continues at coordinate 27,576 of CAMNNA010000006.1, read as the reverse complement.
TGTTTTTTGAGGTTTATATGATGTATAATAATTTCGAAAGTAAAGGTGGTAATATGCAAATTGGTGCAGTTTCGATTAATAATTTTACAGGCAAAAAGAAAATTGGCATTGAAGAGTTTAAAAGAATGGATGATTATGATTTAGCCAATTTAGCTTATGCGCAAGCAAAAGAAAATAAAAAAGTTAAAAATGCAAACAGATTAAGCGATACTTTATGGTATTCAATTCCTGTAGTAAGTGCTGTTAGTGCTTCTATGATCGGGAAAAATATTCCAAGAATCAAAAGATTATCAAATACAGTAAAAGGATTTGCATACGCAGCTATTCCGTTATTAGCTGTTGACTTGACCTATGCTGGAGCAAAACAATTAATAAATAAAAATGAAAAAGCCAGAGATTTCAATAGAAAGCATTACGTTCTATCGTCAGTTTCTACTGCTGCAGCTGCGTTTGGGACTATGGCATTGGCAATGTTTGGTGCAAAAAAATTAAGTAAAATAAATAAACTTAAATTATCAAAAACAAATGTTGGAAAACTCAGTGAATATTTAAATAACAGCAAGATATTAAATAAAATGTCAGAGTGGACTAAAAAAGTTCCTCAATGGCTTGGTGAATCTGCAGAAATTGCTTTACAATGGGGACCTTTAGCAATGATTATAGGTTCTATCGCAAGTAGGCAAAATGCAAATGCTATTGCCGGCAGAGTGGGAGCTCAAAATTATCAAGCATTAAAAACTATTCAAACTGCAATAAATGCTTATGAGCAAGCTTAATTGTTTTTGAATTTATAAAATTGTAAAAAGAGTGTTAATTATTTTTGTATTAACACTCTTTTTTATTATAATTTTATTATGAAGGTTGTCATTTTAGGAAAAGGACTAATGCTTGCAAATATTATCCTCGGGGTTCTTGATTCCGGCGCGGAAATTGCAGGAGTATTTCGCTATGAACAGTTGTCAAATTCAAGATTAAAACAGTGGTTTAGTGATTTTTTTGTTCCGTCATATGAATTAACCGTTATTAAGCAGAACAGAATTCCTCAAATAAGGATGAAATCTGCTAACAGTGAGAGTTTCAGAAAATTATTAATCGGGTTAAATGTTGATCTGATTATTGTCGGGACCTGGCCTGAAAAAATTAAAAAAGAAACATTCAATATCCCAAAAATTGCCGCAGTAAATATTCACCCATCACTACTTCCAAAATACAGAGGTCCTAACCCCTATACTCAGACCATATTGCATGGAGAAAAGGAATCAGGAATAACACTCCACCTTATTGATGAAAATTTTGATACCGGCGCGATTTTAAAGCAAGAAAAAGTATTGATAAGTGATACTGATACGGCAAAAGAACTTCGTGAAAAAACGACAGCCAAAGCGCGTATTTTGGTAAAAGAATTTATTAATGATTTGAATGAAAAAATTTTGGCTCCTGTGAATCAAGATGAACGATATGCTACATATTTCCCGCAAATTAGCGGAAAAGAAAGAATGCTGGATTTTACGATGCAAACATCGGATGATGTTTCACGCACAATTCGAGCGCTTCATCCTTTTTTACCTTGTTATATAACTTACAAAAATCAATTTTATATCGTAAATCCCTATCGTTTTAAAATTTTAGTTGAAAAATATGACAAAAAACCAGGTACAATTATTTATAAAAACAAAAATAATTCAATGAAAATTGTCTGCAAAGACGGTATTGCAATTGCTTTTTATGATTTGAAATTATACCGACAAAATATAATTAAAGAATTAATTAAAAATATTACCAAAGGAAATAAATTACTCAAATGATAACTCAAACAAATTTTGAATATTTAAAAGCTGTTGATAAAAATTTATATGAAATTATAACAGAAGCCGAAAAACTATACCGTGATGAATATTTTGAACAGTGTATGACTCAAACTCGCAGATTTGGTGAACATATTTGCAGAAATGTTCTTGGGAAAAGTCGTACAACTGAAATCACTTTTGACGAAATGCTCGCAACTCTAAAAGATAAAATTAACGGTTCAGAGCAAGAAAAAGAGTTTATTGATGATTTATATTTTTTGAAAAAACAAGGTAATGAATCAACCCACAGCGCAACTGTAGGGAAAAATTCAATCAAAGCATTTGAATGTTTAAAAAGAGCTTTTGAAGCAGGGATAAATTATGCCGTTTACTATAAAAAATCCGATTCTGATTTTTTGAAACTTGAGTATGATTCGGAATTGTTGATAACTGGCAAAAAATCAAAAGAAACGCTTGCTAAAAAATACGAAAAACAAAAAGAAAAATTTGCGACTGTTAAAAAGTCAAAAAATGACGTAAAAGGTAAAAAACAATCTAAAAAGACTCCCGCAAAACCGCTGAAAAAACAAATTTATACAATGAATTCTATATCGCAAAAGCAGAATTTTTCACCGTTTTGGATATTTTTAGGAATTGCATTTTTAATATCGTTCGGGCTTATAATTTTCTTATTGATCTAAATATTTGCAAGTGCCTTGGGCTTTAGATTTTCTTGGAGAGTATGCAAAATTGTCATAGCTTATTTCTGTCTCGGATTCATATGTATTATTAATACGGTCAATAGTGACAGAAGTATTCATAATATAATCATCTGCAAGCGGTGAATGCTTAAATTTTATAACAGCGTCATCATATTTTAAAATCCAATCTACCGGAGCTTTTTGAAGATAAATTTTTTTATTTTCATCATCCAGTCTAAATATTCTAAAATATTTATTTTGGGAAACGACAGAATTGTCATTATTATAAATTGTTTCAGAAATATCGCATCTATAAATGCGCATCTTGTTATATTCAGGATAAAATTGGTTGGCTAAAACGCCTTCACAAATAAATACAAATACAAAAAATAGAATATTTTTTTTCATAGATTTCTCATAATTAAAAAACCGTGCCACTGTCTATCGAAATTTATAAACACAAAATCCTTTAATAGTCTCTCCTCCGGCAATAACGACACCCGCAAAGATTTTCTTAGTGCTGCTGAGTTTCCTCCCTGACACGGTTCGAAAGTTTCCGCCGCCGATATTGACGTTATCTACGATGTATATTAAATTCAATCATGCCTACAAAGCCCTCACAACAGGCTCTGCACCCCGCGTATGCTTCGGGTCAAGAGTTCGCAACACCCCGTGGAGCACGGCAAATACAGACTAACACAAATATTTTATTTTTTCAATTTGTATTATTAACCTGCTAAATCTAATATATTTTTTATAAAATTATTTTTGTCACCCAAATTATAGTTAATCTCACTATAATTACTGCGTTTGACTTTAGTATCGAAGTATTTAGAAATCATTTTCTCTTTTGATTCAGAAGTATAATCATTCCAATAAGGTGTTTTTCTGATTTTATCAATGATTGCAGATTCTAAATCTTCGAATTTTTTTGATTCATCGCAGCTAAAATCTAACTTACTATCAGGCCTTGAAACAAATTTTTTTAATCCTTTTTGGAAAATATTTTCCTTTTCAATCTGTTGTTTAAATCTTTGTGCTAAACCCATTCAATCACTCCCAAATGTATTATACATATTTTTTCAAATTTTGACTTTTTGTAAATATTTGTAACAAAAATAATCAAATTTCTTAAAGATTTTAAATAAAAAAGCCGTAAACATAAATGAATAAGAGGCAAAGCAAAAGTTTTTTAGAAAGGAAAACAATGGGATTATCAGCAGCACAAGCAAGATTATTAACCATAACGGCCAGAAAAGCTGACTGCGAATTTCAATCAATGAGTTTATCTCATCAAAAAATCGCTTTGTCACGTAATATGGAAGCAATTTCTACAGATTACCAAAATGCATTAACAAAAACAAAACTTGTATATGACTATGAAGGAACAGGGGTAAGCAACATGGCATTAAGTTACGGCTTATTAATGACACCTTCAATGTATAACGATTATTATCCGAAATTTATAACTGATACATCAAACAAAGTTATATTAAATTCAGCATACGCAGATGCAGCACGCGCAGCAGGAATTCCTGTTGAAGGATTAAGCGGAACGCCTTCTGAAGCTGTCAGAAATGATTTTATTTATGCTTTAACCGGTAATAAAGTAATTTCAAATCAAAAAGCACAAACTATTATGGAAATTCCATACAACAACCAGGTTGGAATTGGTGATATTGGCGGTTATGAATACGATACGTCTGTGGAATCATTTTCTTATGACAAATTTATGAATATGCTAAGGGCAAATTCCGTAAACACAAAAGCTTACGGTTTGTATTTTGGCGGTCTTTATGCATTACAAAAAAATGAACCCGATTGGGAATTGTTAACTCCAAGAAAACGTACTGCGGATGAAAGAGATGGAGATCAAGAACGTGAGAGCGGGTTGCGAACTGGTTTATATGTTTACGATTCAAATGATTTAAGTAAAGCTGTTACAAGCTATGTAGATACAAGTGATACATACCAAGCAAATGGTAATTCTGCGTCCATATCTTTAAATGATTTATTGGAAGGAGAATATCAATATAATTTTGTTATTGATAGTTGTGGAAACCCGATAACAGATGTGGCATATTTGCAACAATTGTTGGTTGGTGAGAATGAAAACAGCGCTTCGATGCTAAATTGGATGTATGATCAGTTCTATAATATCCTTGGCGCAACAAGTACTAATCAGGCAGCTTTAGATTATGCTTATTCCCAAATTCAAGATTTACTATGGCCTAATAATAATATACAAGATCAAGTAGCATCTATGCAAAAACCTTATAAATTTAATGATAAAAACGATGCTGATAACGCATTAGTTCAAAGTGTTACTGCATATGGTAATTCCGGTGCCGGATTTACTAGTAATTCTTGGAATAAACAAGGTGTTGCTAGTCAAATGTCAAATTGCTTAGGTCTAGTCTGGGGCGGAGCTAGCTGGAATGATAGTATGGGTATAAATCTAAACAATATTGCTAAAGCATTTTTAACTTCATATGTTTCATATAAAGAAGGACTTGCTGATAGCAAGTATCTGGTTAATCTTGGTAAACTCTCAGATTCAAATATAAATCTTTATGATCCGACAAAATCTGACTTTAAGTTTGAAATTGCAACAACATCTGTTACTGATGAAGATGATACATCGCAAGCTGATTTTTATGACACATTATTCAACATGATTTGTATGAATGGTTGGAGCGAAAATAAACAAATTGAGGATAAAACTTACATGCAAGAAATGTTGAAAAGCGGAATGTTATATATATCGACAATGAGTGATGACGGATGCTATTATCAAGAAAATTATGCCGTCGATAAATTTGTTCAAGAAGTAAGTGATGTAGAAGCTATCGCCCAAGCTGAGGCAAAATATAATACTGAAAAAGCAAAAATCGAAAGTAAAGAAAATTCAATTGACTTAAAAATGAGAAATCTTGATACTGAAATTTCTTCACTTGACAAAGAATACGAAAGTACGAAATCTCTGATAAAAGATTCAATCGGTCAATCTTTCAAACGTTACGAAGGTTAAAGATAAATTAGATTTTAGCACAAATAACTCTATCTATATCCGCCAAATCTTTTATTATTTCGATATTCTTATATCCGTAATGTTCGAATAGATTTTTAACATCTTCACTTTGTCTTATTCCAAGTTCAAACATCAAATACCCATTGGCATTCAGATATTTGTGTCCTGACTCGATAATTTTTTTATAAAATTCCAACCCTTTATCATCTTTTGTATACAGTGCAATATCGGGTTCAAATGTGACTTCTGTCTGAATAAATTCTTTTTGTGAAGGTGGAATGTAAGGAGGGTTAGAAACGATTATGTCGAATTTTTCTTCAGGATAAATTGCTGAAAATATATCTGATTTTCTAAAAGTTGCTCTGTTAAATAACTCCATTTTTTGCATATTCGAAATTGCAACTTCTAATGCATTAGTTGAAATATCAACGCCCATTACCTTTGCATTAGTATATTTTGCGCACATGCAAGCAATTATTCCGGAACCTGTTCCGATATCTAAAATATTTTTTGCCCCAATCATATTTGCAGCTTCAATTACCTTTCTTACAAGAATTTCAGTTTCATCCCTTGGTATTAAAACAGAATTATTTACTAAAAATTTTTCCCCCATAAAATCAGCTTCACCTATAATGTATTGGATAGGCTGTCGGGTCTTTGCGCGAATCAACGCTTTTTGTCGAACAATTTCAAGTTTTGATTCATCAAGTTTTTTCCCTAAAATAAAATCTTGAGTTTTATAATCCGCAAACTTTTCAATGAGCAAACGAACTTCGATTGATGCTTCGTTAGCCTCAATACCGGAATCCGTAAGAATTTTCACTATATCCTGAATCAGCATTATTCTTCCTTTTCTTCTTTTTCATATATATATGTTAATGATTTTGAATACATTGTAATTATTTTGTCAATTTCATTTCTTGCATCAAGTTTGGATTCTAATTCACGCTTTTCAATATTGTATTTTTTGCAAAGCTTTTCATAATAATAAATCTGTTTTTTTGTCGGAGGTTCTTTTGACATTTTTACCTCCTTCAAAAACTCCCGCTTTTTCTTTTCAAACGCCTTATTTGCCTCAATTATCGGTCGTTGTTTTTCTTTGTATTCATAATACTTTTTGCATTCTTTGAGATATTTTATTGTATCTAGTTTAAAGTTATCCTCATCAATCATATTTTCTAAAAATTCAAACCTTGAACAATTTAATTCTAAATAATATTTTTCATCTTCATAAAATTTAATCCACAGTTGTTCAACACTAAGCAGTGGAAATTTTTTAACATTTGCTCTTAAGTAATTGCATAATGCGGACTTTTGATTTTTTGTTAAATCCAAATAAATTTCTTTTTTAATTTCGTACACAGTATTACCTTACACAAAAAGAATAACGAAGTATAATTCTAAAGATTAAAAGCCGTTACAAAAAATCGAAAATGCAAACGGAGCAAATTGATATTTTTGAATAACCTGTTAATCTAATCGCGAAAACAAATCTCGAATCGAAAATTTATCGGTTTTGTTAGCATTGCTAAAGTCCAATAACTTTCTTACGATAGGATTTGTCTGACAAGACGACTGAAACTTATCCGAAACTTCGTTTACTCTCGACTCTTTCGAACACTCGATTAATTTTAAATCTTGTTCAGTTTTCTCATCCATCACGACAATTATACCTCGTTACTAATATATAAACAATTTGTTAATAATTAAATTGCGTATTTTTATATATTTAGTATATATTTGTTACATATCTTTACAATTACTAGCCAAATTAACTATTTGATTTGATATTTACATTAATCTAAAATATGTGTTAGAATATAAGAAAACATAGGAGAGTAATACATGAACAAATCAAAATTTATAATATTAGGGTTATGTGCGGCAATTGCAACCGGAGCGGGATTAAAAGCGATTTCAGAAACCGCACCGATTTCTATTTATACTCAAAGACCGTTAGTGACAGCATCTGCACAAGTTTTATATACGCCGGCTAATGCGTTGGATGTGGTTGCCAATCCGACAAAATTCTTAAAGAAAAATATTAAAATTTCAGGCAAATTTGATAAGTATTCAACTCTTGGGCTTGACTATGCTCCCGCATTGAGGTCTTCAGAAGAATATATTACATTTCTTATTCAAAGACCGGATGTAAAAACACATAATATTCCTTTATCTGAATTAAAAATATTTTTGAAAAAGGATATTGCAGAAAAAAATATTGATTTAGACGCAGGAGATGAAGTTGAGTTTACGGGTAGAGTATTTTCAACTGCATTGGGTGATGCGTGGATGGATGTCGATGATTTTAAAGTATTGACTTCTAAAAAAGATACAAAAAAATCTGAAACAACTAAATAATTACGTTTTACTACATTAATAATGGAATACTGAATTATGGAAGAATGCAAAGAAAAATTTTTAACAATACACGGACACTTTTATCAACCTCCAAGAGAAAATCCATGGCTTGAAGCTATTGAAGTACAGGATAGTGCAAGTCCTTTTCATGATTGGAATGAAAGAATTTGCAAAGAATGTTATAATCCAAATTCTGTTTCAAGAATAGTCGATAGCAGAAATAAAATCTTAGATATTGTAAATAATTATAAATACATGAGTTTTAATTTTGGTCCGACACTTCTTTCGTGGATGGAAATTTATGCCCCATTGACTTATGAGCGAATAATTAAAGCTGATATTGAAAGCACTGCGGAGCATGGCGGGCATGGAAATGCCATAGCTCAAGTGTACAATCACATAATTATGCCTTTAGCCAATTACAAAGACAAAGAAACTCAGGTAAAATGGGGGATTCGGGATTTTGAATATCGTTTCGGTCGAAAACCTGAAGGAATGTGGCTTGCAGAAACAGCAGTTGATGATGAAACTTTAAAGGTTTTAGTTGATAACGGTATAAAATTTACTATTTTATCTCCGTATCAGGCACAAAAAATTAAACGAATTAAAGATTCAAACTGGCAAGATGTAAGCTGGGGAAACATTGATCCTGCAAGGTCTTATCGTTATACAATAAAATCCGATCCGTCAAAATCAATAGATTTATTTTTTTATGATGGCGCTATTTCTAAATCCGTTGCATTTGATGAACTTTTAAAAGACGGGAATAAATTTATAAAAAGATTAGAAGAAGGAGTAAGCGAATATAGAGACTATCCGCAGTTAATAAATATTGCTACCGATGGCGAAAGCTACGGTCATCATACCAAATTCGGAGATATGGCGCTATCTTATGTTTTAAAGATAAAAGCTGAATCAGACGGTTTTAAAATTACAAATTACGGAGAATATTTAGAAAAGTACAGAAGTGATTATGAAGTAGATATTAGACAAGCCTCATCATGGAGTTGTTTTCATGGTGTCGGGAGATGGTGTCAAGACTGCGGATGTTCAACAGGCGGTCAGCCGGGGTGGAATCAAAAATGGCGTAAGCCGCTTCGAAACGCGCTTGATTATTTGCGCGATAAACTAATTAAAATATTTGAATCAGAAGCTCCGAAATACTTTAACCAAAATGTTTGGGATGTTCGTAATGCTTATATTGATGTTATCTTAAACCGAAACAGTTCCGTTATAAAAGAATTTCAAAGAAAGTTTTTTAAAGCCGAATTAACTCCTGAACAAAAGGTTGCAGGAATGGAGTTACTGGAAATTCAGCGTCAAACAATGCTTATGTATACAAGCTGCGGATGGTTTTTTAACGAAATTTCCGGTTTAGAAACTGTTCAAATTCTGAAATATGCGGCAAGAGCTTTACAATTGGCATCAAATTTCACAAAAGAAAACTTTGAAGATAAGTTTTTGGAAATACTGAATGAAGCAAAAAGTAATATTAAAGAATTCGGAACTGGGAAAGATATTTACAATAATTTTGTAAAACCGTCTGTTATAACTCCTAAACAAATTGCGTGTTTATGGGCAATTTCATCTCTTTATCAGGATTTTGATGACGAAGAAAATGTTTATTGCTATAAGGTTACAAAAAACAGTTATAAAAAGGTTGAAAAAGGTAATTCTAATTTAGTTATCGGTAATATAGAAATTAAATCAAGAGTTACAATGAAAAAATCCAGTCTGATATTTGCACTAATGCAGTATTCTGATGGGGATTTTCATTGTGCAATAAAAGAATTTTCAACAAGAGCGGATTTTGTTAATCTCCAAGATGAGCTTGTAAAAACATATTTGCTAAATTCGTTTACTGAAATTATAAGGTTATTGGATGAAAAATTTGGGAAGGAATATTTTACTTTAAAAGACATTTTTATTGAAGAACGTAAAAAAATACTTCAAATTCTTCTAAAAGATCAATTAAGTAAATTTGCTGAAAAATATGAGCAAATGTATGATCAAGGTAAAAGCTCGATTTATCATATGCAAAGTCTTGGATTAGAAATTCCAAATGAATTTAAAATTTCTGCGGGTTACACTCTTAGTCACAGATATAATGACTTGCTGTCTGATACTGATGGATTTGTAGATGATTCTATAATTCAACAGATTGAAGGTATTAATATTGAGGCTAAAAAAATTGGTGTAAATATTGATAAATTCCCGTCAAATCTTGTTTTTAGTAAACTTATTATTAAAAACCTTAACAGATTAACTAAAAGTTTTGAATCTCAACAGGCTGCTGCTATATGCGAGTTATTCGATATAATTGATAAGCTTGATTTGCAAATGGATATAGCAGAAGCGCAAAATATTTATTACAATCGAATTTATCACAGAATAGGCGAAATTATTGAAAACAATACTACAGAACCAAAACCAAAAGATATAAAATTTATTTCTATGCTTTTGGATATCGGAGAAAAACTCAATATAAATGTTGATTTTTACAAATTAAAATTAGAAAAATTGGAACAGTTCGCTATTTAAAATTATCAAGGCGGAATATAATTAAATATTCCGCTTTTTACATTTCTTTACAAAATGTCAAATTTTTAACTCCAAAATACTTTATAAAAGTAAGTGTAGATTAGGAGTAAGTGTGTCATGCAACTGAAAACCCAAAACAATGCTCAAAATACTCAAACTCAACCGCATTACAATGCAAATTATAATTGCGCAGACGTTGTTTCGTATCAAAATAAATCTGATCAAACTGTGAGAAATGCAGGCCAGCCTTGCTACGGATATCAATATTATAACTATCCTCAATCAAATATTTATCCTCAACTAAATCAAGGAACGCAACAACAAGTTCAAAGGCCTGAAACATCCGGAGTTTGTATTCAAATATTTAATCCTTCAGTCGCTACTCCTGGTAGTACCGGCCCGACTTATAATGTAAACGCGCCAAATTATTATCCAAACAATTGCAATCAGAACGGAACGGATTCGATCAAAAATAATCCGGTCTATGCAGATCCAAACAAAAAACAAGATACAGGAGTAACTGAAAACAAAGAGTTAAAAGAAAAACAAACAATAGAACAAAAAGAAATTAAAAATCCCGAAGAAAAACAAAAGACGGAAAAGAAAAAAATTGTAATGCTGACTGATGATTATATCAGAAATCTTGAAAATTATCTGAACAGTCAAGACGCAGACATAAGGCTTAATGCTGCAAAAGAAGTTTATGCAAGATTGGAAGAAGATCCGTCAAGGCATAATGATAAGGCGTTAACTGCTTTAGTAAATAAAATGCTTCAAGATCCGTCAGGACAAGTAAGGTTACTTGCACTATCGGCACTTGATTCCAGAATCGTAGATGGTGATGCGTATAGTGAAAATCTGTTAAAAGCAATGCAAGGTTCTCCTGAATCATTTGGGCAGGATGCTGTTGATGCAAGTTCGATATTATTAAAAATGTCAGGAAAACAAATTGAAAAAGAAGTTCCTGTTACAGAAACTAAAAAGAAAACAACAAGTGAAAAAACAACAAAGGAAACAAAATAAAGGTCTGTATAAATGAATATTCCTGCATCTGTAAAAAAATTTTGTAAACCGGCAAACCTCATTTCAAGAGGCACGGGGCTTGCTGCTTTGGGGATGATTTTTTATGATGCAAATCACGTTGGAAAAGTACAATCAGATTTATATTCAAGCGAAAAAGATGCATCAGCTGCTGTTTATTACCTTAACAACACACTTTACTCAAATGATATGAGTAAAGTAAAAGACAAACTGAAAACAACAGCTTTTAACATTGAATTAAGTCAGACATGGAGAAGATTTTTTAATGAAGGAATAGGCTACGAACAAGGATTTAATGCAATGCTTATTCATAATGTAATACCGCTAATTCTGGGATCTTTAGCTTTGTTTGGGAAAAACATAACATCAAAAGTCAGTGCAGGAGCATTGGCAGTTTATGGAATGTATGAGATTGCGAAAAACTTGTGGGGGCAAGGAGTTGCTAATGGTCTGGGGACAGATGATTAGTAAAAATATCTCTGTAACGAAATTTTTATAATATTTGAAATATTCTTTTAAATATTATAAAATAAATTTGTAGAAAAATTTTAGATAGGGAGTGTATTTTATGGACATATTAAACAAAGCGGATATAGGAGTATTTGGAGGGTCAGGTTTTTACAGCTTTTTAGATGATATTGAAGAAGTAAATGTAAAAACTCCTTACGGTGATACAAGTGACAATGTATTTATCGGCAAAATAGGAAATTCCCGAGTAGCTTTTATGCCGCGACACGGAAGAAATCATTCTATTCCGCCTCATTTAGTTAATTTCAGAGCTAATGTGTGGGCAATGAAACATTTAGGTTGTAGGGCTGTAATTTCTCCTTGTGCTGCGGGTAGTTTGCAAAAGCATGTTAAACCTGGTGATTTTGTTATATGTGACCAGTTCGTTGATTGGACAGACGGAAGAAAAACAACTTTTTTTGAAGGTCCGGCGGTTCAACACCCTTCACCGGCTGATCCGTATTGTCCTGAATTGCGGAAGCTTGCTATTGAAACAGGTAAAAAGTTAGGGATTAATATTCATGAAAAAGGAACTGTTGTTGTTATCAATGGTCCAAGATTTTCAACAAAATCTGAATCTGCGTTTTTCACAAAGCAAGGTTGGGAAGTTATCAATATGACTGCCTATCCTGAAGCATATTTGGTAAAAGAATTAAATATGTGTCCGTTAAATATATCTTTAATAACAGATTATGATGCAGGATTGGTCGGAGATGTTCCGCCGGTATCTCATCAGGCTGTTATTAAGGTGTTTAATGATAACGTTGCGAATTTAAAATCATTGTTGTTTAATATGATTGAAAATATTCCGGACAAAGCAGAGTGTGAATGTTCAAAAACAACAAAAATTGATTTTTAAAAAGGATTATATATGGCAAAATTTATAATAATATTGCAAAGAATTTTTACGCTATATTTGTATTATGTAATTATTGCGTGTTTATTGGGCTGTGTACCGAATATTAATCCGGATTATCCGATTTTTGATTTTATTTTTACATTTGCAGGTTTTTATTTAGTTCCGCCAATATATGGAATTTCTTTTTCTCCTGCAATTGTTATGATAGTTACGGCTCTTATTTGTCAGGGACTTTATAAAATTTATGAAAAATTTTATAAACCAAAAGAACCAGAAGTTATTATTATGAGTCCGAAAGAATTTTTCGATAGCTTTGAAAAGTATAATAAAAGTGACGATTTAAAAGAAAAAGAAAATAAGGATGATATAACAAAAGAGGAAAATGATGATATATAAGATTTTTTTAGCAATTCATTACTGTTTTTATATTTATATGACAATGATTGTCGTAAGATGTCTTTTAACTTGGTTTCCGAATATTAATTGGGAATCGCCGTTATTTAACGGGTTAAGGTCTGCAACAGATTTATATTTGGATTTATTTAAAAAATTTATTCCTCCTGTTGGGATGTTTGATTTATCTCCAATGGTTGCAATGATTGCGCTAATATTTCTTGAAAGAGTTTGTTATTATGTTTTAGCTTATGGGTTGGCATTAATGGGTGTATTGAGATGAAAATTGTTATTTATGGTGCAACGGAAATAGGCTGTTTGCTTGCAACTGAATTTTTTGAAGATTATGACATTACAGTAATTGATAAAGAAGAAAATCGCACTGAAGAATTTGATAAGCTTGATATAAGTTTTATTAAAGGAAGTGCAACTGATCCAAGTGTTTTGAAAAGTGCTGACATTGTTAATTCCGATGTATTTATAGCTTGTACTTTATCTGATGAATCAAATATTGTTGCCTGTCTTGCATCTAAAAAAATTAACAAAAATATTCGTACAATAAGTTTTGTATCACGTTCTGAATATAGCGAGTCAATTTATGAAGAAAAAACTTCCGGAGATTGGGATGATTTTTTTATAAATTATATAATTTGGCCGGAAGCTTTGTTAACACAGGAACTTTTTAGAATCGTAACAGTTGCGCACGCCCTTGATGTTGAAAATTTTGCAGACGGGAAAGCAAGACTTTTAGAATACAAAGTTAAACCTACATCTCCAATAGTTGGAAAAATGGTTAAGGATTGTAATTTTACAAAAGATACTGTTATTGTTGGAGTAAAAAGGGGGGATTTACTGTTTATACCAAACGGTTTAACGGAAATAAACGAAGATGACAAACTGATATTTATGGGAACATCAAGAAGTTTAGATGTTTTAGCCGGAACTTTTTTTCACGACAACGAACAGGTAAAATCCGTTGCTATTATCGGAGGTGGTAATGTAGGTTTTATGCTTGCTAAAAGTTTAGAAGATGTTAAAATCAAAACTAAAATTATTGAGAAAAATTATGACAGATGTTTATTTTTGTCTCAGCAGTTAGACAAAACACTTGTAATTAACGGTGACGGGACAGATTTAAAACTTTTAAATGAAGAAGAAATCGGAAGTTCAGACGTTGTAATTTCTGTTACAAATAATGATGAAAAGAATCTTTTATGTTCTCTTTTAGTAAAGCAATTAGGCGTAAAAAGAGTTATATCAAGAGTATCAAAAGTATTAAATATTCCGCTTTTTGAAAAAGTGGGCATTGATATCGCACTTTCGTCTAAAACATCAGCAATTAAAGAAGTAAGAAACGATTTAGATGAAACAGATGTTGATATATTAGCAACGGTTGAACAGGGTGAAGCTGAAGTTTTAGAAATTAATCTGAAATCGGAATTCGATAAAACACTATTAAAAGATTTGGAAATGCCGGCACCTGCCATAGTCGGTACTGTTCAAAGACGGAATCACGTCATTATCCCAAAAGGGGATACCGAATTAAGGCTTAATGATATTTTGATTATTTTTACAAAATCAGATGACTCGCAAACTATAAGGAATTATTTTAAGGCTGTATAAAGATGAGACTAAACTATTTATCAAATGCAATAGGATTAATTTTAACATATATAGGGTTAGTAGCCTTTACTCCGATTATTGTTGCATTGATTTTTGGTGAATGGTCTATGATACTGCCTTTTTTTGCATCGGGGATTTTTTCTTTATTTTTAGGTGATATCTTAAGACGAGTTGTAAAAAATGCATCTGATACTAATGCATTAAATGATTTAAAAAAATCCGAGGCGCTTGTAATAGCATCTTTTTCTTGGGTTTTATTCGGATTGATTGCAAGTATACCGTTTTTGTTTAGCGGTTTTAGTTTTATAGATTCTTTATTTGAAAGTGTTTCCGGCATTACAACAACAGGCGCCAGTATACTGAAAGATTACGATATCTCGAATTCATTACTGTTTTGGAGATCATTTACACAATGGTTAGGGGGTATGGGGATAATAGTTTTATTCGTTGCAATTTTACCTCAATTTGCTGTTGCCGGTCGTCAGATGTTTTTTGCCGAGGCTCCAGGGCCGACTGAAGATAAGTTGACCCCCAGAATAAGAAATACTGCCTCAACTATTTGGATTGTTTACGCTGTTTTAACCCTTCTTTGCGGAATTTGTTTATTTCTTGCCGGGATGAAACCGTTTGAATGCCTTTGTAATGCTATGTCTACAGTTTCAACAGGAGGGTTTTGTCCGCATCCGCACAGTATTTACGGATATCATTCAAATTTGATTAATTGGATAATAATTGTATTTATGTTTTTGGGTGGTGCAAATTTTGTTTTGCAATCCTCTGTTTTGTCAAAACATAATTTAAAATTATTTTGGAAAAATGAAGAATTCAGATTCTATGTGAAAACAATACTTGTTTTGGGATTTGGTTTAACATTTGCTTTATACGTCGGTCATAATTTTGGACCTGTACATGCGCTGAGTGCAGGATTTTACCAAGTTTTGGCTATGGCAACATCAACAGGCAGTGTGAGTGAAAATTATGATCTGTGGTCATATTTTGCAAAAAGTTTTTTGGTTTTATCAATATTTTTATCATCCTGCTCAGGATCAACCGGCGGAGGGATAAAATTGACCAGATGGCTTTTGATTTTCAAATATCTTAAGAATGAATTATATAAAATTCTTCATCCTAACGTTGTTTTAAGTATAAAGATTGATAATAAAGTTGTAAGTCCGGATGTTGTTCGGCAAACAGTATTTTTTGCTTTTTGTTTTTTCTCAATTTTGGGGATTTCTGCTTTATTGATTGTATTATCTGAACACGATTTGGCTATAGGGATTTCGTCCGCTATATCTTCTTTGGGCGGTGTTGGCCCAGGGTTTGGAGCAGTTGGCCCAATGTCAAGTTATTCGCATATGAATGTTTTTTCTAAACTTATATTTATATCAAATATGCTTGTCGGGCGTCTTGAAATTATTCCGTTTGTTGTTCTTTTCCATAAAGAAATTTGGAGTTTGAAAAAATAAGTTGTTATGGAAATTAAAGATAAAATCAAAGATTTTTTAAAAAAATATAATATTAATGGCAAAAATTTGACCTACTTGGTAGCTTTTTCAGGAGGAGCAGATTCTTTGTGCTTACTTGACAATTTAATTAAAATTGCACCGGAGAATAAGATTATTGCTATACATTTAAACCATGGTTGGAGAGGGGAAGAAAGTGATTTAGAAGAAGAAAACTGCAAAAATTATTGTAAAAAAAATAATATCTTGTTTTATAGTGAAAAACTTGATTCTTCTGTACCTCATACTGAAAGTGCGGCAAGAGATGCCCGATATAAATTTTTTAGCAAATGCGCAGAAAAATTTAACTCAAACATAATTTTTACAGCACATAATATGAATGATAACGCAGAAACGGTATTATTTCGTATTGTGCATGGTACAGGAATTGCAGGTTTACAGGGAATTTGTGAAAAAAGAGACATTTATTACAGACCGCTTTTAACTTCAAAAAGGGAAGAAATTGAATCTTATTGCAAAATTAATAATCTTTGCCCAAATATTGATTCATCGAATTCTAATGTAAAATACAACAGAAATTTCATCAGAAATAATATTTTTCCGATGCTTTCAAAAATTAATTCTGATCCGGTTTTGGCAATTAATTCTCTTATTAATATCGCAAAAGAGGAAAATTCTATATTAGATAATTTTTTAGAAGTAAAAATCAAGGAAATTTCTGAAAATAATAAAATTAAAACCGAACTGTTTTTAAATTTAGAAGAATCATTACAGCGGAAAATTATTTACAAATTAATAAAACCGTTGGTTGAACAAAATTATGACAAGGAAAAAATATTCAGATTATGGAATTTTATAATGGAAAATAAAACATCAAAATCAGGAAAAATTTTTTCACTGACAACAAATTTTTTTCTTTTTGTAAGTGAAAAATATATAGAATTTTTTTTACAAAAAAATATAGAAAATGCACCTGTTATTGTTGACAAAGAGGGGGAATATAAATTTGGACAATATTATATCAATATTTCAAAATGTAGTAAACAGCTTGATGAATGTGATAACTTTTTTGATGAATCTTTTTACGTTGATTTTTCCGGAGTGAATTTTAATTTTGTGCTAAGACATCGCCAAGATGGTGATATAATTTCTCCGTTGGGTATGAGCGGACACCAAAAATTTAAAAAATATTTAAATTCCAAGCATATTCCAAACCACGAAAAAGATAATTTGATTTTGCTTTGTCAAGATAAAGAAGTGTTGCTGGCATTTGGTGCAGGTTTAAATAACAAAATTAAAACGACTCAAAAACCTACTCATATTATAACTTTAAGAAAGGATAAAAATTAAATGAAAATCGAAAATTTAGAAACATTATTTACTAAAGAGCAAATTCGAAATAGGATAAAAGAAATAGCACAAGAATTAAATAATATTTATAAAGGGGAAGAAGTGGTTGCTGTTTGCGTTTTAAAAGGAGCGGTAATGTTTGCAACAGAACTTGTGAAATATCTCGATATTCCGTTAAAAATGGAATTTATACGACTTTCAAGCTACGGATCCGCAACTACTACATCGGGGAAGGTTAACGCCGTCGACATTTCTCTTCCGGATTTGAACGGTAAAAATGTTTTAATTATTGAAGATATTGTTGACACCGGTTTGACGGCAAAATTTTTAATTGATTTTATGAACAATAATTTTAATCTTAAATCACTCAAATTTTGTTCACTATTAGATAAAAAAGTTACGAGAAAAGTCGATGTTGAGCCAGATTTTTACGGATTTGAAATTGATGACAAATTTGTAGTCGGATTTGGGCTTGATTACGACGGATATTTCAGAAATCTTTCTTATATCGCCTATAAACCCTAAACTCTTGTTGTTAGAGAAGGAGCGATTGCAATGAATTGTCTGACCAAATCACTATCCCACTGTTTTCCGGCACCTTCTTGCAAAATTGAACATGCTTTTTCAACCGACATCCCTTTTCTATACGGTCTGTCACTAACAAGTGCATGATATGCATCAGCAACTGAAACTATACGAGCTTCTAACGGGATTTTGTCGCCTTTTAGTCCTTCAGGATAACCCTTTCCGTCAAGTCTTTCATGATGATATTTTACAATAGGAATAAACTCTCTTAATGCTTCGTTAGGTTCAAGAACTTTTTCAACGCCTATTGTCGGGTGTTGCTTCATTATTTCCCATTCCTCGTCATCAAGTTTACCCGGTTTTTTTAAAACATTTTCAGGAATACCAATTTTGCCGACATCATGGAGCATTGCACCAATTTTTATTCTGTCAACTTCGGATTGAGGAAGGTTTAATGCGGATGCTAATGCTTCTGAGTACCTTGATACAGAAGTAGAATGCCCTTTTGTGTATGGATCCTTCGCATCAATAGCTCCGGCAAGTGAGGTGACAATTTCCATAATATTGTTATGGTTGATAATTTCTGAATTATTTAACCTTTTAACCAGTTCTTCTTCAAAATTTATTCCGTTTTCAAAATGGCGTTTTGCCAAAATTTCAGCAAAAGAATTTATTGCAATATCATCCCAGAAGTTAAAATCCTGTGAACTTATAATAGCTGACATGCCTTCCTTATAGCCTTTAGCCTGAGATATGAACATAGCTTGTTCTGCCAGTACTAAAAGCTTTTCTTGATCCTGTGCACAATCAGGGTACGTCGCAACCCCAACAGAAACCTTTACCGGCCCTACATCGTCAACAAAACAACATGACAGGCAATATGTTATATATTCAGCCATATACTTAGCGTCTTTTGTGTCTGTATCAGGCATTATAACAGCAATTTCATCCCCGCCATATCTTCCTGCAGAATCAGTATTTTTTATATTTTGTTTAACTTTTTCAGCAATAATTTTTATAACTTCATCACCTTTTGCATGTCCAAGTTCTCTGTTAATTTTTGAGATATTATTAACATCAAACATTACAACTGATAAATGCGTTCCGTTATCTTTTGCTTTTTCTATTTCATTTGCTAAAACTTCCTGAAATCCCCTGTGATTATACAAAGTAGTTAATGTATCTGTATTTGCGTATTTATTTGTTTTTTCAAGTAATTGAGAATTATGTATAAACATACCCATATAATTAGCAAAAAATGTAATCAAATTAGCGTGAATGTTTGCCAATCCCTGCTCGATTAACATTACCCCAACGCATTTATTTACAGAAATCATTGGAATTAGAACAGATCCCATTTTCTTTAAATATGGCATATTAAGATAGTCTATATTATCTTTATCTATAATTCTTTTAGAATTGAAACATTCTACAATCGGGTTTCCGTTATCTGATAAAAAAACCTTTGATGAGTATGAATTACCTGCTTGTGTATAAAGTTTTATATTAATGCATTTGGATTTTTCATGCACCAAACCAAACCCTACAAATCCCCATTTTAATTTTTCTGTGAAAATATGATTTAACTTAGAAAATAAATCAAATAATCCTTCACAATTTAAAAATGAATCTAAAACACTTTTCATTAGATCTGAGTAATTCAAATTCGCAGGTTTTATTGGATTTGACGATGTTAACTCTGTTAAACTGCGTGGTTTTGCAAATTTTACAGTATTAAAACTGTTTATAGTTTCGACAATGTTATCAAGATTTTCTATTTCCCCAAAAGGATTTTCCGTATACTTTAAATCTTTGGTATATTCTTTTTCTATTTTTTGTTTGTATGGGTTAATATTATTATTTAGTTTTGGAGAAATAATATTATCAATACTGCTATCCGCAGGATTGGTTACCAGTCCGACCGATTTCGGTTTGGTTTTTAAATTTTTATTCTTATTTGTTTGTTTTTTATCAATTTCTACCAAATCAGATCCACCCGCTAACTTTTTGGCATGTAAAATCTCATAAAATATTTTTTTTGTTATTTGTGTATAAGAAATTTACATTCCTAAATAATTTTAGCCAATTCCCCATAGTAAATCAATACTACAAACAGATGGCATAAAAATATTTATACTCCACATTAAAACCTGCTACACTTATAGTATATAATATTTTTAAGCGTTTTACTACCTTTACTAAGGATTTATTAACAAAAATTAATGATTATACAGTGGACTAATAGAATGTTGGTAATTATTTTTATAAAATTATAATGCCAAAAATAAACCGGCACAGAATTTTATGTCACCGATTACAATAATCATATACTTCCGAGCCGGGCATTTGAAAAATAAAAAATAGAATAAAATATCACTTTTTCATACATAAAACAATTTCATAAATTATAAAATTAAAGAAATTGAATATCTTTTTACAATTACCTCCTTTTTATGTAAACAGAATAATATTATTTTAATAAAAATAACATTACCCAATCGGGTAGTATTTTAAAATTTATATATGGCTATTTTTTGTGCTAATATAGTTTTGAGATAGCTTAAGGAGTATAAAATGTATAATGTTAAAAATGTAACAAAAGACTTATATTGGGTAGGGGCAAACGACCGTAGAATTTCGCTATTTGAAAGTGTTTACCCTGTGCCAAAAGGAGTATCGTATAATTCGTATTTTTTAATGGATGATAAAACAGTTTTATTCGATACTGTGGATTCATCTGTAGCGCATCAGTTCTTACAAAATATTGAGTATGTATTACAAGGAAGAGAATTGGATTATTTGGTAATCAACCACATGGAACCTGATCACTGTGCTGAAATTCAAACAATCGTTGAAAAGTATAAAAATGTAAAAATTGTTTGTAATGCCAAAACTGAATCAATGATAAAACAATTTTTTGAATTTGAATCTGACGAATCACGCTATATGCTTGTTAAAGAAGGAGATGTTTTAAATACAGGCAAACACAACTTGACGTTTGTATTTGCTCCGATGGTTCATTGGCCTGAAGTGATGGTGACATATGATACAACAGATAAAATTCTGTTTAGCGCAGATGCTTTTGGCAGTTTTGGCGCCGTTGACGGAAATATTTTTGCCGATGAAGTTGATTTCGCCGCCAGATATATGGATGAAGCAAGGAGATACTACACAAATATTGTTGGGAAATACGGACCACAAGTCCAAATGCTGCTAAAAAAAGCTTCTTCTATTGAGATTAATATGATATGCCCCTTGCATGGCTACGTTTGGAGAAAAGATTTAGAAAAGTTTATTGATAAATATCAAAAATGGTCAACTTACACCCCTGAAATCAATTCGGTATTAATAGCTTATTCATCTGTATACGGAAATACGCAAAATACCGCAGAAATTTTGGCAGGAAAACTCGCAAATTTAGGTGTAAAAAATATTGAAATGTTTGATGTTTCAACAATACACCCGTCTTATATTGTATCTGAAGTATTTAAGTATTCCCATTTAGTTTTTGCAACAACTACATATAATATGGGAATTTTTGTTAATATGGAAATTTTACTTTCGGATTTGACGGCACATAATATTCAAAACAGGAAAGTAGCCCTTATAGAAAACGGATCCTGGGCTCCATGCTGCGGAAATATGATGAATGAAATTGTTTCGAAATGGAAAAATACCGAAATTATCGGAAATAAATTCCAAATTAAATCAAGCATGAAGTCAAATCAGGAAGAAGAATTAACAGAGTTGGCAAATGCGATTTTTGAAAGTATGGAGAAATGATGATAGAATTTTTAGGTTTATGTACCAAAAACTTTATTGAATGTATAAAATACGCTTTTAGCGGAAATGTGCGCTGGAAAACTGTTTTAACACAAGCGGGAGAAATCAGTTATGATTCATTATCTATATCGCTAATTATAGCCTTTATTTCCGCAGCAGTTATTGCAATACAAGTTTCAAAAGAATTTTTGATGACCGGTGCGGAAGCATACATCGGCGGAACAATAGCAATTGTAATGATTCGCGAAATTGCACCCGGGTTTGTAGCGTTAGCAATTGGAGCAAGAGCAGGAACAGCAATTTCAGCCGAAATCGCAAATATGCAGGTAACATCTCAAGTTGACGCGATTAAAACGCTAAAAATCAATCCCGTAGGATATTACTTCACTCCAAGAATAATAGCGGCGGCATTAACAGTTCCTATGGTTGTGCTAATCGCTGAGTTTATCGGAATATTAGGGGGAATGTTTGTCTCAAATTTAACAATAGGGCTTCATCCGGCAAGATATATGTCGTCAGCCTGGGCTTGGATGTCAACTAAAGACATTTATATAAGTTTATTAAAAGCATGTATTTTTGGGGGGCTTATAGCATTAGTTTGTTCGACAAAAGGGTACGAAACAAAAGGTGGCGCAAAAGAAGTAGGAATTTCAACTACTCAAGCAGCGATACTATCTACAATATATATGCTGGTTACTGATTTTCTGATTAATTTACTTTTTTATATAACCTAAATTTTAGGACTTCTTACAACAATACCCATACTTTTTAATTTAGAAAGTGCGTCATAAGTCATAGAAGGAACATCTATTCCTCTATTTGAAATGTCTGCTCCTAAATGATGATTCTTAATAACATCAATGACTTCGTTGTAAAGAAATTTTCTTCCGGCATTATCTTTTGATGTAACAAATGCGTGGATAGTTGGTTTTATTTGGTTTGTAACTTTAGGAATTATCATAAATTCATACTCCTTTTTAATTTTTAAAACTGATAAATAAAGAAATTTGCTAGTAAAAATAAATTTTTATTATTGAGTATTTTTAATTAAATCTGATAATTTATCAGCAATAATTCTATGAGAAATTTCGTTATAATGCAGTCCGTCAAAATCAGCCGGTTTTACATATTCATTTATATTAATAAACTTACAATTCAACTTTTTAGCGATATTTTCATAAATTTTACCAATTTTGCGAGATTTAATGATGCTTAAATTGTCAAATTTTGAGTTAAAAGGACCGCTTAATATTTTTTCGCTCAATATTGTAGGGGCAATAACAATTATATTTTTGACATTAGTTTGAGCGGATTCAATTAAAAACGATAAACCCTTTTCGATTGCATCAGGTTTAATATTATACCTGAACTGCAAATCGTTAGTACCTATCCACAAAAAAAGAAATTCAAGATGTTTAAACTTTGAGATTAAATCAGGAAAATGTTTTTGAGAAGAAAACAAAGGACCGTTAGGATTATCAACAAACCCTGTTCTATCACACATCCCTTCATTAATAACTGTAAATTCAGATCCTAATTTACTTTGCAAAATTGCGGTCCACCGAGTATTTTCGTCAAAGCGGGAAAAATTCTTAGGATTGAAACCAAATGTATTAGAATCTCCGTAGCATAGTATTTTTTTCATATATTTTCTTCTTGTATAATTTTACCATAAATAATATAAACCGGAAAAATACTCATACCTGATGGCTACTTGTCAGCGCTTACTTTTATGTATGATAACTAAGATTACGCCTGTTAAAATTAATCCGATTCCGCATAATATTTTGAAAGTAATCGTTTCTTCAAAAAGCAAAACCCCGAAAAACAACGCTGTCAAAGGTTCTAACGCGCCGATTATGGCTGTTTTTGTTGCACCGATAAATTTTATACCAAATGTAATTGTTTCAAGTGAAATAATAGTTGGAAATATTGCAAGTCCAAAGGCACAAAGCAAAGTGAACAAACTGTTAAGTGGTTGCAGTTCCGTGCAGAATTTTAAATTCCATATATAAACACTTAAACCGAATAACATAACATAAAAAGTTAATTTATCAGGCTTTATATGTCTGATTGTCTTTACTTGTTTTACTCCTACCATATAAACAGCATAAGCAAACGCCGATAAAAGCACTAAAATTACACCTTTTATATTTAAACTAACCGTTCCTCCATCATATAACAACACTATTCCTAATATTACAAAACAAAGAGCAAGCCATATAATTTTGGGTAAACGCTCTTTAAAAAATATTCTTGAAATTAAAGCTACGATTAGCGGATACGCAAACAAAATCGTACACGCTAACCCCGACGGTATATATGTAAAAGCTCCGAATAAAAATACGGAGGATAAAGAAAAAATTATTCCAAACACAAACAATATAAATAATTCTTTTAAAGATATTTTAAAAGATGTGTGTTTAAATAATTTAAGCCACAATCCATATATTAAAACTGCAAACAAATACCTGTAAAAAAGCACAGAATTAACCCCAAAACCTTGAGAGTACATTGGCAGGGCAAAGAGCGGATTTGTGCCGTAACTTACTGCCGCAAAAATAGCATTGATATATCCTTTTGTGGTATATGTTTTCATGATTATAGCTCCGACTTAATATTATCACGAAGTGTTGTTTTAACTGTAGTCAAGATTATTAAACATAATAAACCAATAAAATCAATTAAAGTGCCTATTTTGGCTATTAAAAAGGGAAACAGTTGATTTTATTGAATTTCAACCCTTTAATTTTCTGGAGAAAATTTTTTGTGACTATTCTTGTGACTATTAGGCAAAATTTGGGGTAAAAATGAACAAAAATTTAAACTTTATATGGTTAAAACCCTTTATTTACAATACTTTTAATACGACAACCATCAAACCCTTATATATCAACAATTTCATTAAAAAAGAGGGCTGAAACCCTCTTGTTATTTATATGGTACCCCCAAGCGAATTCGAATCGCTGTCTACACCGTGAAAGGGTGTTGTCCTAGGCCTCTAGACGATGGGGGCTTGCTACGAAAATTATTGTATATTGAAAAAATTTAAAAGTCAACAGAATTTTTTAATTTTTTTATATTTTCAATTATAGAAACAATTTCAGGTGTAAAGTCAGTTTTGGAATCGATATTTTCTTTCACTAATTTCGCAAATTCGACTTTTTTAAATTCATGGTATCCTCTATTTTTGAATAAATTCTGTAAAAATTCAACAGTAGAGGAATAATCTTGTTTTTTTACATCTTCAAAATCAGATATATTATCCAACTCACAATTTATCGCTCTTTTAACTAATTCCGGTGATAATAAATCCTCAAATTCACCTGCTTTTATCAGATAAATCTCATCTTTAGCTCTTAATTTTTGTTTTATTTGAGTTGCATTATTTTCGCCGTCTTTATCAAGTAAAATAAACATTGGGAGTTCTAAAACTTCTGATAGTTCATAATACATTTTTACAACTTGGTTTTTCCCGCCTGCTGAAAGTAAAAATACGCCATTTTTGTCAAAGTCATAATTATAATGCTTTGCAAATTCAGGCAACAAAATTTCTTCAGTTGCTCCTTCAGCCAATATAACTTTTTCAATCGGAAACAAACTTGATTGAAAATTTCTTTCGGTTCTTAAATCATAATTATCAATTATGTTTTTCAAAAATTTTAAATTTTTACGACTGTCACCATTTATTAATTCTTTTATAGCAGAATAATTTATTTTATTATCAATTAATGTTTTTGTATATTCATCAATTATAAAAACCGCCTTTTCATATTCTAAAAGTCTTTTATTAATTGTAAAATCCGGTTCAATTGAGATTCCAAGCATTTTTAGTGAATAATTAATAATTTCTTGTCCCCAAAAAACAACTTTTTCAGGAGGAAAATTTTGCAATTCAATTTTACTGTATTTAGGAAAAATTAAATTTGAAGTAATTATTTCGCTAAATACTCTAAAATACTTAATTTTAGGATCTTTAAATCGAGTTAAACGATCAATTGATATTAAAATTTGGTTTTTATCCAGCGGTTTTATTTTAAAATTATTCAATAATTTCGCCTCATTAATATTTGTTTACAAAAATAACAATTTTTTGCGTTTTTAGGTTTTATTATATATGTGGTGTTGTCATGGTAGAAAAAGTAGATTTATTCATTCAACGAAATAATTATAACACAATTTCTCGACTAAAATCTTGCGGAAATAGAAATTTTCAGCAGGAGGATTTTTATTCAAATAACCCATCTTTTGGAACAGCAATACCTATAAATGATTCAGTTAATAAGTCAAATATACGAACTGAATTAAGTTCTAAACAAGAAAAAAAACAGTATAAAGAATTATTATCAAAACTAGATCGAAATAGTCGTAAAAATTTGGAACTGCTTTTAAAAACAGGAATATTATTAAACTCTGAATCTGATGATAAGTCTACGGTATTAGAAAACTTGTACAAAATATTAACAGAAAAAAGAGCATCCGGTTTGGATAATATAAACATTTTGAAAGATACAATAGGGACGATAAGTTATCCGTATAAAATTACGCAGCAATTTGGTGATATTCCGAAAAAATACATGCCTGAAGTGTTGGATGCAAACAATAAAACAATTTCTGATAAAAAATATGATGTTAATGTTGAACATTCCGGAACATGTGTCGCTGCAAGTACTGAGTTTAAATTGGCTAAACAGCGTCCTGCCGAATTTGCAAGATTTGCAAATGAACTTAGTTCGGAAAAACTTTCTGTTACAAAAAATATTAAACTTGAAAATTTGGCAGATAATACGTTGAACGGAGTTTGGCTTTTAAATGCCTTTGAAATTCCGTATGAAATGAAAGATTATAACAATGTAGAATTAAAATTCGCACCTGATAAAAATGCGATAATCAGGGCAAAAATCCAAACTAATGATAAAGATCCTTACGAAAGAACTGCGTTGGATGTGTTGATGCAGTCTACTTTTATGCAAATCGGATCACAACAGTCATATAATACATTGACAGACAGACGTGCAGGGAAATTTAATCAAAACGATAAAGGATTAATAGAATTTGAAAAAACCTTCACAGAATCAGTAGTTTTTGACAAAAATATTTTGTCGGTAACTTACCAAACAGTAGATGAAAATGCAAGATTAATTGGGTATGAAACCGATTTAGAAACATTGAAAAAACATTTGACTACAGCTATTGATATGGGGGAAAATGTTATTTTGGGATATACTCAAACTAATTCTAATAATGTAATTGTTAATGGACATGAAATTACTATTGTTGATTATAAAAAAGATTTAGACGGGAAATTAACATTTATTTGCAACGACACAGATGACGGAATTTCAAAACCTATTGAATATAGCGAAGATTTTTTACTTCCTAAAATTCATCATGCGGCGCTGCCAAAAGAAATTGTTGAATCTGATATGAATATAGTCCCAAGCTGGAAAGAAGGATTAGAAGTTTACAAAAATCTTAAAAATATTCAAAATCAAGCAGCGTAGGAATTAATATATAAAATTTTTATAAATAAAAATTTTCTTTTTGCTTGTTTTAAGTTTGTGTTTTTTGTAATATCTTATCCGGGCCTGAATATGTAATGACAGCAGCC
>CAMNNA010000005.1 GCA_946545285.1 uncultured cyanobacterium | reverse complement strand
GTATTTTGCAATAATATCATCTCTTTGAGATTGAGAAATATCAAGCCAATCAAATACAACGGAAACTTCTATAGGTTTTTCTTCTGTAACTGATATTTCTTTTTTTGCTTGAGATTTTTGTTGTGATTCGATTTCATCAAGGCTTACAATGTTTTCAATTGCAAATGAAGCTTGAAAGCTCCCTATTAACAATACCAAAATTAAATTTAAAAAATTTTTCATCTATTACCTACCCTTCACCATTCATAATTCTATTCCCGATTTTCAATTTAATCAAAAACATGTTATTTTTAGCATCTCTATTAAATAAAAAATACTCCATAACTGCATAATCACAAGGTTTTAGTATGCCGTTAATCCTAAAGCCGTTAAATTGCCCATGCTCATTTGTACCGGTAATAACAGTCAACGCATAAAAAAACGCATACATTAATTCTTTAGTTATTAAATTTTTACTGCTATCTGAACATGCACAAATCAAATTAAAAGCATTTTTTATTTTTGCTTTTGCCTCAGTTATAAATTTTGGATCAAAACTCATTTTCTTTGATTTAAAACGATATTTGAGCATGAAGTTTTCGTATTCATCAAAATTTATAAATCCTGTTTGATTTCCGGTTTCCCTGCACATAAATAGTAAATAAGACTGAGCAACTTCCTTAATAGATGAATAAAAAATATCTTCGAGTTTTTTATTATCTTCGGGGGTTTTATTTTCTTTATCGGCAAGTTTTCTCCACGTTGATGGCGTAAATTCAATATTTTGACCATTTGGATTTGTAACTCCGTCAATATCAACCATTTCACACAACGCGTTACAAATTGCCTGACCAAACTCAGCATTCCCTAAAGGAAGTTCTTCCAGTAATTTCGTATTATTACCACCAAAATTCATAATCAAGCTCCTTGTATTTAAGTTAGCTTATATCCCATCTTCCGCAAGTACCGCCCCAGCGCGCTATAATATTTCCTTTTACATCTTTAATTTTTTCAACATGCTGAACTTCATCAACCCCTTCAACAATAGTGATTACTTCACAATTATTTGAACATCCGCTGCAAGTACAAGTAATTGATGAAAAATGCATCTCAGCAACATTCCAGCCTTTGAATTTGGTTTTAGATTGAGTAAACTGGTGATTTTCCATAGCTAACATCGCAGCACCGATTGCTCCCATTGTCTGATGATGATCCGGTACAACAACTTTTGCATTAAGTGCTTCTTCGAAAGCTTTTACCATGCCGGTATTTGTTGCGACTCCGCCTTGAAATGAAAATGTCGGTAAAAGTTCTTTGCCTAAAGCCAAATTACTTAAATAATTTCTTACTAATGCTTGACAAAGACCGTATAATAAATCTTCTACCGGATATCCTAATTGCTGTTTGTGAATCAAATCACTTTCGGCAAAAACTCCGCACCTTCCTGCAATTCTTGCAGGATTAGAAGATTTTAGTGCAGTTGCGCCAAATTCTTCAATAGGAACATTTAAACGCTGTGCTTGATGGTCCAAAAAGCTTCCTGTTCCGGCAGCACAAACAGTATTCATAGCAAAATCGGTAACTATTCCGTCACGCATAATGATAATTTTACTGTCCTGCCCGCCGATTTCAAGAATTGTTTGAACTCCCGGAACAGTATTACTTGCAGCAACGGCATGCGCGGTGATTTCATTTTTTACAACGTCCGCCCCAACCAATGAACCGGCTAATGCACGCCCTGAACCTGTCGTTCCGACTCCCATGACATCATATTCGGTTAATCTTTGTTCATATAATTTTTGTAATCCTGTTTGAACCGCTCTTACAGGTGTTCCGGCGGTTTTTAGCATTATACTGTCAACATACTTGCCTGTTTCATCAACTAATGCAAGTTTAGTTGTTACTGATCCTACATCTATCCCTAAATATACTGTTAAACTCATAATATCCTTTTCTTTCTATAAAAAAACATTAACATAAATATTAAAAAATAACTATAATTGTAAATTTATTGAGTAACTTTATTTTATGATTATAATTATTTTATGCAAGATTACGAAAAGAAAAAATTCGCTTTAATCGGTTATCCGCTTGGACATTCACTTTCAAAAATTATTCACGAAGCAGGATTTGAAAGTATGGGAATTGATGCCCAATACGATATTTTACCAACAAAACCTGAAGAATTGGTTGATAGAATTAAATTTTTAAAAGCAAACAATTATTCCGGTTTTAATATAACCATACCTTTGAAACTTCCTATTGTTATGTTTTTGGATGAATTAGACAGTTCTGCTGATTTAGCGCATGCCATAAATACCGTAAAAATAGATCCTCAAACTAAGAGTTTAAAAGGCTACAATACTGATGCGACAGGTTTTGAATTGGGAATTCCAAAAGATGTAACAATTAAAGGAAAAACAGCAGGAATCCTCGGCACAGGAGGCGCATCAAGAGCGGCAATAAGCGCATTAATTAAAAATAATATTTCAAAAATTAAATTTTATTCAAGAAATGTTTTTAACTGTAATGAGTTATTATCTTATCTAAGAAAAACATTTCCTCAAATTGAATTTGATGCATTTCAAATTGACAGAATTTCAAATCTTTCAGATATAGATATATTAGTCAACACTACCCCTATAGGAATGCTTGGGTATAGTGCCGATATGACTCCTGTTGAAGAAAGAGAACTTTCAACGCTGCCTGAAAATGCGTTTGTTTATGATGTTATTTACAATCCTAAAAAAACCGTATTAATCAAATTAGCCCAAAAGCTTGGCTATAAATCCAAAAACGGATTGGATATGCTCATTTATCAAGCAAGAGAAGCACAAAAAATATGGTTAGGTTCTTTCCCTGATTTTAAGGATATGAAAATTTCCGCTTTAGAAAATATTTAACATCTTTTAAGATTATAAAATTTATTGCCCGTGTTTATCTGCAATTTTATCTTAAATATTAATAAATGTAACAGAAATGTTATGATTGTAGTAAATTACTTGCATTTTTAATTCGGATTAAGTATGATAAGTACACTTGTTCTTAAAAATTTTATTTTAAATGTAAAATTTTTGAAACATTACCCGAATAAAAGACAATTATTTGTAGTTGTTGTTTTTTTATTCTGTGTAGAAGTATTTTAGAAGTTAGTAGGGATCATGCCAGTAAGACCAATAATACCAAGTGTAGAATCAAACAATAGTGCAAAAAACAAGATAAAACCGTTAAAAAATCAAAATGTTTCATTCCAAGGAAATCCGATTATTTCATCAATGGATTTAATTGACAGGGGCGGGTTTATCGGAGCGTTTATATTGCAAGATTTTTTGGGCATGGTCTTGCCAAGATTTATAACCGGAATGTTAAGAAATCATGACAAAACCGGTGAACTGAATTGGGATTTTGCCCGCAGAGAAGGGCTCAGAGAAGTTACATCGGGGCCAAGCACAATATTAATACCTATGGCGATTTTGCCGATAGCTAAAAAATTCTTTGGTTCTGCTAACAATGTTCCGATTGATTTTATTAACGGCTTTGGAGAAACGTTTAGTGATTTTGTAAAAGCTGATAAAAATGTTGTTTTGAAAAAATCAGCACGTGAAGATTTATATGCCAAATTTTTTGAAAATATAATTTCTTCTTCAACAGAAGGTAAAGTTGCAGGTGAAGAGTTAAAGGATTTAGCGTCTTCTTATTCAAAAAGACTGTTAGAAATAGAAGACCCTCAGCTTTCCCCTAAAAAATCTATTTGGAAAATTATAACAGGGGCTGCAGATCCAAATTCTAAACAAGATAAAATCGGTTCTTTGGTTGACGATTTTGTAAGTTTAAGAAAAAAACATATCGGATTAGATGCTGATGCTTATTCAGCCTTTTACAAAACTGAAAAAGGCGAGGCTGCTGCATCTTTAAAAAGTGTTTTATCCTATATGGGTGATTTTGCCGATGATGTATTAAGTTCAGCAAAAAGTAAAATTGCAAGTGCTGCTGATTTAAATATAGAAGAATTTGTAAAAGAATTTAGTAAAAAACGTACAGGTTCAAGACTTTTAACAAACATAAGCATGTTTTTGGGTGTTGCGGCAGTATTTACTGTTTTGCCAAAACTTTACAATTTAGGGATAAAAGGCTCAAGAGATCCGGGGTTAGACGGTTTGGATAATTCAAACAAAAATCCTTCGCCGAATCCGACATTTGGAAAGCCGGAAGAACAAGTGGCATCTGATGGTGTGGCAAAGAATCCTTCGTTTACCGGTATGGCTTCAAAAATCGGAGAACTGGTTGAGAAACACCCTAAATTCAAATTAAAAATTTCAAATCCGCTAGAATTTGACGGACCTTCAATCGGGCCTATGGCAATGATGACATTACTTTTTGGAGGGTGTTTACCGCCAAGAATCATTAATGCAAAAAGTAATTATGAATTAAAAGAAATTATTGTACGTGATGTTACAAGTTTCTTAGCTATATTATTTGCAGGAAAAGCTTTATCGAGAGGTTTTACTAAATTATCAAGCAAAATCTCGGGGTTAGTACTGAGCCAGAATCCTGCAAAACATTCAACAATATTGCAAAAATTAAAGAATTATTTTGCTCCGGATGGAATAAGAATATTGAGCAGTCCGGATATTGTATCAAAATATTCAAATTTACGCGATATCAAAGGCGGGTTTAACGGTTTTGTAGAATTTATTAACAAAAATAACGGAAATATCCAAAAAGTTTTGGGTAATATTGATGAAAATGTAGCAAAAGCGACTGAAAGAATTCTTGGAAAACCGGTTAAAGATGCATCTGTTTCTGAAATTGTGAATGCATTTAAAAATGCACAAAAAACACATCCTGATGAAATGGAAACAATATACAAAGCATTTGATTCAGCGGATAACAAATTTGTTACAAGAGCGAAAAACTTCAACAGTTCGTTTAACTTAGCATCAAACATTCTGTTAGTACCGTTGTTGATGATAGGTTTGGCAAAATATTGCGAAAATATGACTGCTAAAAATTACGCAAAAAACAACAAAAAGCAAGGTGCTGATCAATACCAACTTGCAAACGCTCAACCGATAAACCCATCAAGTAAACCAACTATGGCAGGTTTTTTGGCTAGGTAGTATTAATAAAAAATTTAAATAGCGCATAAAAAAACGGCTTTTGTATAATAAAAGCCGTTTTTTTTGAAAATGAAAACTTATTCTTCAATAAGTTTATTTATATCGTTAACCATTTCGTTAACATCAAATCCGTGGACTTTCGCACCTGCTTCAAGGTTTTCAAATCTCGCTGCAGCACATCCTAAACATCCAAGACCGTATTTGTGAAAAACTTCTATACTTTGCGGATATTTTTGCGCAATTTCAATGATATTCATGTCTTTTGTAACTTTTTGTGCCATAATTTTTCTCCTTTTTTTGACTTTTACATTATTTCTATTAAAAACATTATACATCTAAAAAAAATAAAGAAAGCGGGTAGTTATGGAATTTTTAAAAAATCTGTTTAAAGATGATGTTGCAGCAGTCGGGTTATCAAAATATCGACAACACACATCATACAAAGATTCTGATGATTTTGTTTATATCCCGAAACCTATAAAATTCACCCAAAATAAACCAGCATTTACCCCAAATTACTCAAATAATTTCTTTTTGCTGTAATATTTCTTAATATTCTATTAATTTTGCGCAATTTAGGTTAAAGAAATTACTTTATATAAATAAGGGAAAGGTATATCCATGGGAATAAATGCAGAAAATACGGCAAAAATAATTGGAGCATACGCAACACCGACACCGGGTATTAAAGCCCCCGGAGCAGACGGTAGTTCACCAGTCGCAGCAGCACGCAGAGCAAAACATTTAAATTTCGAAGGGCCTTCCTGGAAATTCTCATTTGCCGGTCTTCCAAACTATAAAGCACCTGTAGTTCGTGATGATTGTAACGCGGCCGAATTGTTAGGTGTTGATGTTCCCGGCGCTATATATGATGCTATGGCTTAGAACATCAGATCCAAATTTTGGCCCTTTGTATTAGTTTTTGAATTTGGGTGAAGCAGGTTGAATTCAGATTTTTCCGTTCGACTTACAAAGTTGAACGGATTTTGTGTGCTAAAAACTCCCTGTTGCTGATTGTTCTCAAACAGTTTCACCGGTTGGACAGTATAAATATACCCTCGTCTGATTTCGTCAATTTTGTTATTCATGTGTTTCTCTCTCATATAAATAAAATATTTTTGGTTTTTCAAATTTCAAAATTTTGTATTTTTTTTACATTAATTAATAAATTAAAATTTGATTTTTGTGCTAAAAACTATATAATTTAAAAAAAGGAAATTAGTATGAAAAAATTTTTAGGTTTAATTCTATTTTTTATCACCATGTTATTTACAACAAATTGTGTTTTTGCTGTTGCGTATTCAACCCAAAGACCGCATTGGCAGACTGATGTTATAACGGTTTATATTCCTAATCATGCCAAAGCTCAAGATATGAAAAACGCTTTTGACGATTGGGCATCAAAGGCATCAGGAAAATTAAAATTTTCTTATATTAATGATGAAGAAGAAAAAGACGATGCTCAAATTGAAGTTATATTTTCAGCTATGGAGCAAGATCGTTATTCTGCATACGAAATACAGCAAGACGGAATGGCTTATACTAAGGCAAAAATATACATAAATTCAGAACTGCCACAGTCTAAATTGCTTGGCATTGCAATGCGCCAAGAAGTTGGGCATGTACTTGGGCTATATAACCTTCCGGGCCTTCAGGGCAGTATTATGCACACACCGATAACCGAAATACAAAAGATTAATATTTTCGATATAAAAAATCTCTATAAAGCAAACGGTTGGAATTATTCAACAAGAAGAATTGATGAAAAGTATGAATCTAAAAAATCCAGAAGAAAATAGGATTATTTTTTGAATTCGTAAATATCATAAATCTTTTGGATATCTTCTTCTTGTATTTCAAGAGCAGGGTGTTCTTCCGGATACATTATGCTTCTTCGGGAAGATGAGTGTCCGAGTCCCAGTGCATGTCCGATTTCATGCAGCATTGTAGTAAAAACATCATCATCTGTAAGTGTATGCCCGTCTTGAGTTTCGTCTGCAATAAATATCTTTGCTTTTTTTAAATGACTGCCGTAAGTAAAATATTTTGTTACCCCAATACTTCTGTCTGACCCCGAGCTTTCCGGATCAAGTCTTGGAACAAATTTTACATTTAACTGCGCAAGATTTTCCTTATCTACATATATGAAAATAATTTTGTCATCAGTTACGCTTGACCAGCGCTCAAACGCATGCCTCATCATAATTGTTCTTTTATGGTTCGGTTGAATATAAGTTTTAATTTGTTTTGGGAATTGCCATCTGCATTCAACAGCATGAGAAAAGCCGCTAAAACACATTACATATAAGCAAATCAAAAAAAATAATTTTAAAAAGTTTTTCATATTAAATATTTTCCCTTTTGTTAAAAATTCAACCTCACACATTTTTAGTTCGGCAAACAAAATTAAAAAATTTAAACATTTTTCCATAATCTTATAAAATCTTTACAAAAATTGAAAACACTTTTTATATTTGTTTTAATTAGGGCAGGGAGAAGGTTTTTATGGCAAAAGACGTAACGATTGCTAGCGACTCAAAGCCTGCACATAAAAAATATGTGCTTAAAAAACGCAGCGCTTTAAAGACAAACTATAAAGTTGATTATGAAAATGAACTTAATTCTTCTCAATTAAAAGCAGTATTGGCAAAAGAAGGAGCCTATCTTTTGATTGCCGGCGCCGGTTCAGGCAAAACTAAAACACTGACTTACCGCGTAGCAAGATTGATCGAAGACGGTATCGCCCCAAATAATATTCTACTTTTAACTTTTACCAAAAAAGCCGCCGCTGAAATGCTTAATCGCGCAGCATTGGTTCTTGATAACAGATGCGAAAAAGTTGCAGGCGGGACATTTCATTCTTTTGCAAATGTTATATTGAGAAAATATGCTTCGCTTTTAAAGTTAAAAAACAGTTTTACTATTATGGACAGAGCCGATTGCGAAGATGTTATGAACCACATAACAGGGCAGCTTTTCCCTAAAAAAGAAAAACGTTTCCCTAAAAAACATACTCTTGTTGATATTTATTCTAAAAGTGTTAACAAAGAAACTCCTACTATCGAAATTATTAAAGACGAATTTCCTCAATTTGAACACTGCGCTGATAAAATAATTGAAGTTCATAAAAATTATGTTTCTTATAAACGTGAGAATTCAATATTAGACTATGACGATTTACTTTTATATATGAAATTGTTGTTAGAAAATAATGAAAATCTGCGAAAAAAGATTTCGAACGAATACAAATATATAATGGTAGACGAATATCAAGATACAAATACACTTCAAGCTGATGTAATAAAACTTTTGGCCTCAGAACACAACAATATTATGGCTGTCGGAGACGACGCCCAAAGTATATATTCATTTCGCGGGGCAAATTACAGAAACATATTAGACTTTCCTAAAATGTTTCCAAATACAACAATTATAAAACTTGAACAAAACTATAGAAGTACACAAAATATTCTAAACTTGACAAATAAAATTATTTCACGTGCAAAAGAAAAATATGATAAAAATCTATTTTCTGAAATAGTTTCACCTGTTAAACCCGCATTGATTTGTGCAAAAAACACTCAGATGGAAGCAGATTTTATTTGCCAAAAAATATTGGAATTGTTAGACGAAGGACTGGAACTTTCCGATATTTGCGTTTTGGCAAGAAATGCAAGAATGTCTTATAACCTTGAAATAGAATTATCAAAACGCGCAATTCCTTTTCAAAAATTCGGCGGTCCAAAATTTATGGAAACTGCCCATATTAAAGATATTGTGGCGCATTTAAGAGTTTTGTTAAATCCTGATGATGTAATTAGTTGGACAAGAATTCTTCTTTTGTTAAAAGGGGTCGGAAATGCTTCTGTTAACTCTATAATTCCTATAATAAAAGGTAATTTGACCCCTGATATAAATCTTTTACCATCAAATAAAATGACAAGCTTATCGCCATTATTAAATACCTTAGGTAAAGAAAAAGCCTCTATGCCAACAAAAAAACCGGAACAGATTGTATCAGATATTATCAGATACTATAAACCAATACTAAAAGATAAGTATGATGATTCTGCAAAGCGAGAAAAAGATTTGGATCATTTTGAATATTTATCAACTCAATATACAAATTTAGAAGATTTTATAAGCGATTTAGCGTTAGAATCACCGGATTCAAGCGTTGAAGGGATGTATAAAAATAACTCTGATGATGATGCTTTAACAATATCTACAATTCACTCCGCCAAAGGATTAGAATGGGATTCGGTATTTATTATCGGTGCAGTTGACGGGAGATTCCCAAGTGCGTATTCTTTTAATTCTGAACAAGAGCTTGATGAAGAATTAAGGCTGATGTATGTTGCAACAACAAGAGCAAAAAACAACTTATTTATTACCTATCCGGTTGATATGTACGATTATTCAATGAATATGGTTTTGTCAAAGCCTTCAAGATTTTTAGACGGCATTGATGATGATATTTTGGAATATTGGGATATTGCAGAAGAATAAATTAATATAAGTCGTTTTATGATAATTTTACGTCATATTTATCCATAAGATTATTTTTTCTTTTGTATGCGGAAATCGTTGAAATTAAAGCTCCGGCGCCTGCTCCGATAATTGTAAACAGCGTAAGTTTTTTTAGATTTTTTATGCCGTTATTATAAATTCCCAGTCCGAAAGCCCCAATCCCTCCTATTGAAGGGTACAAATAAGCATTAGTTTTTAAATGTTCATTTTGAATATTGTATTTTTTTACAAATTCATCAGCCACTGTCTTATCAATCCAATATTTTGGCGCATTTTTCGGCGTCGTAGGACTTGATTTATAAACAAGCTGAACTTTGTTATTTTTGGTTTCTGTTCCGATTTTTAACTGCATATTTAAACTCTAAAATAAACTGTTTATTTTTTAATTGCACTATTTTCTTATAAATTTTGCTCTCAATCGGCTAAATAATTCGTCTGCATATTCCATTTTAAATAACAAATTCAGCGGAATATAAACCCCTAAACAGATGATTGCACATAGACAAATTTTTATTATTTCAAACGGGATTTTAGGAATGTTGACAACTAAATCATATTCATGTGCAAAAACAAAACAGACCGCTCCGGCAAAAACCCCTGCAACAACCATTTTAAAAAGATTTATAAATAAACTTTTATAATCCATTTTCATTTTTCTTGTTATAAAATATCCTAAAACAACGGCATTAAATAGAGTTACAACAGATGTGGACAAAGTGATTCCGCCGATTCCGAATCCCATTTTTGAAATTAATATCCAGTTTAAAAATAATTTCAACACAATAGATGAAAACGCAACCGCAAACGGTGTAGCTGAGTCATTAAATGAATAAAATACTCTTGTTATTGAATCTCTAAATACATATGGCAAAATTGAAACAGATAAAAACCATAATGCCTCGGTTACCATAAATGTCGCAGTTTGATCAAATTCCCCGTGTTCAAAAATTAATCTTACAGCATCGTATCCGACAACTAAAATTCCTATAATAATAGGGATTGCTCCGAAAAATAAAACTCCGACCCCTTTATTAAAATAATTTTTAATACCTTCAAAATCCTTATCACCAACCAATCTTGCAAAAATAGGAAATAACGGAACCAAAAATGCTGTTACCAAAACTCCGACAGGGAATTGGAAAACTCTATTAGCATAACCAATTGCTGTCCACGCACCTTCCGAAATAGAAGATGTAAAAAACATATCAACATAAATATGAATCTGACCTACAGTTGAACTCAAAACCGCCGGAAATAAAAGTTCTCCGATTTGTCTAAAATGCGGATTATTAACAAATTCAAAATTCGGTCGCAGCTTATACCCCAATTTTCGTATATTTGGGTACTGAATAACAAGTTGCAAAATCGCCCCGACTGTAGTCGCTGCGGCAAGCGCTAAGCCTTTCGAATCATCATTAACAGCAACAATTATACCGATTATTGATAAACTCATAATAATAGGCGATAAATTCGGGAGCATAAATTGATTATAAATAATCAGTATTCCGTAATAAATTCCGACAACACCGCCTATTACTAGCAAAGGTATCATTATTTGCAAATGAATTGATGCAAGGTTTATGAGTTCTTGCGAACCGCCGTTTATAATCAAACTCATTATCTGTCGGGGGAAAATAAATAATATTACAGATAATATCAAGAAAAATAATATAGTCGCGGTCATAAATGTAGAATAAAGTTTATTTACATCTTGTGATGGTTTTTGTTTTAAAGACGGAATCAATTTTGAAAAAACCGCCACCGTTGCACTATGAAAAGGTCCGCCGACTCCGCCTAACAAAATTAATGATAACGACGGAATTTGATATGCATAATAATAAGCATCAGACACCATAGTCGCACCATAATAATTTGCAATAACAATATCACGGATAAAACCTATTAATTTGCTGACTATAGTAACTACCGCAATTATCCATGCTGCTTTTAAAAGTCCGGGTGTTTTATTTTCGTTAATTATATCTTCACTCATCTTGACCGACTTCTATATAAATTCTTAATCCTTTTCCCTGCCCTAAACTAATAGGATAATAAAATGTTATCGCATTCAATCCGCGTTGTAAATATTTTGATAAATCAATTTTATTAAGCCTTTGATCAGGATTTAAGCATATTTTTTCATCCACACCGTTTATTTTTAAATCCAAATAATCGACTTTATACTTATTATCGACCACTAAATAAGCCTTTTTATCATCAGTATAAAAATTTTGGCTGTAATAATTTTGAGCGGTATTAGAAGACAATATAAAAGGAACAGTACCTAAAGTTATATTTTTATAATAATGTTTAAGAATTTTATCATATGTCATTTTTAATTCTGATCCCATAAATCCGGCGCCATACTGGCTTAAACCAACCCCATGACCGAATCCGGAGCCGTAAATTTTTATTTTTGATAAATTCCCGTTTTCGTCATATTCATTATTAAAAACAAAATTAGCACTTGGTAATGCTTTCCCTTTATTTGTAAATAAACGGCGAATAACAAGTTCTTTTTCAACGGTATAAGTTTTTGTTTGAGTTTTAATTTCAAGTTTTATAATTTTACCTGAAAAGCCTCTTGATATAACATTTACATCTGTAATCCTATCTATGATCTCCCCTTTATTCACGCAAGGATGAACGAACCCGGCATCGCTTTGAGCCGCAATATGATTCTGAATCTCAGTTTGTAATTCATCTATTGTCCACTCTCTTTCCCAACGGTAATAAGGAGAATTAATATCAAAAGATTTTGGTTTGCTTTTAAAATATCTTTCAGCCTCTTGATCCGTATTTAGGTATCCGTATTCTTCATAATCAGGAACAGCTATTAAATATGGTTTTGACTGAGCGGGAAAAACTTTTGTATATGGTTCTGAAAAAGCATTTGAATAAGATTCTGTATAACCTCCGGCAGTAGAAGAATAAAGCGCAAGAATTAAATCCCAATTATACAGTGCAACTATACCGTAAGTCTCATCAACCGCGCGATTAGATAGCATTTTTTCAGTATTTGCTCCAAAATAAACCTGACTTGCCACAGAATCAACAACATCATAATTAGGATTTGATTTTATTCTTGGCGAAAGTACATAATTTCTGGCCGCAACTGTTTGAGCCTTTAAGGCTTCCAATCCGAATCTTACAGGCATTTCATTCGGAACAACACCTTTTAAATAACTTTCAACATCAATTGAGTTAATAATATGGAATTTCCCCTCAGATGGGCAAACAAGCTCTATATCTCCTCTGTATTGAGCATCAACTCCCGCTCTTTTTAAACCTTTTATCCCTATAAAACCTTCATTATTCACAAATCTTATCGGGCCGGAAACTTTTTCTATTACATCATCATTTTCATCAGTTAAAACAAAAATTTTACCTACCATTTTTATATTTACAACTTTTTGAGAATCATAATTCCCTATTAAAGTTTTCTTATTGTATAAATCAAAATTACCTGTAGTATAAATTGATGCATTTTCCCAAACATAAGATGAAAATCCTGTTGTGCCTATTGCGACTCTAACTGTCTTAGACTGAGTAGTATTAATTATATTTACTCCTCCTGCAGAGGCTTCACGTGCGATTTGGAGAGTTTTTTGCGGGATATTTCCGTAATATGCCCCCATAGCAGAACTACCAAAAATTAATACCAAAGAAATTAATATTATAAAATTTTTAAATTTCACAAAATTAATTATATGACAAAAATTTACTATAAAAAATTTTTCATATATAATAAAATTGAATAGATTTCAAAAGGCGGTTGTATGGATATATTTTCTATATTTACATTATGCGGAGGATTAGCATTTTTCCTATATGGAATGACAGTAATGTCAGGCGGTTTGGAACAAATTGCCGGAGGAAAAATGGAGAAACTTTTGGAACAGTTGACTTCTAACCCTATAAAAGGCTTTTTGGTAGGAACGGCCATGACTGTTGCAGTTCAAAGTTCTTCTGCTGTTACAGTTATGCTTGTAGGATTTGTAAACTCAGGAATTATGAAGCTGTCGCAAACCGTTGCAATTATTATCGGCTCAAATGTAGGAACAACCGTAACATCATGGATTTTGAGTTTATCCGGAATACAGAGTACAAATTTCTTTTTAAGAATGCTTAAACCTGAATCTTTCTCTCCATTATTAGCCTTAGCCGGTGTAATAATGCTTATGACATCACGCAGTAAATTTTCAAAAAGAAAACCTATCGGGACATTTTTGATCGGGTTTTCAATTTTGATGTTTGGAATGGGGTTAATGTCATCTTCAATGGCGCCTTTGGCAAATGATCCTAATTTTTCAAATATACTAACATTATTTAAAAATCCGTTTTTAGGTTTAATGGTCGGACTTATAATTACTATGATTATCCAAAGTTCGGCGGCATCTGTTGGTATGCTTCAAGCATTATCTTTAACAGGCAGTATCTCATATGCTGTTGCCGCGCCGATTATTGCAGGACAGCATATAGGAACTTGTATAACTGCAGTATTATCAAGTATCGGTGTTAATACAAATGCCAAAAGAGTAGCGGCAGTGCATGTAACATTTAACGTTTTGGGTGCTGGGATATTTTTTATAGCATTGTGGATTTGTGCCAATATTTTTGGATCCGCGCTTGATCAAAGTGCAAATCCTTTTGGAATTGCGGTTGTGCATACAATTTTTAGTATTTTAGCTGCAGTTTGTTTATTCCCTGCAAGAAAATTATTAGAAAAAATTTCGTATATTGTGGTAAAAGAAAGAGCTGATGAAAAAGAAGTAATTTTAGATGAACGTTTATTAGTCACACCTTCTATTGCAATTGCACAGTGCTATAAAACAACCGCAACAATGGCAAAATTGACAAGAGAAAGCTTGGTTATGTCAGTTAGAATGCTAAAACATTATAATCCGAAAGTTTCTGAAGTTATTACAAAACACGAAGCTAAAATAGATAAATACCAAGATGTTTTGGAAACATTTTTACAAAAACTCTCCGGACGTGATTTGACAGAAGAAGATTCAAATAAAATTTCCCAATTGATATTATCAATTTCGGATTTTGAAAAAATTGCAGACCATTCAATGCATATTTTACAAATTGCGGATAAAATGCATAAAAAAGAATGGGATTTAGCACCTGACACTGTCGAAGAATTAAAAAAAGTTGTTAATGCGGTAAAAGAAGTTTTTGATTTGACTGTTCAGGCATTTATTTATAACGATATTAGCAGAGCCTACGAAATAGAACCTTTTGAACAGGTGGTGGATGATATTGCGTATGTGGCAAAGAAAAATCATATTAAACGTGTTAAACAAGAAAAAGTACATATAAGAAGAAATTTTGCCTACGCAGAAGTTTTAAATGATTTGGAAAGGATTTCTGATCATTGTTCTAACATTTCTACAAACATGATACAGTCATTAAATAATAATAAAATTGCTCGCCACGAATTGAAAAACAAATTAAAAGATAAAGATATTACTCCTTTTGCAAATCAATTGGACGAATTTAAACAGAAATATTCACTTGAGCTGCTTTCTTCATAAAAATGAGGTAAATAACATGACTACAGATATTCAAAACGGTTTTTATACATTAGAAAAAACATTTCCGCTGACAATGCTTGGAAAAGATCCCGACTATGCAATTAAACCGGCATATTTATTGGATTTAATGCAGGAAACAGCATCAAGAAATATTAAAAATACACCTTTTGGGAATGTTGAATTAAACAATGAGGGTCTAGGGTGGTTTTTAGTCAGATACAGGATTGAATTTGACAAATATCCGATTAATTTGGAAGAAATTACTATAAAAACCGAAAATAGGGGAACTATGCGCCAAACAGCCTATCGTGATTTTGAAGTACGCACTTGTGATGGCGAAAGGCTTTTGCGCGCAACAACTTCTTGGCTTATGGTGGATTTGAAAACAAAATCGCTGGTTAATATTGAACAAAAATTTCCTGAAATAATTAAATTTCAAAAAAGAGAAGATGATCTTCAATTAAGAAAATTAAAAACTCTTACAACTTGGGACAGTGAAAAAATATTTCATGTAAGATATGATGATTTAGATATGAACGGACACGTTAACAATGTTGTTTATATAACTTGGGCATTGGAAACATTAGATTACGATTTTAGGAAAAAACATAAATTAAAAAATATAGATATTTATTTTAAACACGAAGTTCGATACGGACAGGATATAATATCATGTTTATCGTTTGAAAAAGAAAACAATACTTCTAATCATATGATAAAATTAGCACAGACCGGAGAAGAAGTTTGTTTAATCAGAGCTGAATTTGACTAATCAAAAAGTCCGTTAATTTTATCAGCAATATCTTGAGGGTCAATTTCGTGAGTAATATTATTCACATCTTGCGAAACCTGATAAAGTTTTGCCGCTTGAATTTTATCTCCAGTTAACGCGATTGATCTTGCCAGATTAAAATGGGCGAGCGCATAATTCGGGTTACATTCAACAGCTTTTTCAAACATTTCAATTGCTTCTTGAACTCTTCCTAAATCATCAAGATAAATTACACCCAAATTATTATAAGCAATTGAGTACGAATTATCGTATTCAATTGCATATTTATATTCTCTCATAGCTTCATCCAAATCACCCTTACCCCAATATAAAAAACCTAAGTTGCAGTGTATTTTTGCATTTTGCGGATCAAGATCAAGTGCATTTCTGTAAACAGTCAGAGCATTTTCATAGTCTTCCTTATCATAAAAAGCACTGCCTAAATTTACATAAATATCAATATCTTCCGGAGTTAAAAGATACGCGCTTTGATAAGATGTAATCGCCGCATTAATATCTTCTTTTCCTTCTTGAAAAACAAATCCTAATGTCTGATTAATTACGCTTGTCCACTGTTTATTGGGATTTAGAGTTACCGCAGTTTGAAAATGAGAAACTGCACCGTCAACATCTCCTTTTACGTACAAAATATTAGCCAAATTAGCGTGAAATTCCGGCATATCGGGCATTATTTGAATAAGTTTGTTATAAGTTTCAACGGCATTGTCATAATCGCCCATATCTTCGTAAGCTTTACAAAGGTGCCTGTAAGCAGGAATATTTAAACAATCAAGCCATATAGCCATTTTATATTCTGTTATGGCATCTTCATACTGACCTAAAGCAGAATAAATATCACCAAGCAGGCAATACAACGGAACAAAACCCGGTGCTTTATCAATAGCATTAGAATAAGTTTCTACAGCTTTTTCAAGTCCGCTTGTTTGAAGTTGAATATATCCTTTCAAAAAATCAGGTAAAAACTTTATATATGTGAAATGCCTTTTTACGTTTTTAATTGCTTCAGAATCAAACGGCATTGTTATAAAAGACAATAATAATTCCATAGAAGATTTTATTTTGTTTTTAAACACCCTAAAAGATGACACCGAATAAATATCATGCAAAAGATAATGAGAACTCGAACTTCTTAAAGGATCATATTTTATTGCTT
This sequence comes from uncultured cyanobacterium, assembly GCA_946545285.1. GTDB lineage: Bacteria > Cyanobacteriota > Vampirovibrionia > Gastranaerophilales > Gastranaerophilaceae > Zag111. Next base: position 15,178 of record CAMNNA010000005.1, on the reverse strand, counting down.
TTTTTGCATTAATTTCAGCATCAATGAATCGTGCTTTTTTTACATAAGTTTGAGCAAGCAAATAGTAAGCCTTTGAAAACTTTTCATCTTTTTTGACAGCAGTTTCAAGATAATTTATTGCTTTATCCAAATCTCCTTTATAAAACTGAGCTTTGCCTATTTTATAGTATATAAGAGCAGAATCAATATAAGATTCAAGTGCAATTTGATACTCGGTTATTGCTTCATCAACATACTGGCAGGAAGAATAAATATCTAAATGCCATTGCATATATAAATCTCCCAGTCTTAAGTGCAAATCAGCATTTGTCGGGTCTTTTTGCAATGTATTTTTACAAATTTCAATTGCTGATTTAACATTGCCGGTTCTAATTTCTTTTTGAATTTTTTTATCAAGTGACTTTACAGTATTTTTCATATTTAAAAACAGCCTTCTAAAATCAATAATATTCTATTTTAAGCTAAAAAGCAAGTTGTTTTACAAATGGTATTCGTTAAGATAATTATTTATGGTACAATTATTATTGTGAAAGGGGATATAAATGACTGACAATAAAATATATTTTGTTGATGTTACAAATCGCGATGGGGTTCAAACATCAAGACTGGGTTTGGCAAAACTGCAAAAAACAATAATTAATCTAATGCTTGATAAAATGGGGATAACTCAATCCGAATTTGGATTCCCTACAACAAAACACGAAATAAATTATTTAAACGGGAATTTAGAGCTTGTAAGACGCGGGACAATTTCTACAACGAAATTATCGGGCTGGATGAGAGGAATATCAGAAGATGTTGAATTATCCTTTAAAAATGTTCCAAATTTAAAATACGTAAATCTCTCACAATCAACATCAGAGCAAATGATAAACGGAAAATATTTAGGTAAAAAAACTCCGGATGATATTATAAAAATGACAAAAGAAGCAGTAGAATGCGCAGTTGATAAAGGTGCGGAAATTGTTGGGGTTAACGCTGAAGACGCGTCAAGAAGTGATTTAAATTATTTGATAAAATACGCAAAAGAAGCAAAATCTTCCGGCGCAAAAAGATTCAGATATTGTGACACCTTAGGCTTTGAAGATCCGCAGACAACATATTCACGAATTTCTCAAATTGCAAAAGAAACCCAAATGGCAATTGAATTGCATTTTCATAATGACTTAGGAATGGCTGTTGCATGTTCTGTGATGGGAGCAAGAGCCGCTATAGATAACGGTGTCGATGCATATATAAATACAGCAATCAACGGAATGGGAGAACGAGCAGGGAATGCGGATTTGGTTTCATGTCTTTTGGCATGTTTAAAATCTGCCGGATTCAAAGGAAAATATTCAATAGATGAAAACATAAAATTAGATCGTGCGTGGGAACTTGCCAAATATACTTCTTATGCATTCGGAGTTCCGATACCAATAAATCAGCCGGCAGTTGGTGATAACGCATTTGCTCATGAATCCGGGATTCACGCAGACGGTGCATTAAAAGATCGCAGAAATTATGAGCTTTACGATTTTGAAGAATTAGGACGAGGAGAACCGGAAATTATTGAAACAGGACGAATGATCACTACAGGTGAATACGGTGGAATTAAGGGTTTCAGAAATGTTTATAACAATTTAGAAATTGAATTTAAAGACGAACATGAAGCAAGAAACATATTAGAACTTGTTCGTTACGCTAACGTACACACTCAAAAACCTTTAACAACAAGTGAATTAAAATTCATTTATCATCACCCTGATGTTGCTGCAAAAATAATGACGGTAACCCCTTATTACGAGCCGATTGGAGCCATAAAAGAACGGGTAGATTCCATTTCCAAAGAAAAGAAAATGTAATTATTTTTACCCCCTTTGCAAAAAAAAATATTTATGCTAGTATTAAGTGGAGTTTTTAAAAGGAGAAATTTACATGAGCAAAAAATTATTTTTAGTATCCGCACTTACATTGTGCTTAGGATTAGGAGTTAGCACCGCTAATGCTGAAGGTATTGCAGTAGTTGATGTTGCACAAGTTGTAAACGCATCAGCACAAGTTCAAGCATTGAAAAAAGAACAACAAACACAAGCACAAGAAATTGTTAAATTTGTTGAAAAAGCTAGAAAAGATGTAGCATCAATTACAGATGCAAGTAAGAAAAAGGCAGCAGAAGAAAAATATAATAAAGAATTAATTTCTAAAAAAGAAAAAATGGATAAAGCTTATGCGCAAAAACTTCAAACTATTGACAATTCAATTTCAAAACAAATAACTGACAAAGCTAAAGCTGACGGTTATGATGTTGTTTTGACAAAAGGTGTAGTGTTATACGGTGGTAAAGATATTACACAAGAACTTGTTAAAATAATAAAATAGTTTTTAAATAATATTTAAACACCGAAGTTTTAAATGAAAAACTTCGGTGTTTTTTTTATATTTGTACTAAAATGTTCATATGGGCAGGTTGATAGGAATAACCGATATTCATGGAGAATACGAAAAACTTTGTTTTCTATTGGATAAAATAAAAATTACCCCGCAAGATAAAATTATTTTTATGGGTGATTATATAGATCGAGGGAAAAAGTCAAAACAGGTTGTCGATAAAATCATTGATTTGAAAAAGTCCTGTGAATGCGAGTATTTAATCGGCTCACACGAGTATGCTCTTCTTCATTCGCAAACAGATGATTATTATAAACAAATATTTTTACACTATGGCGGAGTTGAAACAATAGAAAGTTACGGGTCTTATGAAAATATTTTTAAAATACATGGTAAATTTTTTAATTCTCTAAAACCTTATTACTTAACTGATAAATATTTATTTATTCATGCAGGATTGAGAAAAGGTATTCCGTTGGAAAAACAGAATTTGTCAGATATGGTATACATAAGAAACAGTTTTTTTGATTATCCGCACGATTTAAAACAAAAAATAATATTTGGACACACAGAATTTGAACAACCCAGAATTTGGGAAGATAAAATATGTATAGATACCGGATGCGGGAAGTATTCCAATGCCCCGTTAACAGCTTTTATATCTGAAAACGGACATGAATATTTTGTTGATTCTCAAAATTCTGTTGCACAATAAATAATATATGATTATAATTAATACAAAAGGAAAATATATGGTATTAGAAAGACAAAAAGTAAAAGAACAAGATAAAATAGAAAGAAGATCAAATTTTGATGCGGTAGAAAGCAATTTTACCAAAGAACAAATGGAACTTGAAGTTTCCAGATGTTTAAATTGCAAAAATCCAAGATGCGTTCAAGGATGTCCTGTAAATATTAGAATTCCTGATTTTATTAAAGCATTGAAAGACGGAAATTTAGATAAAGCCGGTGAAATTATCCGACAAACAAGTATGCTTCCGTCGGTTTGCGGTCGGGTTTGTCCACAAGAAAGACAATGTGAAGGCAACTGCATTTTGGGTATAAAAGGAGAGCCTGTAGCAATCGGTGCGTTAGAAAGATATGTCGGCGATAACACAAAAGCTGAAAAAGTTGAAATCATCCCAAGCGGGAAAAAAGTTGCCGTTGTCGGTTCAGGATGTGCAGGAATTACGGCTGCCGCAGATTTAAGAAAAGCCGGTCACGAAGTAGTTGTATTCGAGGCTTTGCATAAATTAGGCGGGGTATTAAGATATGGAATTCCCCCTTTTAGACTTCCAAGAAAATTTTTAGACCGTGAGATTAAAAACCTTGAAGAAATGGGGGTTAAATTTAAAACTAATGTAATAATCGGAAAATCAATTACTCTAAACCAGCTAAAACAAGACGGATTTGACGCAATATTTATATCTTCCGGCGCAGGTTTACCTAAAATGATGAATATTAAAGGCGAAAATTTAAACGGAGTGTATTCGGCAAATGAATTTTTAACAAGGGTAAATCTTATGGGGGCGTGGAAAACTGATTCTGTTACTCCGCTAAATGTCGGGAAAAAAGTTGCCGTAATAGGAGGCGGGAACGTTGCAATGGATGCTGCAAGAACAGCTGTTAGGGTCGGCTTTAGTGAGGTTTACATAATCTACAGAAGAACAGAAAAAGAACTTCCTGCAAGGTTGGAAGAAATAAGACACGCAAAAGAAGAAGGGGTAATTTTTAAATTTCTTCACGCCCCTGTTGAAATATTTGAAAAAGACGGATACGTAAACGGGATGAAGTTTGAGGTTATGGAGCTTGGAGAACCTGACGAATCAGGAAGAAGACGTCCTGTTGGCACAGGAGAATTTATAACAGTTGATGTTGATACAGTAATTGTTGCTCTCGGAACCAATCCGAATCCTATTATTCAAAAATCAGCAATTGCTGACGGTTTAAATCTTGAAACTGATAAAAAAGGCTACATAATAGTAGATTCTGAAACCAGACAAACAAATATCCCTTTGGTGTACGCAGGCGGTGATGTGGCTCCTGTCGGCGAATCAAATGCGATAAATGCTATGGGAGCAGGGAAAAAGGCTGCTAAAGCGATTAATGATGCGTTAAATAATTTGTAAATGGTGAACAACAGATGATTAACAGTTCGTCAAAGATTTTTATTGTTATATTTTTGATGTTATTTTTGGTAAATTCCGTTTACGCATTGGAATTTGATACTTCAGTAGATGCGCAAATCAGAGCAAAATACAATTCTAATAAACTGAATGAAGATGTCTTACCTCCACTGCCATCAGTGCAACCTTCCACTTTAAAAACAAAATCTACTGTTCATCCTCCAAAATTGAATTTGAATTTTGAAACAAATACTGTACCAAATATTATTGTTGTGAATGAGGATGAAGGGATTAAAATAAGCAGATTTACAAAATTTCAAGTAAAATCAAATGTAAAAATTAATCCATGGCTTGCAAAAGGTTCGAACGTTTCATTTACAACAACATCACCTGTTTATAAAAAATATCTTACAATTCCATCGGGAACAACAATTAACGGAATCATAAAAGATATACATCTGGGGCAAAAAACAGGCAACGGTGCGTTGGTAAAAATAGACATAACATCAATAAAATACAACGGTCAAAACGTTAAAATTGACGGAAAAATTACAAAAGCAAACGGTAAAAGGATATTTTTTAATAATATAAAGGGAAACAGAGCATATCTAAAAGGAGTTTCCGCCCAATATCAAAAAGGTGAAAACTTTTATAAAAAATGCCGATCAGTATCTTCAAAAATGTCAACAAACCCAATAGGAGCAGTATTATCAATCTTACCAACAGCGACCGGAGCGGTTGGTTATACTGTTTTAGCCGCCGCATCCCCAATTACCGGACTAACTAAAAAAGGTGGAAACTTTACAATTCCTGCTAATTCAAATTTTGAAATCAAATTGAAAAAATATGCTGTATTTCCAAAAAAATAAAATTAATCAGATTTTTCAAAACCCGCAAGTTCATCTAAGGTTATATTAAATACCTCAGCAAGTTTTATAAAAGTAGTAAAACCAACAGTTTCCTTTCCGGTTTCCAATCTGTTTATATGCTCTCTTGTTCTGTCAACAAGTACCGCAAGTCTTTGCTGAGAATATTTTTTTTTCTTACGCAAAATTTTTATATTCATTGCCAATCGTTTTTGATATTTTTCAACATCTTGCATAATTAAACTATATGTGTATAATATGATTATTAAGTGATTAATACCGCACATAGGAGAAAGTTATTATGAAAAATAACGGTTTTACATTAGCTGAAACATTAATAGTTTTAGGGGTAGTAGGGCTTATCGCAACACTGACAATACATTCATTATTCATAAAAATAAATACAATTATAAAGGATAAAAAAATAAGAGTCTTAAAATCGAAATTTATTGAAGGCTTAAATTTATATAATTATCACGATAATGGACTTGCAAAAACAGACTATCGAAGTACGTACGAATTTTTACAAGGACTGTCAAAACATTTTAAAATAAGCTTAATATGCGACACAAATAATATTTCAAATTGCTTTTATTATGACGAAATAAAATATGATAATAACACAATAAATATAAAGGATATCAAAACGCCGGGAAAAATTAATTTAAGCGGTGAATACTTCCCCCCAGCAGCATTCATGACAATAGACGGAACATCATATATTGTTTCACTGCGAAAAAATTGCATTGAAGATCCTCTTATACCTCTTAAAGATTACTCGTTATGCCTTGATGGTTTTTTTGACTATAACGGAAAAAATGGGCCAAACACCATGGGTAAAGACATAATTTCAATGCGAAATGCAAGCGTATCAGAATGTATTTATAAAATTGGAGAAGATGAAAATGCTGTTTGTATGGTAACAGCACCGTTTACCCCAACACTAGATGAAGCCCGCACCGCTGCAGGAGCCTGTCAAAGCATTTTAAATAATAACGGAATATATGAAGAAGAAGGTAAAGAATACCATATTCCGGCATTAAAAAAATGTTCCCATCCCGAAGCCGATTACTGGTTGGCAGCAAGTATTGCATGCGCAAAAGAAAACAAAAAATTACCTGATATTAACATGCTACACTACATCGCTACAAATATATACGGTCAAGAAGTAAAAAAAACCGGTTGGTTGAACAGAACAACATTTGAACCAAAGAAACTTGAAGAAATCAACAATGCATCAATTACCTACGGATTTAAACGAAGATACAATTTTGTACTATGGGCAGACTCAGAGAGCAACAGTAGCGGAAATGCTGAATATTGGAGCTATTATCCGGACTATACATACTGGAATACCTCAAATAGAAGAGACATAGAATTAATTGAAGCATTTTGTATTAAAGCGGAATAAACATTATTTAGATAATGCTTTTTGGCGGGCTTCGCGAACACGCTTTTTATACATTACGGTTTGGAATAAATTATACATTTTATCGTTATTAACAAGTGTTAACTGGGTTTTATTATTCATAAAATCAATATTAAAAGATTTTTCAAATACATTCGGGGTATTTATATTCACTATTTGAAACAACCCCTCAGTCAAAATACTAAGAGGCTCTGCTAAAAAAATTTCAAATGTTCTTCTGATATCAAATTTTTTCATATATCCCTAAATTTATAAAAAAAGGCATCGAAATCAAAAGTTTTCGATGCCTTTTGTATAATTACATTTTTTGTTTGAATACGTTTATACGTTGTTCAACTGCTGCTTTATCCGAAGCATTTGGAGCAAGTGATAAATATTGAGTATAATATTTAACCGCACCTTCATAGTTTTGTTCTGCTTCATAAGCTTGAGCTTTCAATTTTGCAATTGAAGGAGCATTGTGATAGAAGTCAATTGCTCTGTTGCAGTATTCAATTGTAGATGCGAAGTTTCCTTCTTTGTATTGTCTTAGGGCAATTTCAAAGAATTCGTTTGATTTCATTTCGCATAAATTGATATAATGAATACCGTTTAATGCAATTCTGTTATCAGGATCTGATTCAAGAACTTTTTGTAATGCTTTTCTTGCAGTTCTGAATTGTTTATGTTGAACAAGAATTTCTGATAAATATAATTCATCATCAATGCTGTTTGCAAAATTAATTGCGTTTTCAAATGTATAAACAGCATCACTTTCTCTTCCTAACGATAAATATGCTTCACCTTTGATTACAGTATCCATCAAACTGTCAGATGCTGATTGAACAATATAATTAAGGTTATCATTAGTCAATTCCATTTGGTGAGTTAACTTACCCAATTTGATTTTTGCCAAGTGAAGCTTCAAATCATTAGGAGTTCTTTGAATAGCCTCATTTACGTAATCATAAGCAAGATAAACATCTTTGTTAGTTGTGTAATCTCTTGAATCCGCAGTATCTTTAGCCATTTCGTAATAAGTATTAGCTAAACCTATTATTGCGCTGTTGTTATATTTTTCATCACCCAAAAGTCTTGAGTAATATTCAAGAGCTTGCTGGTATTTTTTAGTTTCCAATGACATATTGGCAACTCTGAAAATACCGTCTTTATAATTAGGATTCAAAACAATAGCTGTTTTTAATTCTTCCATAGCAAATTCATGGTCAGATCTTCTTTCATAAACACTTGCTAAGTTGATATATGGACGAATGTTTTCAGGTTTAACCTTGATAGCTTTTTTGAATGAATTAATAGCTGCAGCTTGGTTACCTTGTTTTAAGTATAACTCACCTTGTAAATTCCACCCTGGAGATGAATTTGGATTAATATGAAGTGAGTGGTTTAACCAAGTCAATGCTTTTGTATAATCCCCTCTGCGAGATTCAACCTGCCCCATATGATACATAGAAGTCGGGTTGTGAGAGTTGCATTTAATTGATTGTAAATAATATTTTTCAGCACCGTCTAAATCGCCGTCAAGCATAGCAATATTACCTAAATTGTCATATGCAGGGGCAAAATTAGGATTGATTTTTAATGCAACATTAAATAAATCTTGTGCATCTTTTTTGTTACCTAATTTTAAAGTTGCAACACCCATAGCATTGTATGCTTGGTAATATGTACTATCTAGACCGACTGCAGTAACAAATTCCTGTATTGCAGCGTTAGACAAATTCTGAATATTTTTAATATATTCAACGTCAGATGAAGTTTCTCTCATCAAATATACCAAACCCTGCGCATAGTGTAACTGCGGATTGTTTGGATACTTTTTGAGTAATTGATCGAGTTCAGATTGTGCCGGAGCCAACTTCCATTGTTTAGCAAATGACATAAGTTGAAGTGCTTTTGCATCCAAATCGTTCGGATTCTTTGTCAAAATCTCTTTCAACTTCGCATCAGCGTCGCTGTAGTTGTTGTATTCAATCATTCTGCTAATATCAACATAATTTTTTGATACTTGAGCCTTGATAGGTTCTGCAGAAAATGACTGAGGTGCACAAAGAACACAAGATGTTAAAATCATTGATGTGACTAATAATTTTTTACAATTCATTGTTTTCTCCTAACCTTTATAGCTTAAACTATTCTAAATCTTACAAAATTATTGTATAATATTAATGTAAAAAAGGCAATAGGTTAAAACATGGGTTTAAATGAAGAATCGAAACAAAATTTAGAGGGTTTTAAGTCATATTTAATAGTGGAAAAGAACTTCTCACAGCATACCGCAAAAGCTTACTGCGCCGACATTTTAAGCTATTTAATCTGGTTAGATAATCGCAGCTCAAATGACGTAAACCTTGATATTATGCGAAATTATCTTCATTTCATGCAAAAATTTAACTACAAAAAAACGACCTTAGCCCGCAAAATAGCGTCACTTCGGACCTATTACAAATACCTCAGCAGAGAGCAAAAAATTGATTCAAATCCGGCACAAAACTTAATATCCCCCAAACGACCGAAACCATTACCAAAATTCCTCTCAACAGATGAGATTGAAGAAATATTAAGCAGTATAGATATAAGTACACCGTCAGGCTATAGAAACAGAGCAATATTAGAACTTCTATGGGCAGGAGGAATGAGAGTTTCAGAACTAAGCGGACTAAATTTTGGAAATTTAAATTTAGAAAATAATGAAATTACCGTTTTTGGTAAAGGTTCAAAGGAAAGAATAATTTTAATAACTGATCGAGCAAAAAAATATCTGCAATCATACATTGATTACGCAAGACCGCTTATTGCAAAAGGTTATGATTTACCGCCAATCAACGACTCAACTCCTGTTTTTATCAACAAAACCGGATACCGGCTTCAAACCAAAATGATACGTAATGTAATTAATGATATAACTAAAAAAATTCAATTACCAAAGCATGTAACTCCCCACATGTTTAGGCACAGTTTTGCGACTCATTTGATTGAAAACGGCGCAGATTTAAGGGTCGTACAAGAACTGTTGGGGCATGCAAGTATTTCAAATACCCAAATTTACACTCATATATCAACCCAACATATGAAAGAAGTTTATGATCACACCCACCCGAGAGCCTAGTAATCCGAGAGTGTAAATGGAGAAAATTTATTTTTTTACTATATGATATCGGTTTTAAAATAATTGCAAGTTCGATGATTTTGAATAGTTGATTCAATAATTATTTGATGAAAAAAATTAAATCTTTGTATATTGACAATGGTATTGAAAAAAAGTGAATGCAGAGTTTGACAAAAATCAAATAATTGATTATCTTATTAAAATATTTAAAGTTATAATTAAAATAATACTTGGATTTATATACAAGAACTTTTAATGAAAGCTGGAGCGATAAATGAATAAGAAAATTATAGTAGGACTAATATTTCTCATGAATTTAATAATTTCTCCCTGTTTTGCAGTTGATAGAAAAGATTTGAATGTAGAGTTTTTCTCTCGTTTTAATGATGACTATTTGTTACAATATGTTAATGAAGCGATAGATAATAACCACAATGCAAAACAAGCAACAATAAGGGTGGAAGAATACAGGCAGAGTGTAAAATCTCAGTTTGCAAACGAATTACCGAGTTTTAGTGTTGCCGCAAGTTATTTAGGAATTCATTCTCCAAAATTTAATCCAAATTTGAGGGTGAGCAAAAATGCTTTTGTATTACCTTTTATGGCAAACTATGAGGCTGATTTTCTTCTAAAAAACAGGGATAAAACAAAGAGTGTTAAAAAGACTTATGAAATGAGTAAATTTGATGAGCAAAGTGCATATTTAGCGCTATTATCAGATGTTGCAGCGGTTTATACAAATATTTTAGAATATGACAAACTTATAGACAAACAAGAAAAAATCGTTAATAATTATAATCAAATTTTAAATGATGATAACAAAAAATTCGCTCGCGGTGTTATAAACACAACCGAATTAAACAACTCTAAAACTAATGTTGAACAAGCAAATATAACACTGGAAAATCTTATTAAACAACGAGAAGTTCTTTTAATGCAATTTGCGGTTTTGATAGGTCGCGGGGTAAATGTGGAAACGATTAATTCTGACATTTCACGTGGAAATATAGATGATTTTGAATACAATGCACTAATTCCAAGCGAAATAGAGTCTGATATTATATTCTCAAGACCTGATGTTAAAAGAGCTGAAATGGCATTGGAAAAAGCAAAAATAGATATTCGTGTCGCAAGAAAAGAATTTCTGCCGAGGTTTAATATAACCGGCATTTGGGCATTTAATACAATCGCTCCGGGGACATTTTTCTCCTGGGAATCTTCTCTTGCCGCACTGCTTGCAGGTGCAACGCAAGATATATTCACAGGCGGTAGAAAAATTGCCAATTTAAAATTCCAAAAAGCAAAATATGAAGAACTTTTTGAACAGTACAGACAAGTCGATTTAGATGCCGTAAAGGAAGTTAATACTTCACTTTGTATTATAAAACACGATACGGAAATTGAAAATGGGGTAAATGAAAAATTAAATTTGGAAACCCAAAATTTGCATAATGCAGAAAAAATGTTAAATCGTGGGGTTATTTCAAAAACACAATACATCAATTCTGAAAACCAATATATTAATAAAGATATGGATTTAACGAAAGCAAAAACTCAAAAGTTAGTTAATTATTACACACTATATAAAACCGTTGGAGGTAAACTCTAAGCGTAAATTTATCGAAACATACAAAAATTGTTCAAAAAGGAGAAAAAATGAAGAAAAAGATTATAGCATTAGTTTTAATAATTTTAATTGCAGGACTTTGTATTTATTTCTATAAAGCTAATAAAAAAGATACATCAAATGAATTAACATTATTTGGTAATATTGAAATAAGGCAGGTTGATTTGTCTTTTCAAGTTCCCGGTTTGGTTTCAAAACTCTTAAAAGAAGAAGGGGACACAGTCAAAAAAGGTGAATTAATTGCAGTTATGGATGAATCAGATTATGATGCAAATTTTAAAAAAGCAGAAGCAGAAGTAGAAAGAACAATTGCAATACAAAAAGATGCAACCGATAAATATAACAGATACGCTCCTTTAGGAGTTGATGATACAGTTTCCAAACAAGAAGTCGAATCATTATATAACGCACAAAATAAGGCAAATGCAGATTATAAAGCAGCAATTGCGAACAAAGATTATTTAAGTAATCAATTAAAATATACAAAACTATATGCGCCCGAAGATGGAACTATTATGGTTCGTGTCGTTGAACCGGGAAGTAATGTTCAAAAAGGCCAGAGCGTTTATACAATGGCAAAAACTAATCCTGTTTGGGTTAGAGCCTATGTTAATGAAACAGATTTGGGCAATATTAAATACGGACAGGGGGTAAATGTATATACTGATACTATTGATCCAAACACAGGTAAGAAAAGAGAGTACAAAGGACAAATCGGGTATATTTCACCGGTTGCTGAGTTTACTCCTAAAACTGTTCAATCAACGGATACAAGAACTGATTTAGTATATCGAATAAGAGTCTATATTTATGATACAGATGAATTTCTAAGACAGGGAATGCCTGTAACAATAAAAGTGGATTTAGGGTTAAATGATAACCCTTCACCAAATCCCTATCCTCAAAGGGGTGAAGGGAATTAGCCCATGTACGCGGTAACAATCAAGAATTTAACTAAAAATTTTGGCTCTACCGTTGCTATTGATGATCTGTCGTTAAATATAGAAAAAGGTAAAATTACAGGTTTAATTGGAGCTGATGGAGCCGGTAAAACCACTCTATTAAGAACAATAATCGGTTTATTGTTGCCTAATGTTGGTGAAATAAATGTGCTAGGTTTTAATCCTGTCACTGAAAAAGACAAATTACTTGAAGGTTATACTAAGGACGGTAAAATACATTTACCCCTTGGCTATATGCCTCAAAAATTTGGTTTATATGAAGATTTAACTGTTCTGGAAAATTTAAAATTGTATGCTGATTTAAAAGGTGTTGCACACGATTTTGATAAGATGTTGGAATTTACAACTCTTGCACCCTTTCAGGAAAGACTTGCAGGGGCATTATCAGGCGGTATGAAACAAAAACTAGGACTTGCTTGTACTTTACTTGGAAATCCCGAATTTTTACTTTTAGATGAACCATCTGTCGGAGTTGATCCTATATCTCGCAGAGATTTAATGAAAATGGTCCGAGAAATGATAAACCCTGAAACAACGGTTTTGTGGTCAACAGCTTATTTAGATGAGGCTCACAGCTTTGATACGGCGGTTGTTATAGACAAAGGTAGGGTTATTTATGAAGGGAAACCTCACGACCTTGCCCCGACTCCGCAAGAGTTTGAAAATAAAGTTATTGACTTAATGGGCGGTTATAATAAAGAAGAATCCTTAATTGCGAAAAACTACGAATATAAGGAACTTAATAAAATCACCCCATCCCAACCTTCCCCATCAGGGGAAGGAGCACAATCCAATTCCCGCCCCGGACGGGGAGGGGTAGGGAGGGGTGAAATAACAGAAACCCTTTACTCAGTTGAAGCGGATAATTTAGAAAAAAGATACGGTAATTTTTATGCGGTAAAAAATAACACCTTCAAAATAAAAAAAGGTGAAATTTTTGGGCTTTTAGGACCAAACGGAGCAGGAAAATCAACATCATTTAAAATGATGTGCGGACTTGCTCGCCCGACATCAGGTACCGCAAGAATTATGGGTATTGATATAAAGAAAAATCCCGAGCGTGCAAGAGCAAATTTAGGATATATGGCACAAAAATTTTCTCTATACGGGAGTTTAACCGTTCGCGAAAACTTAGATTTTTTTGCTCTTGCCTATGGAATAAGCATGCTAAAAAAAGAAGAAAAGGTTAATGAAGTAATTGAAGTTTTTGGACTAAAAGAATATGAAAATTCAAAGGCAGAAGAACTGCCGCTTGGCTTAAAACAAAGACTTTCAATGGCGGCAGCGTTAATTCATAACCCTCCTGTTTTGTTTTTAGATGAACCCACATCCGGTGTTGATGTATTGACAAGACGTGATTTTTGGAATCATATAACATCATTAGCCAAAAAAGGTGTAACAATAATGGTTACAACCCATTTTATGGATGAAGCTGAATATTGCGACAGGATTTCTCTTTTTTATAAAGGTGAAACTATTGCAGTGGGTACACCTGCAGAATTGAAGCAAAAAGCCGCTTCTGTCATCCTGAGGGCAAAGCCCGAAGGATCTCATACAAATGATGAGATTCTTCGCTTCGCTCAGAATGACGTAACGATGGAAGAAACATTCATTACGTTAATTAAGGAAAGCGAGGGGTAAATTAGTATGAAAATCCTATTAGCCTTAATTAAAAAAGAAATAAAACAGATATTGAGAGATCCGTCAAGTATTGTTATTGCTTTTATTTTGCCAATTATATCAATTACGATTTATATGTACGGAATAAATCTCGATTCAGTAAAAATTACCCTTGGAATAAAAAATGATGATAACTCGCCGGAAGTTGCTACATTAGTCAAATCTTTCGGTCATAGCAAGTACGTTAATTCCATAAATTTTGATAATATGGAAGATATTAAAACTGCTGTTTTAAGTTCTAAAATAAAAGGGGCTGTAATTATTCCAAACGATTTTTCGTCAAAATTATCAAGAGGGCAAGGGGTAAATGGGGTAAATGGGGTAAATGATAGGGCGAGTTTACTTGTTATAACAGATGGTAGTGAAGTTAATAGCGCAAACTATGTTCAAAGTTATGCCAATATGATTACTAATCAATGGCTAATCACAAGTAAGTATAAAATGCATTTCCCCCAACCTCTAATTAATATAGAAAACAGGACATGGTATAATCCTGATTTGAACTCTCATTATTTTATTGTCCCCGGGTCTATAGCAATTACGATGACTTTAATCGGAATATTGCTTACTTCTCTTGTTATTGCACGTGAGTGGGAAAGAGGAACAATGGAGGCATTATTAAGTACAAAAGTCAAAGCAATTCATATTGTGCTTGGCAAATACATCCCGTATTTTGTTTTGGGAATGTTATCAACAGCATTTAATATGTTCCTTGCTGTTTGCATATTTCAAGTGCCGTTTCGGGGTAGTTATTTTATGTTTTTCTTAATAAGCGGAATTTTCTTGTTTACATCACTTGGTATTGGTTTAATGATTTCAACTGCCCTAAAAAATCAATTTATGGCAAGTATGGTTTCAATAAGTCTGGGATTTATGCCTGCTCTGATGCTATCGGGGTTACTATTTCCGATAAATTCAATGCCTGTGTTTTTCCAATACTTAACTATGATAATTCCGCCAAGATACTATATTTCATTTATTGAAAGTGAATTTATGGCAGGCGGGGTAAATG
>CAMNNA010000004.1 GCA_946545285.1 uncultured cyanobacterium | reverse complement strand
TTTTATACTATAATTACATCAATGGCAGATGTAATTCAGAACAAATTATTTGAGAGAAAACTTACTTTAAAGAAAAAAACTTCCGATAAAACTGATTCTACGGAAAATTTTTCTTATGCTGTCTGCCTTGTAAATATAAAGGCTTTGGGTGTAAGAACTTTTAGTTATGCAATTCCTGAATTTATGAAATCTAGAATTAAAATCGGGCAGGCATTGTTAGTTCCTTTTGGACGTCAGGGGGCTGTAAATGCTTTTTGTGTGGGGTTTTCAAATTATATGCCCGAAGGAATTAAAGCTAAAAATATAATAAAAATTGTTGAAGAAAAACCGCTTTTTACATCCGAATACTTAAAATTGCTTGAATGGGTTGCAAATTATTACTGCACTGATTTAATAACAGTATTGAATGCGGCAATTCCTCTTAAACTTATTGAAAAAACTTTAAAAACTGAGTTGTGTGTTGAATATGTTAGGGATTTTGGTGCGACAAAAAGGCAGTTGGAAGTTTTGGAAAAATTAAAATTTCGCGGGAAAATGAGTCTTGTTGATTTTGAAAAATTTGCCAAAACAACCCGTGCAACAATGAAAAAACTTCAAGCTTTGGGGTGCGTAAATATTACTGAAGAAGAAATTTACAGAAATCCGCTTGATATTTTAAACATTGATAAAACAGAAAATCTATACGAACTTTCACCTTTGCAAAACGAAGTTTATCAAGGGATTAAGGAAAAAATTAAACGGGAAGATAACCCGAAAATTTTAATTCACGGGGTTACGGCAAGCGGGAAAACAGAAGTTTATTTTAAACTTATTGATGATACGGTTAAATCAGGGAAAAATGTATTATTTTTAGCGCCTGAAATAGCTTTGGCATCTCAATTGACCAAAAGATTAGCAAAAAAATTCGGAACAAAAGATGTCGGAATTTGGCATTCAAGTATTTCTGAAGGCGAGCGGTATGATGTATGGCAAAAACTTTATAAAAATGAAATAAAAATTCTTGCCGGTGCAAGATCTGCTGTATTTGCGCCTTTGCAAAACATAGGATTGATAATAATAGATGAAGAACATGAAAGCGCTTATAAGCAAACTTCTCCTGCGCCAAGATATGATGCGAGATTGGTTGCCGAAAAATTATCTGAATTAAATAATTGTCCGCTAATATTAGGATCTGCAACACCGGATATTTCAAGTTATTATGAAGCAAAAAATTCCGGAAATTTATTTAAAATGCTAAAACGTTATAACAATGCAAAAATTGCGCCGGTTACTGTTATAAATATGCAGCAATACGGACAGGCAGCGTATAAACGGATGATTTCAATGCCTTTGCAATTGGCAATAAAAGACGCTTTGGATAAAAATCAGCAGGTAATTTTATTAATAAACCGCAGAGGATATTCCACTTATACTCAGTGTCAAGGCTGCGGACATGTTATAGAATGTCCGAATTGCGCAATTCCGATGATTTGGCATGCAAAAGATCATGTTTTGAAATGTCATTATTGCAATCACTTTGAATATTTTCCCGATGTTTGCCCGAATTGCGGATGTGATGCGTTAAAAAATTCCGGTACGGGAACTCAAAAAATAGAAGAATATATTGAAGAACTTTTTCAAGGTTATAAAATAGCTCGAGTTGATAGTGATGTTATGGTTAAAAAGGGCGAGCACATAAGACTTTTAGATAGTTTCCAAAAAGGCGAAATTGATATTTTAGTCGGAACTCAAATGATAGCAAAGGGATTGGATAATCCTAATGTTACTTTGGTTGGTGTTATCAGCGCGGATGCAAGTTTTAATCTTCCGGATTATCGTGCCTCAGAGCGCGGATTTCAGTTATTAACCCAAGTTGCCGGAAGAGCAGGCAGAGGCGAATTTAACGGTCAGGTATTTTTTCAAACATACAATCCTGAATACTACGCATTAGAAAGTGCTAAATCCCAAAATTATGAAGAATTTTATAAAACAGAAATTTCTTCCCGTGCAGAATTTGAATACCCGCCTTTTAGCCAAATTATAAGAATAATAACAAGTTCACAAAACAAGTTTCGCGCCGAAAAATCCGCACAAGAAATTGCTTTAAGGCTTTGTACCATGATTGAGAAATTTAATTACGGTGAAAGTATTGATGTTCTTGGCCCGACAGCTTGTGTAATTGAGCGCATAAATAATTATTTCAGATTTCAAATTATTATTAAAAATAAAATGAGCCAAAAAGGTCACGAATTTGTTTCAAGTTTTTTGTCAAAAATTACCGTTCCAAAAGATATTCGACTTGCAATTGATGTTGATCCGCTCGATATTTTGTAATTTTTCATTTCAATATAAATTAATTATCACAAAAAGTGATAAAAAACGCTCTGATATTGAAAAGTAGATTTGGATTATATATAAACGTAATTTTTATTTATAACTTCATTAATTTTGTTTATTATATTTTCGCAGGCGTCAAATTTTGCCATTGATTGACAGGACTTTTTAATGTTTTCAAATTTATTTTTGTCTTCTTTTAACTCATTTATTTTCGATAAAAGAGTCTGAGCAGTTGTGTCAGAATCTTCCAAATAAAGTCCTGCGTTATTTTGTTCCATGAATTTTGCATTTTTCCTTTGATGGTCTGAAGCTGCATAAGGATAAGGAATAAATATCGGCGCACAATCGCTTGCGCAGATTTCGGAAATACTTAAAGAGCCCGAGCGTGAAACTACAATATCAGAACTTTTTAACACTACCGGCATGTTATCAAAATACGGGCGAATAATTATATTTTTATCATTTTCAAATTCGGGGTAAATTTCTTTTAATTCCTTTATGCATTCATCAAAATTTTTCTTTCCGGTCTGAAAAATAATTTGGCAATTTAAATCATTACTCAAAGTTTTTAGGATTTTTACAGCGGATGTATTGATTTTTTTTGCGCCCAAAGATCCGCCCATAATGCAAATTGTCAGTTTTTCCAAATCAATATCTAAAATTTTCCTTGCTGAAATTTTATCAAGAGTTGAAAACTCATTTCTTATGGGGTTGCCAAAAACCTTGCAATTTTTGTTTGGGATTTTATCGCACGCACCGTCAAATGCTAATGAAATGAAATTCGCGAATCTTCCTATTTTTCTTGTAACAAGTCCGGGATTAGCATCGCAATCGTGCATGACAACCGGTGTTCTTGTAAAAATTCCTGCCAAAATTGTCGGTGCAGATACATAACCTCCCGTTCCAAAAATCACATCAGGTCTGTATTTGAAAACGTAATAAACACAAACCAAAAATGCAAAAAACATTTCAAATCCCCATTTTATGAGAGAAACTTTTGCCCCTCTCGGCATTCCTGAAGATTTTACGCCTAAAAATTCATAATTTTTATCTTTAGTAATTTCATATTCCATATTGCAAGGATTCCCGACATAAAATATTTTAGATTCTTCGTCAAGTTCCAAAAGTCTGTCTGCAATTGCAATTGCAGGATAAATATGTCCTCCTGTTCCTCCTCCTGTTATAAAATATTTTCTATATGTCATTAGGATTTACTTCTCCTTCTTCAGCGTTTATTTTCTTAATCCTCTGTCTTGAAATGTTTAACAGAATTCCTACCATCGCAAGCGAAACAATAATTGAAGTTCCGCCGTAACTTATAAAAGGTAAAGTTACACCGGTTACAGGAAATAATGAACTTGCAACTGCCATATTTAAAAATGCTTGAAATCCGAAAACTATTGTTATTCCCAAGGCCAAAAGCTTTCCGTACATATCAAAACAGCGTTTTGATATTCTTAAACCTCTGTGAACTAACGCCACAAATAAACCAATTATAAATAAACATCCCAAAAATCCAAATTCTTCGGCTATAATTGCAAAAATGAAATCGGTGTGACATTCAGGCAGATAAGCAAGTTTTTGAATAGATCCGCCGTATCCTGTTCCGCTAAATCCGCCTGAGGCAAATGCAATTAGAGATTGGATAATGTTATAACCTTTTCCTAATGCGTCAGACCCAGGATTTAGCCAAACGGTAATTCTATCCATTTGATATCCGTGTAAAAGTTTTGGCAGCATTGATAAAATGCCGACTCCCGCGATTCCGGCAATTGACCCTACAAATGCCAAGGAGCCTTTTGCCGCAATAAACATACACAATCCTGTAAAACTCAATATCGCTGCCATACTTAAATTCGGCTGTTTTAATATTAAAAGTAATATTATTACCAACGGCAGATATGTTCTTAATACTGTTTTTAAATCCAAAATTTTAGCACCGTCTTTGAATGCAGACGCTAACATCATACAAAAAAGCGGTTTAGTAAGTTCGGAGGGTTGAAGTTGTATAAATCCAAGATTTATCCACCTTTGCGCCCCGTTAACATTCACCCCTAACGGTGTAAATTGAACTAAAAATAACAGCCCGAAAACTGTCCAAAAAACCGGTACATTAAATTTAGCAAGTTTTTTGTAATCAAATTTTATAAAAAATATCATTGCCGCAAATCCTGCTACTGAATATATGATTTGCTTTATAAGAAAAGATCCTAAAAATATTCCTTCTCTCATGCATTTTGGGGCGGTTGCGGAAAATATTGCCAAAAATCCTATAATTACCAGAAAAGCAACAATAATTATTAACGGTTTATCCGGTTCGGCTAAAATATAATTATTTTCTTTTTTTCGCAGTCTTTTTCTTTTCATTCTGACGGAGCGAAACTGTTGATTATCTTCTTGATAGGACATAATCTTTGAAAACTTCTCCTCTGTGTTCGTAACTGTTAAACATATCAAAGCTTGCACAAGCCGGTGATAATAATACAACATCAGGATTTAATTCAATACCTTTATCTATTGCAGATTCCATTGTTTCTTCTTTAATAATATTGTTAAATCCTGATTTTTTTAAATCGTGTTCAAATCTTTCGGTTGCTTCTCCGATTAAAATAACTGTTTTTATATGTTTTTTAACTGATTCACAAAATTCGGATAAATCAGTATTTTTGTCCCGACCGCCTGCAATTAAAGCAACGTCAACATTACTAAAAGAATCAATTGCAACAATGGATGCTTCAGGATTTGTTGCTTTTGAATCATTATAGAATGTAGTTTTTCCTATGGTTGTAATTTTTTGTAATCTGTGGTCAGGTGCTTTGAATTCCATAATTGCCTGACGGATTTTTTCATTTTCAATTCCTGCCAATTTTGCACAAATTATCGCACATTCGATATTTTGATAATTATGTTCTCCGATAAGTGTACATTCGCAAAGTTTGATTATTTCTTCAGTTTGCCCGTTTTGTTTATAAAAAATTGAATTTTCATCATGATAACAACAATTTTTTCCGATATCTTTTCCGAACATAAATAATTCGGTTCCAAAATCAGATGAAAATTCTTTCAATTTATTATCTTTTGCATTAAGAACACAATATTTAGCTTTTTGTGTTCCGGTAAAAATTTTTGCTTTAGCTTTGAAATAATTTTCCAATCCGCCGTGCCAATCAATATGATCAGGTGTAAAATTAGTCCATACTGCAATTTCAGGTTTTAATGTTTTTGTAAATTCCAACTGGTAAGAACTTGCTTCACATATAAAATAATCTAAATCATCGTCAACCAGATTACTTGGCGGAAAACCGATATTTCCGCATTCTGCCGATTTGAATTTCTTTTGAAAAATATGATTTGTAAGTGCTGTAGTTGTTGTTTTCCCGTTAGTTCCGGTTATTACGACAAACGGAATTTTTGTTTGCGAATAAGCAAATTCAAGTTCAGAAATTATTTCAACATTATTTTCTTTTAATTTAGTGATAATTTCGCTATATGGAGGAATTCCGGGACTTGTTATTGCTAAATCAGTGTCTTTTAAAAATTCATCCGAATGTCCGCCGGATTCAACTATAATTCCTAAGTCAATAAGTTGTTTTAATTTTTCGTAATCCGTAATTTCTTTTGATTCTGTTAGATATACTTCGGCTCCTCTTTTTTTTGCCAAAATCGCAGCCGCAATTCCGCTTTTAGAAAATCCGAGTACAAGTATTTTTTTATTTTTTATATCAATCATTTTAAATAAGTCCTAATTTATAAATTTCAAACAATACTATAGCAATGATATTAAATATCAGCGAAACCACTGAAAATACAATAACAACTTTCTTTTCACTCCATCCTAAAAGTTCAAAATGGTGATGAATCGGTGCCATTTTAAAAATTCTTTTACCGGTTGTTTTAAAACTTGTAACCTGCAAAATAACAGAAAGAGTTTCGCAAACAAAAACCATTCCGATAAAAATCAGCAAAAATTCAAATTTTCCTAAAACAGCTAATGTCCCTAAAAGCCCGCCGATTGCCAAAGATCCTGTATCCCCCATAAAAACTTCCGCTTTCGGTTTGTTATATCTTAAAAATCCAACCAGTGAACCCGCAACCGATGCTGATACAATTGCTAAATCAGTTTCGCCCATAAGAAGTAAAATTATACAGCATGCAATAAAAGCAGGAATTCCGCAGCCTGATGCCAATCCGTCTAAACCGTCTGTTAGATTATAAGCATTTGACGAACCTGTGATTATAAACACAGCAAAAAGCGGATATAACCAACCTAAATCTATTACGTAATTACCTATTTCAAAATTGCAAGATGCCGGATTGGTTAAAATTAGAAACAAAGTCGGCAAGGCTGCAATTGCAATTTGTCTGAATAGTTTCCCTCTCGGGGATAGTCCGTCATTTCCTTTGCCTTTGATTTTAATGCAATCATCCTGCAATCCGGCTGCCATATAAAATAATAGTGAAATTAATGCGATAAAAGCGCTTGCTGTTAATTGCTGTGCCATAGAAAGAACTATTACTGACGTTAAAACTATTGCTGCTGTAATAAATACCCCTCCTGTTGTCGGAGTCCCTTGTTTTTGGGCGTGACTTTCAGGTGCAAGTTCTTTTACGTACTGACCAAAAGTTCTTTTCTTTAAAAAATCAATATACGGCACTCCAAACAGCATACACAAAATCATTCCGAGCAAAAATGCCACAGCTACCATTATCATAATTAATTATCCCTCATTTTTTATATATTCTAAAATTTCTTCAAACTTCATTGATCTTGAAGCTTTCAAAAACATTGTATAACTCTCATTCAAATTTTCAATAATGTAACAAGAAACATCCTTATTATTGTCAAAAAATTTTACATCAAAACCTTTATCTAATAAGACTTTTCCGATTTCGGAGGCCAAATTTCCGACAGTAAGATACTTAACGTTTTTGTTTAAATTCGATAAAAATTCTCCTACTTGTCTGTGATAAAAAACTTCATCCGTTCCGAGTTCGCCCATGTTTCCTAAGATTACAACAGGATTTTTGTATAAATCAACAAAAGTTTTTACACCTGCTTTCATTGATTCAGGATTGGCATTGTAGCTATCGTTTATAAAATTAAATTTTCCGATTTTTTCTATTTCCCAACGTTTTTCTATCGGACGGTAAGATTTTAATCCGTTGTTAATTTCATTTGGATTTATCCCGAGTTTTAGCCCCAATTCAATTGCTGCAAGTGAATTTTCTATATTATAATCTCCTTCAATATTTAATTCATAAATATTTCCCTTATATTCAAATTTTGAATATCCTTGAGATTTTTCCAAAACTTTTACATCTGTAAATGAGTAAAATATCTTTTCACCATTGAAATTTAAATGTTTTTTAATAATTTCCTGATTAGGTGAAATAAAAGTACCGGTTGATTTTAGACCGTTAGCGATTTCACATTTTGCGATCGCGATATTATCTTTTGACCCCAAGCGACCGATATGAGCTGTTCCGCAGTTTGTTATTATCCCAAAATCGGGCTCAAGATAATTTGTTATTAAATCAATTTCTCCTAATCCTCTCATTCCCATTTCAACAATGAGAGCTTTAGTATCCGGATTCATTGTCAAAACTGTTTGGCAAAATCCAATTTCATTGTTGTGATTGGAAAAAGTTTTTTGAGTTTTGAATTTTTGAGATAAAACGGAATAAACCATTTCTTTAGTTGTTGTTTTTCCGCTGCTGCCGGTTATTCCGACAGTTATAGGATTAATTTTGTTTTTGTAATATTTTGCAATTTGCATATAAGCTGTTTTGGTATCATCTACTTTTAATACCAGATCAGCATTATCAAAAACCTCGTTTTTTGTTGTAAAATAAGCTTTTACACCCTTTTGGAGTGCCTTTTGAATAAATTCTTCCCCATCAAAAGTTTCGCCTTTTAGGGGTAAATAAATATCATTTTCGCTGATTGTTCTTGTATCTGTTGAAATACTGAATCTTTTATCTGAAGCGATATTATTTTTTAGGATTTTGGCATTTACTGCATTTATTAATTCTTCTTTTTTAAACATTACATACTCCTTTGGAAAAATGATGCTAATTGTTTATGAGGAATTGTTTTTGAAATAGTTCTGCCATGCGGGCAGGTATAAGGCATTTTAGTTGTTCTCCATTTTTTTATAATATCTTCCATCTGCCAAACAGATAAAGGAGTGTTTGCCTTCACAGAAGCTTTGCAGGCAGTAGTTCTCAAAATTCGTTCTTCCATGGAATCTAAATCTCCTTCGATATTGTCTAAAATTTCTGACATAATTTCTTTAGGATTTACTTTATTTAGAATCTGTGGAATTTTCCTGAAAATAATTTCTTTATCTGATACAAACTCGATTCCGTAACCGAATTTTTCAAATTTAGGCAAATTTTCTTTTACAATTTCGATTTCTTCAGGTGTTAATTCAATAACATCGGATACAAACAGAAGTTGAGAAACAATAGATTTATCATCTAAAAGTTTTTCATAATTATAGCGTTCGGCTGCAATATGTTGATCAACGATTTCCAAGCCTTTTTCCGTATCAATTAATATGTATGTATCATGATACTGACCTATGATTTTATCTTTTGGAACAACGGATGATTCTTCTTTGGGTTTTTCAAATATTGTTTTTTGTTCACTAAAACTTTTGAATTGCGCGCTGAAATCTTCCATTTTAGATTCGGGGATATACATCGTATCTGTTTCTTCGTCAATATAAACACCGTCATTTATTTTCGGTAATTGTATTACTGATGAATTATTTTTTGTTTTTTCAAAGTAATTATCTTCTTGTGACGGTTCTTGGATATTTTTTGAAAACGGTGAAAGGTTAGGCTTAAAGTCTTTTCGTTCGTGATAATTCGACAATCCTGCCTGAACACCGGAGTAAATAAAATTGAAAATTTGGTTAGTATTTTTGTATCGAACTTCTTTTTTTGTCGGATGAACGTTTACATCAACTTCGTGCGGAGGAATTTCCAAATTTAAAACAATCAAAGGATATTTATTTGTAGCTGTTAAATTTTTATAAGCGGTGTCAATTGCTTTTTGAAATACAGGGCACTTTACACTTCGTGAATTTATATACATATGGTAACTTTTTTTGCTTGAACGGGTGTAATCAGGGGTGCTTACATATCCGCTTATTTTTAAACCGGCATCGTTATCAGTTTTCAAAACTTCTTTTAAATTAGATGCAACATCATTTGAATAAACTTCTTTGATAGTTTGCATCAAGTTATTTTGTCCGGTTGTTTTTAGGATCGTTTTTCCGTATTTTTTCAATTCCAGCGAAACTTCAGGATGAGAAAGTGCAATTGATTGAACAACTTCCTGTATATATGAAAATTCGGTATTACCGCTTTTTAAAAACTTTTTTCGCACAGGTAAATTATAAAATAAATCTTTAACTTCCATAATAGTGCCGACTGCACAACCTGTTTCGACTTTTTTTACTTCGGAATTTTCACAAACAACTTTAGTTCCCGTTTCAAAATCTTTGGTTCTTGTAATACAAGTAACCTTAGCAATAGAAATAATACTTGCTAAAGCTTCTCCCCTGAATCCGAAAGTATGAATATCAAATAAATCGTTATCTTCAGAAATTTTACTTGTTGCGTGTTTTGAAAATGCAAGAATAATATCGTCAGGATGAATTCCGGACCCGTTATCAGCGATTCTTATATCTTTGCAATCATTTGTTATTTCAACGCTTACTTTTGTAGCGCCTGCATCAATCGAATTTTCGCACAATTCTTTAACTACTGATGAAGGTCGTTCAATTACTTCTCCTGCGGCAATTTGATTAATCAAATGTTTTGATAATTGCTTAATTCTTCCCATAAAACTTTCCCTAAAAACTTTCAAAAAAATAATAACACAAAATCATATGAATGTTTGATTTCAAAACATAAAAATTTTTATAGAATTTCAGTGTAGATTTGGAGACTTGGAAAATTTAGGAGAAAGAGCCTTGGCTAAAAATACTTTTAATACAAAACTAAAACCCCAAAAGAAAGCTGATTTAAGAGTTGTACAAACTCCTGATGTTAAAACAACAAAATACAGCGATATTAATTTAAAAAAATGGAAAGATTACTCTCATGTTTTGACAAATTCGTTGTGGCTTTTCCCTGCAAGACTAAAAGAACATGGTCATTCGAACGAATACCACGGAAATTATATTCCTCAAATTGCTCAGCAAATGTACGAACGCTATACAAAGAAAAATGATGTAGTGTTAGACTTATTTTTTGGTTCGGGTACATCAGGAATTGAAGCGGTTAATATGAATCGCAGATGTATTGGTGTTGAATTAAAACAAGATTTGGTTGATTCTGTCAGTGAAAAATTTACTAAAAAACAATTAGTTACTGATGTGAATATAATTTGCTCGGATTCAACAAGTGCTGATGCAAAAGAAAAAGTTCAGGCAAGATTAGATATTATGGGTGAAGATAAAGCGCAATTTCTTATTCTTCACCCGCCGTATGATGATATAATTAAATTTTCAGATAAAAAAGAAGATTTATCAAATTGTTCTTCAACAGAAGAATTCTATGATATGTTTGAAAAAGTAGCCAAAAACGGATATGATTTATTGGAAAGCGGAAGATTTGCCTGCCTCATAATAGGTGATAGTTATAAAAACTCAGAAGTTCAGCCTTTGGGATTTGAATGTATGAATAGAATGCGCAAACTGGGTTTTATTCTAAAATCAACTATTGTAAAAGATATTAACGGAAATGAACGTGCAAAAGGAAGAACAGCTAACCTTTGGCGCTACAGAGCTTTGGCAGGCGGATTCAGTATCTTTAATCACGAATATATTTTTGTATTCCAAAAGCCGTAAATTTTTTAAACTTATATTATATTTGTTGTGCAAATCTTGTAATTTATATCAATTTAACAACAAAAATCCAGAGTTTAAATAAAGGGCAAATGCTACTTGCAACAAATACGGAATCATTAACCATCCGGCGATTTTTGATACTTTAAAAAAGTATACTATTGTCGGGATCAAAATTATGAATAATAGAATTACGTCAAACAGCGCAAGTTCCATATTCATCATTCCAAAAAACAAGTAACTCCACAAAAGATTAAAAACTAATTGTATAAAAAATAATATTAGGGCGGATGTTCTTGATTTGGAACTTTTCGAAAACAGCACTATAAAAAGCGCTATTCCCATAAGAGTATATAAAATTATCCACGCAGGCATAAAATATCCTGACGGCGGGGTAAAAGGCGGTTTTGTTAAATCATTATACCATAACATATTGTTCATATCAACATTTTAAAACCTTATCAAAATAAAACATTCCCCAAAAGCAGTGAAATTTTTATAAAATGGACATTATTAATTTTTTAAATATAAAAACTATCCACTTAGGGAATTTAAAATAGCATTTAAACCCGCTTTAATATAATTAATCTTTTTCATACTTCCAGCTATTCTTAATTCCAACGAGGGCTTTTGCCCTCTTTTTTTTAATCAAAAAACTAAAATTTGCAGGTTAAAACTAATTGTGCGCCATTATCTCTTGCTTCAGTCATTGCGGCATCTTTGCTAAGCGTTTGAAGTCCGTCATCTGTTAATATTCCGCGAATATCGCATTTCATGTTTCCATCTGATTCTGAAGAATAAGTCTCATTGCCTTCTAAGGTGTTTAGTCTGTTATTTATTTCTTCTATTCGTGAAGATAATGATGAATAATTATCTTTAGAATAATTATTATTTCTTCTGTTATATTGATTGTCATAAATATTTTGCTGTTCAGAATTTATTTTGGATTGGCTTTCTGCCATTTCCCGAGTATTTGTGTAAGCAGCGGCAACCACAAATATAAACAACATTATGAATGCTATTGTTGTAATTTTAAATTTATTCAGCTCACCCATCATAAAAATTTTTCTCCCGAGTTTGTTATCTTAGCTACAGACTAACATAATTTGAAAAATAAGTCCACAATTTTATATTTAATTCTTTTTTATAACAACCAAATTTCTTATAAGTTTTTCTTTTAGAGGGAGTTCATATTCAATTATATCAATTATTTTAGAATTATGTTTTGCAATTATTTTTTTTGCAGATTCAATTTCATCCTCGGTTTTTTTAGATTTAAACGCAACAAAATATCCGTCGGATTTTGTTTTTGGCAGTGCCAAATCAGATATTTTATCTAAGGAAGCAACTGCTCTTGATACAACCAAATCATATTTTTTATTAATATTTTCAACTCTGTCCCAATATGGATTTAAGTTTTTAATATTTAATTCGTTTTTTATCAAAGTGATTGCGTTAATTTTTTTTCTTATACTGTCAACCGCATCAACTGTAATATTCGGATAAGTCAAAGCTATCGGAAGTGCTGGAAATCCGCCTCCTGTAC
Source organism: uncultured cyanobacterium (assembly GCA_946545285.1). Taxonomy (GTDB): domain Bacteria; phylum Cyanobacteriota; class Vampirovibrionia; order Gastranaerophilales; family Gastranaerophilaceae; genus Zag111. The sequence continues at coordinate 19,646 of CAMNNA010000004.1, read as the reverse complement.
CGATATCAAGAATATTTTCAGGTAAATTATATTTATTAAAAAATAATTCTAATGCTAATGAATCAAAAACGTGTTTTTCCCATAAATATTTTTCATCATTTTTAGAAATCAGATTTACTTTCCCGTTTTCAACAAGAAATAATTTCATATATTCTTCATAAAATTCTTTATTTTCCATATTTATCTTCCAATTTTTTAAATAAATCCGATCCAAGTTTTTGATTAATTTCTGATATTTTGGAATTTATAATTATCGGATTTTTTGAATATTTTTTTGCGGTAATAAAACAGTTATATGCCAAGTCAAACTCATTATTTCCATAATAATACTTTCCAAGTTCTGTATTGGATTCTTCTATGTAATAAGGTTCGTTTAATTTTTGCGCACAATTGCAAGCTTTTTTCAGATATTCAAATTTTTCATCGTCAATTTCTGAGATGTCATATAATCGCATATAACTATAATACAGACCTTCAAAATTATTTAATTCAGTGTCAATTTTTATACTTTGAGAAAAATATTTTTCATATAAATTATTGTTTCCTGATTCATAATACAACTGGGCTATTGCTGATAAAGAACGGGAAAGATAATGGTTTGTTTTTGGATTTTCATCAATTTCAATACATTTTTTGTAATAAATTGCAGCCTGCTTTATATTATCTGTTTCATCACATAATGCCGCGTATTTATAATACAATTCCGATAAAATATCTTTTGAAACTTCTGATTCATTAATATCCAAAATTGCTTTTTGATAAAATTTAAGTGAGTCAGAATTGTTTTCACTAATTTTGCCAAGGAGTAAATAAACTTTTATTTTTAACTCTGAAGAAATTGTTTTATCGTTTTGCAAATTATTCAAAATAACTTTTGCATTATCGGTTTTATAAATTGTATAATATATGTTTGCTATTTCAAATTTTATTTCATTTACTTTATCAGGATTTCCTGCATTGTAGTAGTAATCTTGCGCTTGGGTATAATATTCCAAAGATTCATACCAAGAAGAAAGCTTTTTATAATTTTGGGCGAGCTTTATATATATTTTTGGAAGAAAATTGTAAAAACCGTCATCATCTTTTTTTGTTAAAGCTGTTTGATAAAGCATTATAGCTTGTTTAAAATTAAATTGGGATTCTTGTTGTTTTGCCAGATTTAACAGTTTTGTTAATCCTAATCCGCTGTTTTCATTAACAAACTCTTTTTTTTGTTCATTTTGTTTAACAAAATCCTTTATTGAAGATGCAATATTATCTAAAACTGTTTCATCTTCAATTATGAAATTAATTTGTTTGTATTTTTCTTCTTTAGTTTTTTGAGTTTCAGAGACAGGATTTGGATTATTATCTGCTTTTTCATTAATTAAATTTGCATTATCCGGAATTTTTTCTTCCTTTTTGCGATATATTTTCTTTGGAATAAATAACGAATGATATTCAATTTCATTGCGCATTGTCTGTCTTGAAAGAAGCAAATCCCTTTCTGTAGGTTTTAGCGGAAGCTGAGTATTATACAAATCAATGCAAGATGAATGCAATTTAGATGCAATATTATCAGGTATTTGCTGTTCTGTTACCGCTCGAAAATTTTCATCCAAATAAACACAGTTCTTATCATCTTGAGATAAAATACCGTTTTCGATAAAGAAATTTATTCTTTCAGGATTATATAAATGAAGGGAATTCAATAAATTAGTGCCTATAGGAATTTTCATCATAGCCAAAAGCCTGAACAAATGCATACTTACAGGGTCAACAAGCGAAAGAGCTTCTCTAACAATAAATTCCGAAAAATTCATCAAACTTTTTGAGTATAATTCCAAAAATTGACCCAAACTGTATTTTCGTAATCCGATGATTTTTACTGATAAAAAAACATTTTCAAAATACCCTTTAGTTTTTTTATAAAGTTCGGTTGATAAGACTCCAATCTGTTTTATTCCGGATGATTTAAGGTATTTTTCAAAATACTCTTGTGTAAGAGGCATTACAGACATTGTATCATATTTTGCGCCTTCAAATTCCGAGTAATTGAATGTTTTTGAAGTGATCAATATTTTTACATTACTAAAGTTGCAAATATGTGATATGAAACTAAGGATTTCTTTTTTATTAGGTTTTAAAATTTCATCAAAATCTTTTATTACAATTAATATCGGAGCGTTAATACTGTTAAAATACGAATCAATTTTTTGAGTAAAATTTTCAGCCTTGATTTTTGGTGCTTGAAATCTGTTTTGTAAAACAAATTTATGAAAACTGTCAAAAAAACTTAGTAACAAATCATCAAGAATTGTTGTTTCAAAACAGCGGTAATTTATAACATAAACTTGCGGGTTAATAAAATCAGAAATAAAATTACATAACAATGATTTTCCGCTTCCTTTAAAACCGGATATTAAAAATATATTCAAGTCAGATTTTAAAAAACTGCACATTTTTTCAATTTGTTTTTCATTATTTGCTAAGAAAAAGCGATTATAAATACAGTCTTTTGGTAATTCGTTAATTTTTATTGTCTCGTTTATAAATTGTTCATTCATTTGATTAATTTACTCTGTTTCTGCCGTTTTGTTTTGCGTTATACAATCTTTTATCCGCACTGTCAATAATCGAAGATGAATCAACTCCGTCAATATCGCCATAAGTTGAAACGCCTATACTTACAGTAACGTTACTTGTTTTCCCGTTAGCAAGTTGAAATTCTTTAGATGAAATTATACTGCAAAGTTTGTTTGCAATTTTACAAGCTTCATCAAACTCTGTATTAGGTAAAATTATGCTTATTTCTTCTCCTCCGTAACGGCAGACTATATCACTTGAACGGACATTTTTCTTAAGTTCAAACGAAACTTGTTTTAAAACCGCATCGCCGGATTGGTGGCCGTAGTTGTCATTGAATTTTTTGAAATAATCTATATCAAGAATCAGTAAAGAAAATTTGTTGTTGTATCTTGCGGCATTTTCAACGTACATTTTCATTTGTTCTTGGAAAAATCTATGATTATATAGTTCTGTTAATCCGTCTGTTGTTGCAAGTTTGTACTGCTTGTCAAAATCTTTTGAAATTAACAGATATTTTATACACAGTGCCAAAATCAATGTTATAAAAACAAAAATTATCGGATTTACAATTTGCGCCCACATATTAAAATGCTTCATTAATTCGTATGTGTAAATCAAATAAACCGAAACAAGCCCTATTACGGCAAGAAATGAGCCTGAAAGCGAGTTTAACCCGAATACAAATCCTGCTGTTAATAATATTAATAGCAAGTTAACAAAAACATTTACCCCGAAAGATGTTTTTCTGATTACGGAAGAATCAATTAAATTATTAACATACGTTGCCTGAACTTCCACTCCGGGAAAAATTTTATCAACAGGGGTTGTTTTTATATCAAATAAACTTGATGCGGTTGCGCCGATATATATAATTTTGTTATGAAAATCATATGATCCTTTATTATTTGAATTGATTGATTTTAAAACTTTATATATAGGTATATTTTCAAATGTTGCACCCTGTCCGTACCAATTTAAAATTATATCCGAATCATTATCTAAATAGATTTTTTTATCCCCGATTAATAAATTACCGTTTTTATCAATAACAAATTCTTTTTGTGAATTATGTTTTAAATAATCAAGTGCAATTTTCAAACCCAGTTGAGGATAATACCTGCCGTTGTAATTTAAAAACGAAGGCATACTTCTTAAAATTCCGTCATCTTCTCTGGAAACATTTATCATTCCGATATTGGAAGTTGAATTTATAATAGGATCTATTATAGAACGACAGTTTGTATATTTATAAGAACCAAGATCAACTCTTTTTGAATTATTTTCAATCTTTGCACTTAATTTATCAGGTAAAATCGGAGCTTTTCTTAAATCTTGGTCCTGATTATCAAGGTTCATTGCCGTATAAACATTTTTGTATTTTTTAAAGGCTGAACCTAATTTTTCATCTGATTTTGAATCATTATTCAGACTTTTAACAAACATCAAATCAAAAACTATAGATTTCGGATTATATGATTCCAAATAAGTTATCAAATCCGCATATACAGAGCGACTTAGAGGCCACTGACCGTAGTTATCTAATATGTATTCATAACTTGCATCATCAATTGCTAAAATAATTATATCTTTGTTTGGTTGTTTGGATTTTGTCAAAAGACTTTGCCTTATGTCAAAAGTCTTGTTTTCCATAAATTTTGCAAAATTGATGTAATTTCCGTTTTTAAAAACGGAAATTACAATAAAAATTATTAAAACAATCCAAATACTATGCAGAACTTTTTTTAGCAATTTGCACTCCCTAAATTTCTCAGCACTTCGGCTGAAGGAATATTAGGGAGAAAGTTTTGGAATAAAAATCTCTTTTGTAAAATATCGTTGTTTAATTTCAAAATTTCTGTTGCGTAAGACAATTCATCCGGATATGCCAAATATTTTAAAAGACATTTTTCGTGCAAATTCATTCTCTCTTTTTCCTTCTATAAATGAAATAACAAAAATATTATTTCAAATTTTAAGGAAAATTAAATCAACCTTTTATAGAGTTTAATATGATTTTTCTCATATATTTGGATTACACGTTAACTTTTTGCGCATTTGATTTGCTGTTTTCGGGGGCAGGAACAAGATTTTCATAATCTGCCATTTTTGAAATCTGATTAGCCCATTCATATGCTATTTCTTCTTCACTAAGTTTATAAGAAATCGGTTTACCAATTCTTATTCTTACGTGCTGGCGTTTAAACGGCATAAATTTCGGATAATCCGTCCACTCAGCAATTGCAACCGGAACTACATCTGCTTTTGCGTTTTTAGCAATTATTGCAAAGCCTTTTTTAATATCTTCTAATTTCCCGTACGGCCTTGTCCCTCCTTGAGGGAAAATCCCCAATGACCAGCTTGTACTAACAATATCTCTTACGGTTTTGAATGTGGCAATTTCAGGTTTTGACCGATCTACCGCAAAAGCACCTAATCTTTTTACCAACCAGTTTATTTTGCAATTTTTATCAAAAAGTTCTTTTTTTGCCATAAATGCAACGGGGCAATTTGCAGCCATTGCAACCATCGGAGGATCAAGTTGTGAAACATGATTTCCGGCATATATATATTTCCCTTTTTTGGCCGTTTTTGGCGGAATATTTTCACGTCCTTCTATTTTATAGTCATAACAAACTGTATAAACACCGTATACTACAATATACAAAAAAGCCATATAAAACAATGTTCGAAGCCAGTTATACTCTTTTGCATACCTTCTGTTAAAATTTCTTTCTTCCTTAACCATTATCAAAAACTCCTTAACTCACTTTTAAACACTGTTCATCGGTTTGTTCATCTTCAATATATTTAAAACCCGTCAATTCCTGAATCTGTTTAATCCATTCTTGCCTTACAATTTCAGGATCAGGATTGTAAGGAATCGGTTTCCCAATATTAATAATAATTTTACCCGTAAACGGCCAGCGTTTAACTTCATTTGAACCAATAATCCCTACAGGCATAATATCACATTTTGTAAGTTTTGCCAGTCCCGCAAATCCCTTGGTAACCCCTCTAATTTCGCCAGGAATGCCTCTTGTACCTTGAGGGAAAAGACCCAAAACCCAATTACTTTCTCTTATTCTTTTCACTGTTTTAACGGTAGAAGGGCTGAGATTTTCTCTGTCAACAGAAAACGCTCCCATCCAATCGAGCCACCATCTTATAAACGGAATATCAAATAGTTCTTTTTTGGCCATAAATGCAATTCTTCTTGGCCAAAAAGATGCAACCATTGGCGGATCTAAAGTCGACAGATGATTCGGGCAAACAATATATTTGTTATCTTTAGGAATATTTTCAAGTCCGTGAACTTCTATTCTATAAACTAATTGCAGCCTTATTGTATAACCGATTTTACATATTAAAAATTGCCAAAACGCTCTGAATTTGTTAAATTGTGAAGCTTGTTTTTCCGAATATACCTTTTTATTTTTTGTCATAATTTCACCCTTTTTCCTATATATTACCAAAAAATATATTTTATTGCCATTTATTAATTTTTTTTATAAAATCAATATATAAGAAATAGGATAGGAGATTTATATGTTTGGATTAAAAAAATCTGAAAATGAGTTAGAAAATGAGTTATTTAAAAGTGTTTATTCAAAAACACCTGATTATATAAAAAATTTAAACTTAATGAATTTTGATGATGAGGGGGAATTTAGTTTTATTCTCAAAAAAGAATATTTAAAACCTTATAATAAAGAAACAAATCCTCAAGGTTTAGGATTAGAAGAATGGTTCGAAAATTATGAAAAAGAAGCAAAAGTTTCTACAGCAGGAATAAGAGGTCCGCAAAACATATTAAATCCGCAAGACACAAGATTTCCGATAAATTTGGTTGGAATAGTTTTAGCTACATTAGCAAAGGCGCTTGTTGCAAAAGAAAAATATCCGAATAAAAGAATCGTAAAAGTTGCAGGATGTGAAGTGAGGTATAATTCGCAATTATTTTTAGATGCTATTGTAAGAATTCAAGCTGCAAACGGAATTGAAACACTTGTGCCAAAAGAAAGAAAAACTATTCCGATATGGCTTGCGTCTTTTTTGGCTTTCAAATTGGATTTATTAGGAGGAGAATACATAACTTCAAGCCACGGAATTTCAGTTAAAAACGCTACAAAAGATTTAAACTGCCAAGGAAGCCAATATTTACCTGAAGAATCAATGGAATTTGTTAATAAAATCAGAGAAATTTTTGATATTGTAAACAAAAACGGTGAATATGAAATTAAAATCAGTGCAAAAGACAATCCTTTAATAAATGAAAAAGCTTTAGAAAAGTATGATGACGGGGTAAATTTATATGTTGAATATTTAAAACAAGGAGTTGCGCAAGATTTTAATTTAAATCCTATAAAGCATATGAATTCAAAAATAATCGTTGAATCTGTCGGAGGTTCGGCATATCGAACTTTGTCAAAAGTATTGAATAAACTTGAAATTTCAGAAAAATTTGATTGGTTTAACAAAACAGAAGATCCGTTTTTTCATTCAATAGGAAAATACGACAAAACCCCTAAAGGAGAATCCGGATTTTATGATTATTCAGTTGATGCAACAGTTATTTCGAAAAAATCAGACGGATCAAAATATTTTCCCGTAATAGAAACGATGGATTATGAAAACAAATTAAAAAATTACCCTCTCGGAACGGTTGTTTTGATAACAGATCCTGATCATGACAGATTAACCGTTACTCAAATTGAAAGTGAAGGAAATACAGAATTTTTAAAAGAACTTGGTGTTGATTTTATACATCTCGGTAACGAAAGAATTCTGACGGTATTTAGTGCTAATCAAGCATTTTTAATGCTTATGGATTTTGAATATAAGCAAATAAAAAATAAATCTCATAATCCGAAATTTATTATAAAAACTACCGCATCAGCGCTATCTTGGGATGAATGGGCAAAACATAACGGAGTAAAAGTTATTAATGTCCCTGTCGGGTTTAAAGAAATTGCTAATATTATGAAAAAAACAGAATTAAAATTAAAGAATTTTCCTAATGAAGAAATTATTATTGATGATGTTTTACAAAATCCGATAAATATAGGTGTAAATCCAAGATTGTTATTTGCCGGAGAAGAATCAGGCGGTATGATTATGGGAACTTTGGATTTGATAGAATCTCAACACGGCAGAAAAGCTATTGCAATGAGAGAAAAAAGTGCTACAGAAGCAATTATTGTTGCATCTGCTCTTATTGCAAAACTTGAACAGGAAAATAAAACTCTTTCACAAAATTTGGAAGAAGTATTTGATCATAATAAGATTAAAGCAAAATATGACACACGTGTTGATATCGCCTATTATAACGAATCTGAACCCGATATTGATAAATTGAAGTCAGATAAATTTTTAGGAGAGCAAAAACGCACTCAAAATGATATTTTCTATCTTTCTATGGCAATTGCTTTGAAAAAAGGATGTATAGATTTAAATGGTATTAAAAATATACTTAATGACAAATTTAAAAGTGACGACTTGGATTTTGATGATTTGAAATCCGTAAAATTTGTCGGGGACGGCACATATTTTGAATTTGAAAACAAATTTATCGAAATCCGGCCGTCAGGCACAGATGCAAAAACAAAAGCTTACGGCGGAGGTGCTGATAAATTTGAAATAGAAAAATACGCAAATATTTTAGGAAATTATAACGGTGAAAGAACAAATCTTCACAAAGAATTAATCCCTCAGGAAATATACGAAAAATGTAAAGAATTCGCACTTGACGACTATTTGAAATTTGTTGAAAAAGACGCGAATAACGAAACATTTGAGATCCCTGAATATGATTTTTAAAAATAGACGCGGGTGATTTTTTTGAGTAATAAAACTATAATTTGTATTGATTTATATTATTTTTTGTATGTAGTATAAAGTAAAATGAATATTGAAAACAAACACATTTTGATAGGAATAACAGGCGGAATCGCAGCGTATAAAATTTGTGAGCTTATAAGAAAATTCAAAAAAAACGGTGCGGATGTTCAAGTTATTTGTACCCCAAATGCGCTGAATTTTGTAACTAAACTTACATTGCAAAATCTTAGTCAAAATGAAGTTTTTGTTGATGAATTTCACCCTAAACATTGGAAACCTGAACATATTTCCCTTGCAGATTGGGCAGATGTTATGATTATAGCTCCGGCAAGTGCTAATACTATCGGAAAAATTGCGCAGGGAATTGCAGATAATCTTTTAACATCTGTTGCGTGTGCTTTTCCAAAACCTATGATTATAGCTCCTGCTATGAATGTTAATATGTGGCAAAACAGCGGAGTTCAAAGCAATATAAATATTCTAAAATCCCGCGGGGCAGAAATTTTACCGCCTGAATCCGGATTTTTAGCTTGCGGATACTTAGGCAGAGGCAGACTTTGTTCTATTGATAAAATATTTGATTGTGCTTGCGATATATTGAGTTATTCAAAAATTTTATCAGGCAAAAAAGTTGTTATAACATCAGGAGGAACTATTGAAAAAATAGACCCTGTGCGATACATTTCAAACTTTTCATCAGGAAAAATGGGGCTTGCATTGGCAAAATGCGCAAACCTGATGGGTGCTGAAGTAACTTTAATCACGACAAAAGATGTTGATGTCCCGTTTAAAACCATTAAGGTTCAAAGTGCAAAGCAAATGCTTGAGAGTGTAAATTCAGAATTTGAAGGTGCTGACTTTATAATTATGGCATCCGCAGTTGCAGATTACAGAGTAAAAAATTATTCCGAACAAAAAATAAAAAAAGGAAATGACGAAACTATTACATTAGAACTTGTGAAAAATCCTGATATTTTGAAAGAAATATGTAACAAAAAACAAGAATCTCTAAAAAATACTCCGATTATTGTCGGTTTTTGCGCAGAATCAGAAAATTTAGAAGAAAACGCAAAAGATAAAATAAACAAAAAAGGCTGTGATTTTTTGATTGCAAATGATATTTCAAGGTCAGACATCGGTTTTAATTCTGATGAAAATGAAGTTATAATTTTTGACAAATCCGGCGGTAAAAATAAATTAGAAAAATCTTCAAAAACCCTAATCGCAAGAAAAATTTTGGAATATATAAATCATTAATATATTTTTTATTAAGCTTTGTAAAATCATTGTTATAATTTTAAAATCTTAATATTATTTCCATATGAATGATATTATACAAATCAAAAATTTAATACACAAAATTCGAGGGCATAGAGTTATTCTTGATTCGGATCTGGCAATTCTTTATGAAGTGGAAACAAAAAAATTAAACCAGGCTGTAAAAAGAAATATTGAAAGATTCCCGATTGATTTTATGTTTCAATTAACAAAAGATGAATTTGAACAAATGAGGTCACAAATTGTGACCTCAAAAACAGCCGGCAGTAAACGAGGAGGGCGGCAATATTTACCTTACGCGTTTACTGAACAAGGAGTTGCAATGCTATCAGGAATACTAAACAGCAAAAAAGCGATTAAAGTTAATATCCAAATAATGCGCACATTTGTATATATGCGTCAATGGGCTATTGAAAATAAGGAAATGGGAAAACGGCTTTCTGAGCTTGAATATTATTTTACACAGCATTGCAAAGATAATGAATATGACATAAAAAAATTGTATGATGCAATAAACTTATTAATGGATAGAACAAAACCTTCTAAAATAGGTTTTGATATTAATACAGATAATTAAATTTTACACTTCTTGCGAAGGAAATAATTTTGTCATATAATTTTAATCAAATGCGCAATATCAGACAGACAAATATAAATATTCACAGAGATGCGTGGGTTGAGGTTAGTATTTCTAATCTTGAACACAATATAAAAGAAATTAAGAAAAACATCCCTTCAGGAACAAAACTTTTGGGTGTAGTAAAAGCTGATGCATACGGGCATGGGGCTGCAATGCTTTGTCCTACTATATTAGCAAGCGGAGTTGATATGCTTGGCGTTGCATCAATTGATGAAGGGGTAGACCTGCGCCAAAGCAAAATTAAATGTGATATTTTAGTTTTAGGTGCTGTCCCTGTTTGGGCAATTGAAACTGCAATTCAAAATGATATTACCATTTCTGTTTTTACCCTTGAACACCTTAAAGCCTGTGAAAATGCTTATAAAAGAACAGGAATTAAACCGAAAGTCCACATAAAAATCGACACCGGTATGAACAGGATCGGGGTAAGAACAGAAGATGCAATAGAATTTATAAAAAAAGTTCAAGCAAGCGATTTTATTGATTTAAAAGGAATTTTTACCCACCTTGCAAGCGCTGAAGAATCAGATTTAACTAAAATTCAAATTGATAAATGGAATAAGGTTCTTGATAATATTAATACAGACGGACTTTTACTTCATATTTTAAATACCGCAGGAACTATATGCTATTCAGGACTGAGAAATTCCAATATGAATCGCATCGGAATAAGTTTATACGGATTATATCCTGATTTCCCTTCTGATATTGAATTTAAAAAACCGAATTTGAAACAATTAATAAGTTTAAAAGGCAGAATTATAAATATTCATAAAGCGCACAAAAATGAAGGCATAAGTTATTGCCATACATTTATTGCAAATGAAGAAAAAACGATTGCAACCGTACCGTTAGGCTATGCAGACGGAGTACCTAGGAAATTATCAAATAAGATTAAAGGAGTTTTGAACGGAGTAGAAGTTCCGCAAGTCGGGAACATCACAATGGATCAGATGATGTTTGATATTACCGGAGTTAGCGCAAATGCAGGAGATGTCATTACTTTACTTGATGAAGATCATCCGATTGATGATTGGGCAAGAATTTTAGAAACGATAAATTATGAATTAACATGCCGACTAAAAGTACGGTTGCCAAGAGTTTATACAAGAGGATAGGGAGAAGAAAGTTTATATGGATAATAATTATGATTTGGGTATAATCGGAGGTGGTCCGGCAGGTTATAGTTGTGCTTTTTATGCATCTTCTTTAGGGAAAAAAGTTATACTTTTTGAAAAAGAAAACATCGGCGGTGTCTGTTTAAATAAAGGTTGTATTCCGACAAAAAGTATTTTGAAATCAAGTGAAGTTTATTCTCAGATGAAAAATTGTGAAAAATTCGGATTAAATGCTGAAAATATTTCTGTTGATTATAAAAAAGTTATTGAAAGAAAAAATGAAATTGTAGAAAAACTAAAGAAAAATCTTGAATTAGCATTGAAAAATGCAAAAATAAATATAATAAAAAGCCAAGCGGAAATCATAGATTCAAACCATATAAAAGACACCCAAAGCGGGGGAATTTATAACTGCAGCAAAATAATTTGTGCAACAGGTGCAAAACCAAGGCAAATAAAAGGTTTAGAATTTGATCATAAATTTTTGCTTTCATCTGATGACATCCTAAATCTTGAAGTTTTACCAAAAAGCGTTGTAATAATAGGTTCAGGAGCTATCGGGATTGAGTGGGCGCAGATTTTTAATAATTTCGGAGTGGAAACAACCGTAATCGAAGTAGCTCAAAATTTATTACCGAATGCAGATATTGACATTTCAAAAAGAATTGAGCGAATTTTCAAATTAAGAAAAATAAGATTCTTTACAAAAACAACAGTAGAAAAAATTGAAAATAATATTTTAAAACTATCAAATGGAGAAGAAATTTTTGCGCAGATTGTATTAGTTGCAGGCGGAAGAATTCCTAACGTTGAAGAAAAAATTGATGGGGTAAGCTATATCGGTGACAGCGCAGGAGAAATTCAGCTTGCGCATTTTGCTATTAAACAAGCATTAGAAAATATATCTTCCGTACCTTTTAGGAAAGATTTAGTTCCTGCAGTCGTATACGGCGAACCTGAAATCGCTTGGGTTGGAGTTAAAGAACAAGACCTTGCGGGTCAAGAATATCAAAAATCCACTGTATTGGTTTCATCTTTAGGCAAAGCATGGTGTGATGGTAAAACAGAAGGTTTTATAAAAATTCTTTCTCAAAACGATAAAATTATTGGCGCACATATAGTTTGTGCGGAGGCATCATCTCTTTTAGGACAGATTGTTATCGCAATACAAAATGAAATTCCTGTAAAGAAATTAACAGAAGTTTGTTTTCCTCATCCGACATATTCCGAAGGGATTTTTGATGCAGTTTTGAAAATCTAATTTAAAAGTCCGGATGTTTCATTATACATAACCATACTAAAATCCGAGCGAGTCATGTGAGGATTTTGTTTCATAAATTTTTTTACATCAAATTTTGATAAAAATTTATCAAGTTTTTCCTGAGCTTTTAAATTATCCGAATTTTCAGATTTAAGCCTTGAAATATACTCATTTACAAGATAAATAATCTGATCTTCATTTAATTCAGGAAGCTGTGTAATTTGAATTTCATCTTTATCATCATTTTCTAAGTATTTTTTTTCTTCCTGATTTTGATTTTGGTTTTTGTTTTGCTGATTGTCTTTTCCGGCAGAAAGCGCGGATTCAATCCTGTTACTGAAAGGATTTCCATTCACTGAATTAAACATGATAATCTTCTTTTATTCTAAATTGATAACTTATTTTACGACAAAAATTTAAAAAACTTTAATTATTGACAAAAAATGCAGCATGGGTATAAAATCCGTTTATGGTTATGATGAAAAAAGATGGTTTGACTTCAGGTCAATTGTTAGGGGTTTTTGTAATATTAGTGGCGGCGTTTTTCTTTACGTCAAGGTTTTTGGGTAAAAAAATGAACCCTCAAAATATGAAAAGCCAATTTTTTAAAACTTACACAAATTTTTCTCAGGCATACAAATTTCTATCATATTCTGATGGGATATCAACAAGTAATCCTGAAGAATTCATAAAAAAATATTCAAGACATTTTGTGGTTAAATCGCTATGTCTTAGTGCCGCACCGGATTATAAAAAATATTGTGCAAGTGACGATAGGACATACAAAGCTTTAGTCGGAGATTATTCTCCGATGAATGAAAGCGTTTATGATGCGGGGCAATTTGCGCTTTTAGACGGTACATTGGCTATGTTTCATAAAATTGACAACGGAGTTATACTTTATGTTGATATTAACGGCAAAAAAGCTAAGCCAAATCGCTTAGGCATAGATGTTTTTGCATTCCTAATTGCGGATTATTCTGACAATTTGGTTCCAATGGGAGATCCTTCAACACCTTATGTTTCTTTAAGTGAATACTGCAATCCTTATGATGCTAAAGAAGGATTTAGCGGAATATCTTGTACTTACGCAGCATTATTGGATAGAGATTACTTTGAAACAATGTTGGATAAAGTCAGATAATTTATTTTAAAAATCTGTCATAATGCTCGTTGTAAAATTCTTCAAATTTATCTTCAAAGATAGCTTGGCGACATTTTGATACAAGATTAAGCAAAAATCTTATATTATGAATTGATAAAAGCGTTGATGCTGTTGATTCCTGACATTTCCAAATATGTCTTATATAAGCTCTTGAATGATTTTTACAAGCATAGCAATCACAACCTTCAACAAGCGGAAGGTTATCATCTTCGTATTTTTTGTTTTTAATATTGGATTTTCCCTCCCAAGTAAAAAATGAACCGTGGCGAGCATTTCTTGTAGGCAAAACGCAATCAAACATGTCAATTCCGGCTTTTATTCCGTCTAATAAATCTTCAGGAGTCCCGACACCCATTAAATATCTTGGTTTATCTTGCGGAAGCAAAGGCGCAGTAAATTCAGTAAAATGTTTTTGCAAATCTTTCGGCTCTCCGACACTGACCCCGCCAATTGCATATCCTACAGCATCAAAAGATGAAATAACTTTTGCGCTTTCTGTTCTTAAATCTTCAAAAAAAGCCCCTTGAACAATTGGAAATAGAGCCTGTTTTGGATTAGTTTTTGCTTTGAAACATCTTTCAAGCCATCTGTGGGTGCGTTCCATTGCCTTTTTTGCAGTTTCATAATCGCAAGGATAAGGGCAGCACTGATCAAATGCCATCATAATATCTGATCCGATATTTTGTTGAATTTTCATTGAAATTTCCGGAGAAATGTAATGTTTAGTTCCGTTTTTAGGATCTTGGAATTCAACACCGTCTTCAGTAATTTTATTCAGATGCGAAAGTGAAAAAACTTGAAATCCTCCCGAATCAGTTAATACAGGTCTATCCCAATTCATCCAGCCATGTATTCCGCCAAAATTTCTTATCCTTTCATCCCCTGCACGTAAATATAAATGATAAGAATTTCCTAATATAATCTGTGCACCGGTATCTTTTATTTGATCGTTAGTCAAAGATTTTACGGTAGAATTTGTTCCGACAGGCATAAAAATCGGTGTTTGAATTTTACCATGCGGAGTAGTTAAAGTCCCTGCTCTTGCACCGGTTTTTGCATCAATATGTTCCAGTTCATAATGAAAATAATCTTTTGTCGTTTCCATATTCAGCCTTTTTTCTTATTGTATCACAAAGTTATATATTTAACATTATTGCCTTTCATCCTTATAAATGTTACAATTCAAGTATGAAACTTGATTTGACATCTTTTGAAAAAGCAATTAACAGCCTTATACTTATTCTTCAACGTTATCAAAACGATAATTACGATATAGATATTCGAGATGCTGTTATTCAAAGGTTTGAATATACATACTCTTTGGCAATTAAAGTAATGATAAGATTTTTAAAAATTCAAATGCCTGATACCGAACATGATTTAACTTTTAATGAAATAATTCGAAATTCCAATAAGTATGGCTTACTTCAAAATGATATTGTTACCTGGACTCAATATAGGCAAAAACGAAATTTAACTTCACATACCTATGATGAAACAATTGCAAATGACGTGTTAAAAATTATTCCTGAATTTATTGAGGAATCAAAATTCTTACTCGAAAAACTAAAAGAAACACTATGATTGATTTAAAAGAAGAATATTTAGAGTTTATAAAAAAAACTGTAGCCTCACAGCTAAAAGATTTTAGGCTTTTCATTTTCGGTTCAAGAACTAAAAATTGCGCTAAAAAATATTCTGATGTTGATATAGCAATAGATTCAAAATACCTGAATGATAAGATTAAAAGTCATTTAGAATATTTATTTGAAAATTCTTTATTGCCGTACCAAGTAGACGTTATTGATTTGAATAACATTACTCAGGAATTTAAAAAAGCAATCCAAGCTGATTTAGTTGAAATTTAATCATAGTTATCATTTAAACTAAGGATTTAAAAACCTTGATTTTTCAATAAAATAATATAAAATAGTTTAAAAAAGAGGAAATTTAATGTTACAAGAAGCAACGAAAGCCCTAAATTCGGCATTTAATAACAGTTTTATAAAAAAAATCAGTCAATATTTACATGATTGTGTCAGAGAAGAAGTTAAAAGTTCTACCTTTAGAAACCTTAAAGGGGATAAAGATAACAAATGGATTTTCTTAAAAGAAAAGGAAACGTTATTAACTGATGGTTTGGATTATTTAAAATTAGACGGTGCGAATCCGAATTTGACCGAATTAATGATTCAAAGTGATTTGAATACTAAAGATAAATATTTGATTTACGGATATATGTTTTTAGTGGGCAGAAACGGCAAATCTAAGCGCCATAACGAATTTTTAACTCCGTTATTATATGTTCCGTGCAAACTTGAAAGAAACGGAGTTAACATAAACTGTATTCCGCAAGATGAAATCTTGTCTTTAAATACAGGTGCTTTAGCCTCATTAATGAAAAAAGGGGAAGATGATGATGAAGTGGATTCGTTTTTAGAAGGAATATTAGATGTTGTTCCGGATGTTCCTATTACAAAAGAAAAAATGGACATTTTCTTAACAACTTTGAAATCTTTAATTCCGGATGTTGAAATTGCATCTGATGATTCTGAAAATGCGGATGAAGACAATGTTTCGAAAGATTCAACAACAAGCAATGATTTGTCTAATGTAAAAATTACCGGTGAAAATTTAGACGAAATTATTGAAGATGAAATTCAAGAACAAAAACAAAAGTATTCACAAGACTTAAAAAGATTGTGTGTAACATATCAAAGCGCAATAATTTTAACCAAAAGACCGGCAGTTACAGCGGGAGTTTTACATGAATTACTGCAAATCGCAGAAAAACCAAGCGGAGTATACAGAGAAACAACATTATCAGTAATTAATGACGAATATAACCAAACATCTGAAAAAATAAAACCGATTTCAGAAAACGGTTTTTATCCGATAACTCCTTTATCTTTAAGTGACTCACAAGAAAAAGTAATTAAAAATATCGAAAATTCAAAATTTGTTGCGGTTCAAGGTCCTCCGGGAACAGGAAAATCTCAAACCATAGTTAACTTAGTTGCGCATTTGATTGCAAACGGGAAAACAGTTTTAGTGGCGTCTCGTATGGATAAAGCGGTTGACGTTGTTGCGGATAGACTTAATGAACTTGGTGCGCCTTATTTGGCTTTAAGAGCCGGAAGAATGAATTACCAAAAACAATTAAGTTTGCAATTACAAGATTTATTATCCGGAAAAGCTGAATTGAATGATAACGTTGAAGATTATATTTTTGCAGATGCAAACGATATGAAACAGCATCTTGATATTTTAAGAGAAACTGAACAAAAATGTGAAAATATAATTAAACTTGAGCGCGCTTGGCATGATTTAAAAGATGAAATCAAAGATCATTCAGCGACAATCGGCTCTTTACAATTCATAAAAAGGCCGCTCAAAAAATCCGAAATTGACAATGTAAATGAAGTCATAAAAATTTTGTCAGACAATATGGAAAAATCAGGATTTTTTACAACTTTCAAAAACATGACAAGTTTGCATCAGTTGAAAAAAATTCTTGATTTAAAAGAGTTTGATGTAGATTCAGAATCCTTAGACAGATTAAAAATCGAACTTGATTTTGTTACTCAAAAATGGCGATTGAGAAAAATCGAGTCAGATATTCAAAAAATCGGGAATCTGCACATATTAACTGAACAAATTCGACAGTTAAAGAAAAAACAAAAGACTTTGGCTGTAAATATTTTGAAAAGCACGCGCAGAGAAGCTTTAAAGAATCTTTTGCGAGATGATAAGAAAAAGCGCAGGATTAAAGTTCATGCTATGTCATTAGTTGAGCGAAGGAAAAAACTTCAGTCAAAAATATTGGAAGAAGAAGATTTCAAACCTTTATTAGAGGCATTCCCTTGCTGGTGTACAACAACCTACGCGATATCTGATAGTTTACCGCTAAAACCGGGGATGTTTGATGTTGCAATCATTGATGAAGCATCTCAATGTGATATTGCAAGCTGTTTTCCTATAATGTATCGCGCAAAAAGAACTGTAATAGTCGGGGATGATAAACAATTACCTCACCTGTCATTTTTGGAAAAAGCAAAAGAACAATCATTCTTAAGCCAGTACGGAATTCCTGATAAATATCAATTGATGTGGAGATTCAGGACAAATTCAATGTTTGATTTGGCGGATTACTATTCGATGAACTCAGTTATGCTTGATGAGCATTTCAGGAGTCTTCCGCCAATCATTAATTTTTCAAACAGAGAATTTTATTCGGATAGAATTCGCGTGATGAAAAAAGATTCGACTGATTATGATGTGCTTGAACTTCATATGGTGCCTGAGGGAAAGGTTGATAGTGATGCAACAAGAAATCTTCCGGAAGTCGAAGAACTGGTAAAAGTTTTACACGAAATAATAATTGAAGATGAGCGGAAAAACCCTGATAATCCGACAACAATCGGTATAATTTCACCGTTTAGAGCGCAAGTTGAGCAATTAAAAATTTCAGTTCCAAAAGTTTTGTCTGATTATATGATAAGAAAACACCAAATAGAAATCGGTACAGCCCACACATTCCAAGGAGATGAAAGGGATATAATGCTGATTTCCTGGGGTTTTGCGAATAATTCTTATCCGCAAAGTATTACGTTCTTACAAAAGCCTAATTTATTTAACGTTGCTATTACACGTGCAAAAAATAAATGTATAAACTTTGTTTCTCACGACCTTGAAACAATGCCTGAAGGTCATTTTAGAAATTATGTTTCGTATATGAAAGAATACCAAGCTCGCAGAAGAGCACTTGCTAATGACGAAATTGATGCAAATATTTATAAAAATAAGTTGGAAAAAGAAATAGCAGACGAAATTCGCACCCTTGATCATAAAGTTTTAGCAGGTGCGGATATTGCGGGTTTAAGCGCAGATTTGCTTGTTGATGACGATTTTATAATTGAAATTGACGGAGTGGAAGATAAGATAAAATCAAATATTTCTAATATGAAAAAACAGTCAATCCTTGAACGAAGCGGTTATAAAGTTAAACGTATAACTTACCGCGAATGGCAATATAGCAAAAAAGCCTGCCTTGACAGAGTGTTAGAAATTTAAAGTAAAAAAAATTTCCTTTATTTAATAAAGATATTGTTAAGTTATGTAAATAATATATATTTTTTATATAATTTATAGCAATTTTTATCTGAAAAATTTTTTATAGTCTATAGAGTATAAAAAAAAGGAGATTTTAATATGGGAAGTATTACACCGGGCAGTACACCTCCACAATTGAAAACTAAGGGTTTACATGGATATGAAAATTTAAGAAATAAAATTGATCCAAGTCAAACGGTTGTCCAAAATGGTGAATATGGAAATAAAATAATCATTTACAAGGATAAAGGCGGCGAAACACTCATAACAAGAGATGTGGGAGGAAGAGGAGTATCACTTTCAAATAAGTATACATATATGGATGTTAACGGAAAAAATATTGAGCTATATGACAACAATGGAAACAACTATATAGATAAAATGTATGTAGTTGGTGACAATTTCTACTATCACAATTCAAATGATGATGCCGATTTTGATTATAAAAATTATTTTGATGGAAGAACGGAACCTATTGATATTAAGTCCCCGCAATCTTTCTGGGGCACTGTATGCGAAATGGGCAAAGATTTGTTGGCATCCTTATTTAAATTAAATAGCAATTAGAAACAGGACTTTTGCTTATTGGTAATATTTGAATATACTCAAGGCCCGAGTATAAAATAAAATATCTACAAATAATAACAGTTTCAAGGCTGGAGCCTT
>CAMNNA010000003.1 GCA_946545285.1 uncultured cyanobacterium | reverse complement strand
GACACCTTCCTAACGCGGATGAATACGATCTGATTTCTATGGAAATGTACGGTTGTCATATAAAAAGTTATATTACGAAACGATTAAGCGGATCCATTGGGGATACACATGGCTGCGGAACATCACATCCTGAAAAATATGCTGACAATCGTTCAAAAATCGGACATTACAATGCCAGCCATGTTTGGGTTGATGAAGGATCTGACGGACAACATATTATGATTCATAACTACGTACCGTCACCAGAGAGATTCTCCAATAGCGTATATTTAAGAGAAGACAATAAACTTTTAAACTACATTTGTATAAGTGATTAATACATTAAATAAAATAAAAAAATTTACCCCTTATTAAAATAATATAAAGGATTTTAAAAACTGCGGAATTTATAATATAATTATAGCTATAGGCAGTATAAGAGGAGAAAATTTATGATTGATAAGACAGCGATTATTGATCCGAGTGCACAAATAGCACCCGATGCAATTATCGGGCCATACGTAGTTATAGGGAAAAACGTAAAAATAGGAAGCGGAACAAGAGTAATTTCAAACGCTCATATAGAATATGCAGAAATTGGTGAAAATTGTACAATTTCGCCGTTTGCAACAATCGGCTCCGAACCTCAGGATTTAGGATACAAAGGAGAAGAAACTAAAGTTGTAATAGGTGACGGAACTATAATTAAAGAAAACGTTACAGTTCACAGAGGCGCAGCCTGCGGTGATTTTACTACAAGAATCGGTAAAAAATGCTTACTTATGGTAGGCTCACACGTTGCACATAATTGCGTTTTAGATGATCAAGTTATATTAGCAAATTTGGTAACATTGGGCGGACATGTTCATGTCGGGTTCGGTGCATTTGTCGGAGGAATGAGCGTTTTCCACCAAAATATCCGAATCGGTGATATGGCAATTGTCAGCGGTTTTTCAGCATCACGCCAAGATATTTTACCGTATTCAAAAGGAGAAGGACGTCCTCCTGTACCAAGAACAATAAACGTTATAGCCCTAAAACGCAGAGGAGTTCCTTTAGAAATCAGAACACACCTTCATGAAGCTTTTAAATTATTGATTTCTGATGAATACAACACTTCTCAAGCAATAGAAAAAATTAAAGCTGAAATTCCTACAAATGAATACATAGAAAAAATGATTGATTTTATTCAAACTTCCAAACGAGGAGTACTGCTAAAATCTCACAAATCAGGTTATCAGTCTTTAGAAGATGAATAAATTGAAAAATTGATTAATAAAAAAACTGCCGATGATTTTTAATAAAACACCGGCAGTTTTTTTGTATAGAATATTTTGTTTTTTGTTTTTTGTTTTTTAATTAGCAATCCTTTTGTAATGATTCGTATATTTTTGAATACTCTGTTCTGTTTGTTGCATTTTATGTTTTGTTTTTAATTTTTTTTATAAATTTTTGTATATCCCACCATAGAAATAATACAAGATAGCAACCTAATAAATCACATGTACAAGTTAATAATGCATGCAGCTCAATACGCTCCCAATAAGGCGGATTATGAACAGTATTTGCATTTAATACTAATATCAAAAATGGAATTTCAATAATAATCAGTATAAGCAATCTATACAGATAATTATGTTTTAAATTATGTATAAAATTTTTCAGTCTAATGTTATTAGAATTTTTTTCAAAGTACCCATAAACACAAGGTAGTATGCATAGTCGTAATATAAAAAGAAACATAATAAATATATAAAAAAATATAAATACAAAAGTTTTAATATTTAATCCCAAAGGATTTTCTATATCTTGCGAGAATTCATTTAAGAATAATAAAAGGGGTACTATTAGTGTAGATATAAAAATAAAACAATACACAATAGGCATAAGAATATGTATGCCTATTGTGTATATTATATCTTTATTAGTTTTGTAAAAATTTACCATAAGGTAATACTACCATTTAAATAAAATTGGAGCAAGGATATAATAATTATGCCCAGCTTCATGTTGAATTACCCAAAAATAATTATTAACAATAGTTGTTTTTAAGTTAGAGTAATATTTTAAATACTCATTATCAAAATCATATTTATCAAAAAGAATCCCATGAAAATATCCCTGCGAATCAATGTAAGGCTCAAGAACTGTTGCATGTCCTATTGATAAATGTAAGTTAGAATCCTTTGAGAAATCAACTTCGAATTTGTCATTAAGTCTATCAGCTCGCATAATGTTATATTGTTCTCGAATTTTATTTTGTATTTCGATAGAATTTGAAACATTTTTGAATAATGAACTATATTGATTATAAACAATACCTTCCCAGTCCTGAGGGATTTCCTTATTCGTTCCAAATAATTTATATTTGTAATTTAATATATTAGCATTACCCTTAGGAATGTAACTATATTCTTTACTTAACGGTATATTTTGTGGTTTTGCTAAAAATATATTTGCCATTTCTTTTGCATTTGGTCTATTTTTATTTAAGAAATTATTTATTTTTATATTTCCATTACCATAATCAGTAAAATCCGCACTGCTACTTATGCCACTTGTATTGCTGCTTAAGGCATATTTGAATTCATCATCTAAATGGTATTTATTAATGATTTCTTTTACGTTATTAATATTATTCTGTAGCTTTACATTTGGTTGTAATAAATCAGATATGATTTGTCTTTGATTGTTGCTTGCAAAATTCCCTAAATCACTGGCAACGGATTTGAAATCTCCATTGTTGGCATGAACTTTAATTCGATTTACAATATTTTTTACTCTTTGGTATGTTTGCCAATCTTTTTGCAACGGTTCATAGATTTTTAAATAGCAAATCGGCGGTATTTGTCTAATGCCTAAAATTTTGTAAATTTTTTAAATAATTTTTTTATTAAAGAATCTTCTTCATAATAATCATTTTTCGGAAGTTTGGAATTCATAACAAACATATCAATTTCATTTTTATCATTTTCAAAAATACTTCCATAAGGATTTTTTTTCTTTTGATTTTCGCCGTCACCACCACCCATCATGTAACCTAAATTACCGCCGCTGCCGCCATCATTATTCATATTTGCGGCTGCTTTGATAACCGGTTCACTTCTGCCGATGTTAACATCAAAACTCATTTTTTTATCCCTTTTTCTTTTCCATTACTTATATAAAGTAATTTTTTGTTAAATTTTTGTTACATTTATAGTATTTTTTTACAAAATGTAACAATCACCTGAAATTACTGAATAAAAAAGATAAAAATTCCGTAAATATAATTGTCATGGGACTAATAATTGAATCACAATTTGAATATTTAAAATCACGGTTAAACATTCCGGAATCACGACTTCAACAATACCAAAACAGCACTGTTGAAGAAATTTTATTATCAGAAGCAGCACAAGGAAACCTTGAAGCAATAAAACTTGCGGCAGACATGTTTACAGATCCGCAGCAGCTTGTTGAGCTGTTTCAACTTGCAGATCCAAGTAATAAGATAATCATTATGAATAAAATGGACAATGACGCTTTGAAAGAGCTTATATCATCCCTTGAAACAGATGATTTAGTCGCAGGATTACAATTTTTTTCACAAGAAAAATTATTAGATTTATTAAAAGATATTCCGATGGAAGAACTTGTAAAAACAGTGTTCCAGATGTTTGAAAAAGAAGAATTGATTAATTTAATTCCGGAAGAAGATTTGAATAAATTTTTAACAGCATTTGATATGGATAAAGATTTGGTATTAAAGGAATTAACATCAATTCCTGCAATGTACTTACAACAAATATTAGAAAGTGTAACAGGCGAAGAACAAAACGGCACTTCAGAAGAATTGGTAGCAACGATAGAAAAGCTAAGTCCTCAAGATTACAAAAACGCAATCGAAAATCTTCATTATGTGCAAAAACAAGAACTTACCTTAGCAATAACAAAATCTCATCCGGATTTATTCGAAAAATTTGAAGCTGATACTTATACAAAAATCATAAAAAATGAACGAAATAAAAGTGATTTAATAAAATCAATGGGGGTAATTAAACCGGAATACCTGCAAAACATGATAAAAGAATTACCTCGCGATTTGATGACTATCGTAATTTCACAAATTGATTCTGAAAAATTTGCGGATATATTAATTTCCAATCACCCCGAAATTTTGGCAAAATTCATTGCAGGATAGATTATTTTAGGCATTTTTAATAATTATCATTTTTTTGAAAAACGAATAACATCATATATTGCTAATGTACTCAAAACCAGTACAACTCCATTTGACCCGAATCTGTCAATAACCAAATAAACTACAAGCAAAATCCCGAAAAAGATGAATAAATAAGTAAAGAAGTATTCAATTTTATTTCTTTGTTTTTCACCATCAAGCATTTCCTTTGCCATAACAGAAATATTTGACTGCTCTTTTGCTTTTTCTTCTGTTATTTCATCTATCGCGTTTGATTTTTTTAAATCTTCAATTGCATTTGTATACGCTTTGGTAACGTATTTTTCAATTACATTTAATAAAACTTCTTTTGACGCATTATTTTGCGCGCAAGCAAACATTACATCCCACATATTAGCCCAAATTTTAACCATGACAGGTTTCCAGTATTTTGCAGGAATTCCTGATCTGAAAAGATCAATCTCTTTATGAAATGACCATTCCGCCATAATCTGAATATACATACATTGAGTATCAAAATCCAAATTTTGAAAAGTTTCTTCTTCTTCAATAGATTTTGCCAATGTTATAGCAGACTTTTTTATATTATTTAATAAGTAATCAATTTGAAGTTTATTTATATCAGAAGGCACTAACGGCTCAACTTGTGTTATTAAGTCGTCCACAAAATCAATATATTTTTTATTCAGTGCTTTTTCTTCCATTCTTCCTATATTATATTTAATTAAACAATATAAGTTGTCATATATATAGACTAATTATTTAAAATAAAAAAGCAAGTTATTCACTTGCTCAAATAATATAAAATGTTTTAGGGATATATTTTAAATTTTATTACTTAATTGATGAGGCTAATCTTTCATCAATTTTTCGATCAATTTTTCTCAACATGTTTTGGAATTTTTTGTCCTGAGAATAAATTGAAGGGTTACTGTTGATATTTTTTCTGTAACGTCTGTATAATTCAATTTCACGATCTTTAATATCACGTTTTATTAATATAGAATTTTCATGCTGCGCGGATTTTGATGAAATTCTAAAAATCACGTACAACAAAAGTAATACAAATCCTGCCCAAGCTGTTTTATTTATAGGGAAAGTATCAGATATGACTGTACTTTGACCGTTAACAGGGTTCATAACAACTGTTGCATTTTTAATATTATCAGCTTTTATATAAACTTTTAATCTGTTTGGAGAAACATTTTCCACAACAAAATTATCAATATTACTTACCCCTTTATACAAAGCATTAACGGTATCAGATGATGTTACACCTTTCAATTCAAGAATAAGTTCACTTTGCGAAGGTGAAGATTTTATGATTTTTGCTGCTTTGTCTGTAGATAAAACAATATTATAACCGGCGTTATTTTTTTCCAAAGTTATAGTACGAAGATAATTTCCGCTTGCAAACACAGACAGACAGGTAAATGCAAATGCTGCTATTACGGATAAGATTAAAAATATTTTTTTCATTTTTTTACCTCCCTAATCTCCCACTCGTATGCTATTACATTATTTGTAAACTAACATCAATCTATGGATTTAAATTTACAAACAATTTTTCATTTTATTTTTCTGCCTGAATCAAACATTTTTCAAATGCTCGATTTGAATATTGGGAAAAAGGGTTATTCCGACTACATCAATTTGAAACTCACATTTTCCATAATTTTTAATATAGGATAGTGCGCCGGTTTTAATATTTTGATATTTAGTTTTGGATATTGCTTCAAACGGAGTTCCGAAATTGTTTGTTGATCTTGTTTTTACTTCTACAAATACCAATTTCTTTTTATACTTTGCGATTATATCAATCTCGCAGAATTTAGAAAAATGCTTATTTCTTTCAATTATCTCGTAACCGTTTTTTACAAGATAATCACAGGCTATTTGTTCACCTTTAGCACCGAGTTGCCTGTTATTCATATATTAACCCTTCGCAAAGCACAAATCGGCCTAAAAGTACAACTTCACAATAATTTTTTAATGAATCAACGAGACATTTATTTTCACAAAAACCGCCTGATAAATACAATTTTTTAGGTTTTTTCGCAAAATTCCAAGCATTATACCCAAGCCCGTGAATAAATTTTGATACCGCAACACTTGCATTTTCACCCTTTGAAATAGAATCCATAATTTTTTCCAATCCGAAAATTCCGCAAGTAACATTAAATTTTTCAGAAACAAAATTTAAATCTTGAGGTTTTAAATCGTAAAATTTCATAAGCATTTCAACCGTTGCACCTGTTGAACTGGCACAAGATGTGTTCCAATCCATATCGTGGAATTTACCTGATTGAAAACTTATCCATTTTGCATCGCGGCTGCCCAAATCTAAAATTGTTGAATTTTGTTCAACATATTGTTTTGCACCTTTTGCCAACGCAATTATCTCATTTTCGCAAATTTCTGTTCCGCTCATATGACCGCAGGAAGAATGAATTTTCAAATCCATATCCCGTAAAATTTTTGATTCCAATATATAATAATTAAATTCTTTTTCCGATTTCAAAACAACATCAACCGGCGTAAGCGAAGGGATTTTTTCGTTTACCGAAATTATTTTTGAATAAGTTGTGCCGGCATCTAAATATATTGTCATAATTTATAAAGTTTTTACCCTATTTCTTTTTTGATATTCGTAAATAGAATCGTAAACATAGTTATAATATTCACTGTTTTTCCCAAATTTTTCAAGATATTGCAACAATTGAGAAGGAGTAATAAATCCGTTATTTAGCGCAATTTCTTCAATACAAGCAATTTTTTCACCTTTATTATCTTCCATAGAATGGATAAAATTACTTGCTTGGAATATTGACTCGTGAGTCCCTGTATCTAACCACGCAAATCCGCGTCCTAATATCTCAACGTTTAGCATTCTTTTTTCAAGATAAATTTTGTTTAAATCCGTAATTTCTAACTCTGCGCGTTTTGACGGAGTAAGAGTTTTTGCGAATTCACAAACATTTCTGTCGTAAAAATACAATCCTGTAACCGCATAATTTGATTTCGGGCAAATAGGTTTTTCTTCTAAAGATAAAACTTTTTTATTAGAATCAAATTCAACAACCCCAAACCTTTCCGGATCTTTTACTCTATACCCAAATACTGTAGCTCCGGAATTGTTTTGAATAACATTTTTAAGCATTTTATCAAACCCGAAACCATGGAAAATATTGTCCCCCAAAATTAATGCAACATCATCACCGTTAATAAAATCTTCACCGATTAAAAAAGCATCCGCAATACCTTTTTGCACGTATTGAATTTTATAAGAAATATTCAATCCGATTTGTGAACCGTCACCAAGAAGTTTTTTAAAGTTTTCGCAATCAGATTCGTTTGTAATAATCAGAATATCCCTTATTCCTGCTATCATTAAAGTTGACAACGGATAATAAATCATTGGTTTATCATAAACAGGTAAAAGTATTTTTGAAATAGGTTGCGATGCAGGATATAACCTTGTTCCCGCGCCTGCTGCCAGTATTATTCCCTTCATTTTTTATACTCCTTGGTTTATTTTTTATATCGCCTTTACTAAATCCTTTTCTATTAAATCATAAAAAGATTTATTTAAATTATTAAAATCACTGATATTTACAACATATGGCAAATTGCTCTTATCAAACATATATTCCAAATTCTCAATAATATCAGCACAATTTTTACCTTTAATCAAAATATCCAAATCTGATAAATCCCGAAAATCACCTTTTACTCTTGATCCGTAAAAATAAAATTCATATTTATCTTTATACGGCGATAATATTGAATTTATTATTTGATATTCAGTTTCAGAAATTCCCTTAATCAATGTCTTTATCCTTTTTTAATCTGTTTATTAAAAATACGACATCATTCAAAAATTCAGGTATCAACAAAACTAAATTTCTTGATTTTTCAATATTATATTCATGAGCGGTATTATTTCTTTGCTGATAATATTTTTTCCAGTTTTCCCAATTTTGCGCATAACCATAACCCTGCATAAATCTGAATATATTGTTAATTGTTAATTCAGAGTCGGTTTTACCGTATTTTTTTATCAGAATTTTTTTCATAAGTTTCCAAGCTGTTTCAAGTGTATATTCAAATCGTTTCACACACGAATCTTCAATAAATTCAGCAAATTCAGAATCCTTATTTTTTTCATAAGCTAAATAACTCTTGTTTAATGTTTCGTATGCAAGTTCAAAATGTTCAATACTTAACATAAAAATCCTTTCGCAAAATATAATACAATAAAATCCCAAAAAAATAAAAACATTTAACACTTTTGACTAAATATTAACATTGGGATAATATAAAACAAGGAGTAAAAGATAATGTATAAAAAACTTTTTGCAATTTTAATATCAATAATTTTTATATGCTGCGGCTGCGGGATGAAAAATTCCAAACAGCAATATAAGAGTTTATCAGATACAATAACTGAACGAGATCAAATTATAATTGGAGTAAAATCCGATTCTTATCCATTTGGATACAAAACATCTTCCGGAAATTACGAAGGTTATGATGTTGAAATCGGACGAATTATTGCAAAAAACTTATTAGGGGACAGAAATAAAGTAAAATTCGTCCCAGTAACAGCATCTGATCGTATGATGAAATTATACTCAAATGATGTTGATATTCTTATTGCCACCATGTCTATTACTCCGAAACGTAAAGAAATACTTGATTTTTCTAACAGCTATTATACTGCGGGACAAGCCATTTTAGTTAAAAAAGGAAGTAAAATCAGGCATCTTAAAGATCTGTCGGGAAAACGAGCAATTATTGTTTTTGGTTCCACAAGTGAACAAAGTTTAAGGTCCGGTGTTTCTAATTTGGGAATTCTTGGCTACAAAACTTATGATGAGGCATACAAAGCTTTGAAAAACGGACGGGCGGAAGCTTTAGTTTCTGACAACGCTATTTTATTAAATTATGCACTGAAAGACGATTCTGTCGAACTTTTGCCTCAATTATACACAAAAGAACCGTACGCCATCGCGTTTAGAAAAGAAAAAGAATCTCAATCAATGATAAAATATGTTAACGAAATTTTAAATAAAGAAGCAAGAAAAGGAACTCTTGATAAACTTCAAGAACAGTTTGAAATTAAATAACACCATGGTTAATTGTTTTTAAGCCATTTATAACCGTAAAACCTTTTTCATTTTCAAAATTTCCGTTAATCATATAAAAGGCAGATCCTGAACCTGTCATGATTGCTTTTGGATATTTATTTTTGATGTATTGAAGTTCTTTATAATCATCAATTACAGCCCATTCAAGATCGTTAACATAGTTTTGACGATCAGGAGTTTTTTGTTTCAACCCGAATTTTGTATAAGCCTCTTTAGCACTGATTCCCAAACTATTCGGCTTTATCAGACTAATATTCAATTCTTCAAATTCAGCAGGAACAACAATTTCTCCGCGTCCGGATGTTTTTAATATTCCGCCTGCTAAACAAACATTCAAATCCGAACCTAATTGCGCACACATTTTATGTAATTCTTGAGTGGAAAATTGTTTAAATAATTTGTTTAATCCGTATAATGTTCCTGCAGCATCTGTACTTCCGCCTGCAAGACCGGCACTTATCGGAATATTTTTTTGCGCATATATTTCGATTTTCTTGTTTTGAATTTTGGAATCAGACAAAAATAATTCCGCGGCCTTATAAATAAGATTGGTCTTATCATAAGGAATTTCTTTGCTGCTGCCTGATAAAACTATTTCAGTTTTATCGGATTCCTGCACAGAAATTGTTAAATAATCATACAAATTTATAACAGCCATTGTGCTTTCAATATTGTGAAAACCGTCAGGACGTTTATTTATAACCTTCAAGTCAAGATTAATTTTAGCCGGACATTTAACTTTTATTTTATCCATAAATCTACTTTACCACATAAAGTTTTATGTGATAGTATAAAGAAAAAAGGAGTAAAAAATGTTTCAAGTTTATACAGCAAAAGACAAATCAGAATTATCAAAAAACTTAGTCGGAGAATTTAAAGATTATGACGATGCTATGGATTGCGCCGAAAAAGCTATCGAAGGCAAAGAAGGTTTAAGATATATTGTTGAAGAAACAAACGGATGCGTAAACAGCTACGGAGAACTAATCGCAACTGTTGTTGCACAAAGCGATTAAAAATATTAACTAGGATTTTGGATTTTCGTATTCAATACCCATTTCTTTTAAAGTTTTAATAAAATTTTGTGCGCAAATTCTTTGAACTTCAGGAGGAACAAATCTTAAGATCTCAACTGTTCTTGAAATCACAGGATCCTTGTCATACCAACGATTATTGGCATTTACAGGTTTAACCATTGCATAAAACTTGTCAACTGTTTCTTTTGATAATTTTTCTTCAATCTTTTGCAAGAAAATTTCAGCCTGCGTTCTCAGTTCAGTCTGATAATTTCTAAGAAGTTCAATAACTTCTAACAATAAAGGATCATGGTCATACCAACGTTTATAAGTAGGATTCATTGTGAGTTTCCTCCGAAATATTTATCGGGAATTCTTCGCTTTTTCTTTCAATCTTCCCGCCTAACAATCTTAACTTATCTTCAAATTTTTCGTATCCTCTATCTATATGATGTAATTTACCGACGACAGATTCTCCTTCTGCCATCAAAGCAGCCACAACCAATGATGCGCCGGCTCTTAAATCACTTGCAGCAAGAGTAGTACCTGAAAGCTTTTTAACCCCTTTAATTATAGCGTGATTTCTGTCTTGGTGAATATCAGCACCCATTCTGTTCAAATCAGGAACTTGCATAAATCTGTTTTCATATAAACTTTCTGTTATAATCCCAACCCCGTTTGCAGTTGTTAACAGTGTCATTGCCATAGATTGCAAATCTGTCGGAAACCCCGGATAAGGCTGAGTTATAAAATTAATAGAATTTAACCTGTTCTTGCAGCTTACTTCTATTGATGTCGGATCTAAAAGTTTAATACTTGCGCCCATTTTTAATAATTTATCAACGAAAAAAGTCAAATGAGCAGGATAAACATTTCTTATAATCCCTTTACCTTTTGTTGCAATTATAGCGGTCATATAAGTTCCGGCTTCAATCCTATCAGGAATAGTAGTATATTCAATAGGATGAAGATCTTCTTGTTTTACACCGTTAATAACAATTTCAGATGTACCGGCACCGTTTACATCAGCCCCCATTGCATTTAAAAAGTTTGCCAAATCAACAATTTCCGGCTCCTGAGCTGCATTTTGAATTCTAGTAGAACCTTGTGCTAAAACAGATGCAAGCATAATATTTTCAGTCGCACCAACAGACGGAATATCAAGATAAATTTCTCCGCCAACTAATTTATGAGCTTTTGCTATAACATAGCCGTTTTCAATTTTAATTTTAGCCCCCAAAGTTTCCAAACCGCGGATATGAAAATCTACCCGCCTTTCACCAATAGCGCATCCGCCGGGCATAGCAACTTTTGCCTCTTTACATCTGGAAACAAGAGCACCCAAAACAACAAATGATGCACGCATTTTACTGACTAATTCATAACTTGCCGTAACACCGGTAAGTTCGGATGCATCAATCGTAACAGATTTTTCTGCTTTATTATGTTCAACTTTTGCACCTAACTGAGCAATTACTTTCAACATAATATCAACATCAGTCAAATCCGGAACATTATATATTTTTGTTGTTCCTTTTGCAAGTAAACTCGCAGCTATTAGCTTCAATACCGAGTTTTTTGCTCCGCCGATTAAAACTTCACCTTTTAATGGGGTACCACCTTTTATATAATATTTTTCTATCAATTTATCCTCCGAGAATATCTGATACTATATATCATAATACAAATGATTAATTTTTTTGTAAAAAAATTAAATAATGTAACAAAACTAATTAATCAGCTTTTAAAACTCTGCCTCTTAACTGACCGCAGGCAGCATCAATGTCTGCTCCGCGCTCAAGCCTTACAGTTACTTTTTTACCCATATGTTCCAACAAATACTTAAATTTCATAATCGAAGTGGCATCCGGACGTTTGTAGTCATTTTTCTCAGTTGGATTATATGGAATTAAATTGATATTACATTTCAAATCTTTTAAATAAATTCCTAACTCTTTTGCACTTTGAGCAGTATCATTCAAATCTTTAATTAAAAGATATTCAATAGTAATTCTTCTTCCTGTTTTATCAATATAATTTTTCAATGCGTTATGAAGTTTATCCATAGGATATTTTTCTTCAATTTTCATAAGTTGTTTTCTTATATTATGATTTGGAGCGTGCAATGAAATCGCTAATGTCGATTGCAAATCAATATCGGATAATTTTTCTATACCGGGAATTATACCGGATGTTGAAATTGTCAATCTTCTTGCCCCGATTTGGAAAGATTCATTAAAAATATGCGCCGCTTTTAACACATTATCGAGGTTTAATAAAGGTTCTCCCTGCCCCATAAACACAATATTTGTAACCTTTAACCCTGTATCCCGCTGGATTGTCAATACTTGTTCAATAATTTCTTTATAATCCAAATTTCTGATAAAACCGCGTTTACCTGTAGCACAAAAACTGCAATTCACAGCACAACCAACCTGTGAACTTACACAAGCCGTTAAATTAGCACGATTGTCAAATCTCATTAAAACTGTTTCAACACACTGTTTATCAGGATATTCAAGCAAATATTTTATAGTTCCGTCGTTGCTGACCTGTTTTACTTTAATTTTTACATCAGAAACTTTTGCAACAGAATTTAATTCCTGTCTGAATTTTAATGACAAATCAGTCATTTCATCAATAGATGAAACCGATTTTAAATAAATCCAATTGTGAATTTGTCTTGCCCTGAATTTTGATCCGCCAAGACCTAAAACTATATTTTCAATTTCTTCTAAACTAAGCCCTGATAAAACGTTCATTACGAAACCTTTTCAAATTCCGAAACAGATGGATCTAAAAGCCTTCTTCCGACATTATCAAAAGAAATTGAACAAAGTATTTTATTCCCGTATTTAATAATTTTTTCAATAACTCCGCGTCCGTAGCGAGGATGAGTAACCATATCACCTTGCTTATAATCAGAAAAATCTTCATTATTTAAATCATCTTCCGCCGGAAATACCGGAACAACAGGAGTATCATTTTTTTCATCTCCACCAGTTAAATTTTCAGATTCAGATACATCAGATGATTCCTCGGTACTTTCGATAAAATCCAAATCATCTTCTGTCAATTCACTGACTATATTTTCATTTTCATCAAGAATTATATCATTTTCATCGTCATCAAAACTAATTTCTTCTGAATCTGATACAATTTCCGGCTCAGATACATCTATCAAGTCAGAATTTTCAACATTTTGATTTGATTCAGATGATGGTTGATTAACAAAATCATCAAGATAAACGTTATTTGAAGATAAATCTTCCTGAGTGGAATCTTCGAATATATCAGAATGCATAGTTTCGGATTTATCCTGAGTTATATTATCAAAATCCTGTAAAACATCACCTTCAGGTTTAGCTTCTATATCAGATTTTACCGGTTCAACTGTTTTCAATGCAGAAAAATCCGTAAATTCTTCCTCATCTTTTTGAGCAGCAACAGAATTTGCCTGTTGAGATTCAATCTGCAAAGAAGCATCCGATTTTTCCGGAGATTCAAAAACAACAGCAGCTCCATCTTCTGTTCTTATAAAACCAAGGTTTTCTTCAACCGGCACAAACCTGTACCTATCACCAAAAACATCTTCTTGTGTTAACGGAAGTTCTAATGTTGAAATATCAACCACAAAAGGAATTTCATGTGTTAACTCTCCGCAAACAATCGCTTCATCTTTATTCAATTTATTTAAAAATGTTGAATAAAAACTAAATTCGTGTTCTGTTTCTTGCGGATTGAAAAGAATCATATTATTAGCACATGTTTTCAATTCAGAAACATACTTGTAAGAAGGATCGGTAATAATTGTTGTATAAACATGATTATTATTAATCAATGATTTTAAAAGTTTTTTAGTTGAATTATAATTATTTAATTTCACAAAGAAATAAATATATTTGTCAATTGTTTCAAGCTGAGAATGAATAAATTGCAAAACTTCATTTTGCAACGGTTCTTCAACAACAGATAAATCAACTATAGAAAGATTCCGCTCTTGTATTTTATCTTTAAAGATTAAAAATTCTTCCTTAGTATTTGCAAAAACATTGTTATCGCGATATTTCAACAGCTTATTTTTTAACAATGCTAATTCTGGCATTTCGGTTTGTTTATATTGTGCAGAAACAACATCTACAAAACTATCAATAGGTAAAAAAGGATACTCTAATGTTTTAATGTACTCAGAAACATCATAAAATATATTTTGAATAACAGCTTTTGTTTCAGCTTCAACATCAGTTAATTCGTAATCAAATATAAAATCAATTAACGAAGGAGTAAGCGGAACTTTAAAATCTTTTGTAAAAACTATCTTTTTATACCCATCAAAAGAATTATCAAAATCAACTATTACACTTTTTTTCTTATTTAAAAACAATTGGATAACGGAATTTGAAATAAATCTGACAGCATCATAATTTTTAGAAGCAAAAACCGTCAAATTTTTTTCAAAAGCACTTATATCCAAATTTAAAGTTTCTTCAGTCTGAGCTAACACACCGATTTTTATTGGGTCAGCAGACGGGAACAAATCCAAAATTTCTGAAGGATGCAAATATGCCAATTCTGAATCAATACGTGGTATTGAACCGTCATAATCCTCAACAACACCTTCAGAATTATAAACAAACACTAATTTTGCGATTCCGAAATTATTTCTTCCGTCAGATTTTAAATTCACAAACTGCCCGACATATGATTTTTCTTCATTAGATATTGAAACAAAACTCCCGATTATTGGGCTTTCATCTTCTTCGTAAGACAATTTCGCAAGATTATTTCTAATTTCAAGTAGTTTCATTTACTCCCTCACTATGTTGATGATTGTACCATGAAAAACGGGTTTTCATGTCAAATTGTAAACTTCGTTAACATTTAGAAACATTCAACAGATTATTATAGATTTCTATTGTTAGCGGACAAATAGTTAATTCTCGCTGAACTAAACTTTTAATTGTTTCTTTGTAACAAATAAACATTGCCTTATTAAGACCTTTTTGTTCATTCAAAACATCCCTTACCGAATCAAGATAGTCACGTGTTCTTGTTCTTGGTTCAATTTTATCTGCTAAAAATATTATTTTTTCAAAATCAGTCATATTGATTTTACCCAAGGTATGCCACCTTATAGCATCTAATATTTCTAAATCAGAAACTCCGAATATATTTTTCGCAACTACAGCACTTACAGGAGAATGAATTGTTTTTTTATTATTTCTTTCATCTTCGTAAATTTCAAAATCAGCATTATTCAACACTTCTAAAGATTTCTCAAACGAAAAACATTTTGCACAATCATGAAGCAGTCCCGCAATATAAGCCTTTTCAGGATTTTGTCCGAATTTTAAAGCCAAATTTTTAGCGCACTCTGCCGTTCCCAAACTATGTTCATAGCGTTTTTTGTCAAGATTATTTTTTAACCAATCTAAGATTTCCGATTCACTAATTTTTGTATAATCCATATGTTTTTATATATTCTCCGACCTTATCATTTATTAAATCGCTGACATCAATATTTGATTTTAATTTTTCCCTTATATCAGAAGATGATACATCAAAAAATTCAAGATTTACAAATTCAAAATCATAGCCGCAATCAACCAGTTTTTGAATTTCAAGATTATCAAACTTATATCCCCGATCAAATACCAAAAATTTAACAAGTTCTTTCAATTTATCTGATTCATACCAGCTTTGAATTTTGCAAAAAGCATCTGTTCCGATTAAAAAGTTAATCTTACCGTCAATTTTATAATTTTTATAAAGGTCCAAAATAGTCAAATATGTATAAGATTTCCCCTCTTTTTTAAATTCAATATCAGAAACTTCAAATTCAGGAGATTCAGACAGCGCAAGCTTTACCATATTAAATCTGTGAATCGACATCTCAGAATCCAAATTTTTATGAGGAGGATCTTTTGCAGGAATAAATAAAAATTTATCAAATTTAAAATAATCCTGCGCAAACTTAGCAATTCTAATATGAGCATTATGAATAGGATCAAAAGTCCCTTGAAAAACGCACAACTTCATGGTCTTATACTAACATAAAAAAAGAATGGAGTTGTATTATATGAAAATTGCAAGCGATTTAACTGAGTTAGTCGGAAAAACCCCTCTTGTAAAATTAAATAAATTAAATACCGGAAATGCAAATATTTGCCTTAAACTTGAATATTTCAATCCGGCAAATTCGATAAAAGACCGTGCCGCACTACAAATGATTATTGATGCTGAAAAAGAAGGCAAAATCAAAAAAGATACTGTTATAATTGAACCTACAAGCGGAAATACAGGAATCGGACTTTGCATGGTATGCGCAGTCAAAGGATACAAAATTATAATTACCATGCCGGAAACAATGTCAGTTGAAAGACGAAATATAATGAAAGCGTACGGCGCGGAAGTTATTTTAACACCCGGCTCTGAAGGGATGAAAGGTGCAGTAAATAAAGCAATTGAATTATCAGAAAAATATCCGAATTCATTTATCCCTTCCCAATTTGACAACCCGTCAAATCCTAAAACCCACTATCTTAACACTGCACAAGAAATTTGGAACGATACAGACGGTAAAGTTGATATTATCGTTGCCGGAGTAGGAACAGGAGGAACCATATCAGGATTAGGGAAAAAATTAAAAGAACTTAATCCTGATATAAAAATCGTGGCCGTTGAACCATATTCATCACAAATATTATCAGGAAAAACACAAGCAGGACCACACAAAATTCAAGGAATAGGAGCAAATTTTGTTCCCTCAAACTTTAAAGCTGAATATGTTGATGAAATTATTCCTGTAAAAGATGAAGATGCTATAAATACAGCACGAAATTTGACAACAAAAGAAGGAATCCTATCAGGATTTTCCGGCGGAGCATCAGTATTTGCATCAATTGAATTATCAAAAAGAGAAGAAAACAAAGGCAAATTGATTGTATCAATTCTGCCTGACTGCGGGGAAAGATATTTATCCAGTATCCTTTATTGTCAAGGATAAAATTACATATTTTTCGATCTCAAATTTCTGTGATATGTAATCGCAAATCTATGAGCTTCATCCCGAATTCTTTGAAACAAAAATAATGCGCCTGATTCTTTTGGGAGCATAACAGATTTTGATTGTCCGGGTAAAAATACTTCTTCTTCTCTTTTAGCTAAAGAAACAAAATCAATTCCTGTTATCCCCATTTCTTTAACAACTTTCATAACGCTTGATAATTGACCTTTTCCGCCGTCTATAATAATCAGATCGGGTTTATCCCAACCTTTTTGTCCCAAATGCAAAAGCCTGCGGGATAAAACTTCTTTCATCGACATAAAATCATCAGGCTTGCCTTCTGTTGTTTTGATTTTAAATTTTTTATATTCTGATTTTTTACTAAGACCATTTATAAAAGTTACCATTGAAGCAACTGTATTTGTCCCTTGAATATGAGAGATATCATAACATTCCATTCGATAAGGGAAATTATCTAATTTTAATTTTTCTTTTAAATATGAGCCGATTTGATTAAAATCTTCGTTTATTTTTGACATTTTAGACAATTTTGCATTATTCAATAATATAGACGCATTTTTATCTGCAAGAGTTTGAAGTTCTTTCCCTTGAGCCGATTTTCCGTAACTTATTTTTATTTTTTTATGAGAAACAATTTCAAGCCATTTTTCATATAATGATTTTTCCCCGATTTTTTCAAGTTCATTAGAAACGATTTTATCAGGATATTCTAAAGACAAAGTATTGTAATATTCCTTAAAGAAGGTTTCGAAATATTCAACTCTGTCTTGGGCTTCAACTTCAAATGTAAAATCTTTTTTATCAATCAACCTTCCTTCTCTAATCATCAATACCACAACTACCAATATACCGTCTTCGTGCATAACCGACAAAACATCTTCGTTAAGCTTCGTATTTTCATAAACAACTTTTTGTTTTTCTAAAGTAGTTTTTAAATCTTTATAGCTGTCACGGAGTCTTGCGGCTTTTTCATATTGCTGGGAATCAGAATATTTTTGCATTTGAGCCATTAATTGATTCATCAATTCGGATTGTTTACCTGATAAAAACAATTCTGCTTGATGAACAAGAGCTTTATATTCATCACTTGTTACCAAATTTTGACAAGGCGCAAGACATTTGCCTATATCATAATAAAGGCAAGGTCTTGATTTAAATCTTGGAGTTTTGCACTGACGAAGCGGAAAAATTTTTTTTAAAAAATCCAAAGTCGAATGCATAGCACCGATATTTGTATACGG
The DNA here is from genome assembly GCA_946545285.1 of uncultured cyanobacterium. Classification (GTDB taxonomy): domain Bacteria; phylum Cyanobacteriota; class Vampirovibrionia; order Gastranaerophilales; family Gastranaerophilaceae; genus Zag111. Next base: position 15,350 of record CAMNNA010000003.1, on the reverse strand, counting down.
ACCGTAATATCGCCCTTTTAATTTGTCTTTATTCCTTTTACGAACAATCAAAATTCTTGGAAAATCCTCATCAGTAACAAGAAAATACGGGTATTTTTTATCATCTTTTAATAAAATATTATATTTCGGTTTATGTTTTTTTATTAAATGGCTTTCTAAAATAAGCGCCTCGACCTCAGTATTGGTTATAATATATTCCATATGGTCGATTTGAGAAACTAAAACATTAACCTTAACACTATCATGATGTTTACGGTTAAAATAAGATTTTACACGGCGTTTTAAAATTTTTGCTTTCCCAACATAAATAATTTCATTATCGGAGTTGTAATATATGTAACACCCCGGCAATGAAGGCAAAAGTTTCAATGTTTCTTTTAATTTATCATTCACAATAAAATTATACCATAATTTTGCACTTAAGGCTTGCATTTTCAAATTAAATATTGTATTATACTTTGTCGTAGAAGAAATTTAAGGATAAAGAAAATGACAGCACAAATTACAATTCGTTCAGACAGAGATACAGACTACAAATTTATTTATAAAGGGGAAGAAGTCGTTCTAGGCGCAGGAAAAATTATCAGTATCGCAGATGGTTTGGAACACGTAGTGCTGCCGACTTGCGCTATGAAAATAATGAATAATCTTATTGTTATAAAAGGTGATGTTAAATAGTTTTTAACTTATTTAGTTTGACAACAACCTTTGAAATCCTATAATCTTTTTATGGGAAAAATTATCAAAGTATTAAAAGGAACAAAAGATATATTACCGCAAGATGTCACAATGTGGCATTTTGTGGAGGATTGTGCAAGAAAAGTATTTAATTCATACGGTTTTAACGAAATCAGAACACCGATAATCGAAGTAACAGAACTGTTTTCGCGCGGAGTTGGCGATACCACTGATATTGTAAACAAAGAAATGTACACTTTTGAAAAAAGCGACAGATCTATCACATTAAGACCGGAAAATACCGCAGGAGTGGTACGTTCTTACATAGAAAACGGTATGTCAAGACTATCTTCACCGGTTAAACTTTGGTATAAAGGTCCGATGTTTCGCTACGAACGTCCGCAGGCAGGACGTCAAAGACAATTCCATCAGGTCGGAGTTGAAATGTTTGGAATTTCACAACCAAGCGCGGACGCGGAAGTAATATTAACTGCCGTTGATTTTCTGAAATCTGTAGGACTTAACGATTTAGAAGTCGAAATAAATTCTTTGGGCTGCCCTAAATGCAGAGCAGAATTCAAAGAAAAATTAAAAAATGTCATTAGACCGTATTTAAACGACTTATGCGAAGATTGCCAAACAAGATTTGACAAAAATCCGTTGAGATTATTAGATTGCAAAGTAGAAGAATGCCAAAAAATTTACGCTAAACCTGAAATTCAGACTGTAATTCATTCTGATTTTTTGTGTGAAGAATGCAAAAATCACTATGATGAATTAAAAAAATATCTTGATAATTTAAAAATAAAATATAGCGAAAACAAGCTATTAGTAAGAGGTTTAGACTATTATACAAGAACAGTATTCGAAATCAAATCAAACAATTTAGGGTCTCAAAATGCAGTATGCGGAGGCGGCCGCTACGACGGACTTGTTGAGCAATTAGGAGGAGAACACACACCGGCAGTTGGCTTTGCAATGGGAATGGAAAGATTAATTTCTTTAATTCCTGAAATTAAAAACGAACTGCTTGATGGCTATATCGTTTCAAATTCAACAGCAGAAGCATTTTTACTTGCGCAAGAATTACGCAATAAAGGGCTAAATGTAGAACTTGATTTGGCAAATAAAAAATTTACCAAACAACTTGAAAAAGCCTCTAAAGTTGCAAAATATGCTCTGATTTTAGGAGAAGATGAAATATCGCAAAACAAAATTTCTGTTAAGAACTTAAAAACCGGTGAACAAACAACTGTTAACAGAGCGGAAATTTTGAATTATATAAATTAATTTGAGTAATTTTTCCAATTTTTTAATAAATATTTTGATTTTGTAAAGATATATTACAAATATATACTTTTTAGATAAAAAAGGGCAATTTTTAAAATCAAAAAACGTTTATATATATGTAAGGGATAAGAAAAGAACTTACGGGGAAATAAGAAAAAGTTCAGGGAAAATAAAGAAAACCAAGGGGAAAATTAAAATCGAATCATCCATCATAATCAACTTTTGTGGGGTGCTGATATTTCAGTGCCCTTTTATTTTTTTATCAAAACGATATCATCACGTTCAACAACTTTAGCCAATTGCTTAATAACTTCGTTATCCATCCTCATGCAACCGTGAGATGCGTATTTCCCGATAGAAGAAGGATTATTATTTCCGTGAATAAATTCACCTGTCGGGAATTTTTCACCGGTTTTTGTGTCTAATTTATCTAAAATAATAATTTTAGGACCGAACGCACGCGGAGTTTTTCTTCTTTTAGAGGTTTTAGGAGCACCACGATATGGGTAAGATTCAACATGAGAAACTACCCTGACACCGGTATGAGTTGGAGTAGATTTTTTACCGCTTGCAATAGGGTAAACCCAAATTGCTTTACCGGATTTATCATATTGATAGAGATGATTTTTTGATAAATCCACTACAAATATTGCTTTTTTCTTTTTATTTTGGACTAAAACATCAGGATTAGGAGCAAATTTTAAAAAGTTTTGATCGTTAGAACCCTCAGCAGGCAGAGGCTTGTTAAAAACCATTTCAAAAGAATCTTGTTTTTGATGCGGCAAAGCTTGAGTTTTAGGCGCAATTGCACTTAAAGCAACAGAAAAAACAGATATTTTTAAAATATTTAACGCAGAAATTCTCATGCTAAGACTAAAATACAAAAAAAAGATTTTTTGCTACAATACAAAAACAATTTTTACATTAAGACAATTATACCGGATAAATATTTCAGCTATTAGATATTTACTGCTAACGAAATTTTGCACATTAAAATATATTCCATGACTTGTACAAGTATCTGCTTACTGATTCTTTATTCACATTTATAAATTACACTTTCAGGGCATAAAAAATTTTTATCCTGATTTATACTATTTAAACAAAGGGGAGAAAATTATGTTTGACTTATTTATGATGGAAACATGTCCGTATTGTAAAAAAGTTATGAATTTTATGGACGAAAATAAAATTGATTATAAAAAACTCAACACCAACGATAACGAAAACGCATTGAAACTTCTTCATCTCGGAGGTAAAGATCAAGTTCCGTTTTTATATGATTTAAAAAACAACAAAGGACTTTACGAATCAGACGAAATTATTGAGTACTTACAAAATCACTTAGCGAAAGATAATAAAAATGAATAATTATAATTTTCAAAACAACATTTCAACAGATGCAAATGAATGCACTTCGCGAGGAGCTTGTTCTTTAGCGCCAAGTATTGCTGCACTTCAAGAAGTTCTGTTTTATTTTATTAAGCAATCTTCTTACTATATTTTAAAACTTAATAAAATGGGCGCAGACAACAAAAGTATTAATCTTGAAATAATTAATGACATTGCAAGTTTGATTCCTATAAACGAATTTAGTGAAAATCAACTGTTTTCGCTTATAACAAAACAGTTTTATCTGCTTAAAAACGTCAAACAAACTTATCTGAATTTATGCCAAACAAATAACGAAAAAGCATTAAATTTAAAGTTTAATATTGACTTTAATGAAAACACGACCATAAATAATACAATATCTCAAGGTGAAAAATTATTTTTTACAAACTATAAAAAATTAACGCAGGAACAAAGATGTCTAACCGACATTCTAATTCTTGTTATAAAAAGTGTATGCTCAAATCTATCTAAACTAAATGATTTTGACGGAATAGATTCTGAAATTTATATAAATGTCTTAAAAGCAATAAATATTTATAATCAACGGAATTACAAACCGGAAAATATAAAAAAACATTTAAATAATCTGTCTTGCTTAAATAATAAATTATCAATAAAAATAAGTGAACACGCACTAAAACAATTCGGGAAATTATCAGAAACTGAAGTATCACTTTCAACAAGAAAAGGAAAAGCTATTTTAGTTTCAGGAAACAATTTTTTTGACTTATTAAATATTTTGGAACAATCAAAAGATCTTCCTATTGATATTTATACACACGGAAATTTACTGATTGCGCACGCTTTTGAAAAATTTCAAAAATACGACAACTTAAAAGGTCATTACGGGAAAGGAAATTCAAACGCGATACTGGATTTTGCAACCTTCCCGGGAGCAATACTTTTAACCGGAAACGCCGGTTACAATACTGATTATCTATACCGAGGGAGATTATTCTCAAACAATAATGTTATCCCGCAAGGACTTACAAAAGTTGACAACAACGACTATTCCGAACTCATAAAAACAGCTATAGATTCGAAAGGTTTCAAAACAGGAAAAAACAAACCGTCACTAAGATTAGGTTATAATTTGGATGATTTTGAAACAAAAATTCAAAATTGTATAGAAAAATTAAAAACCGGTGAATTCAAAAAATTATACATTATCGGAACAGATAATTATTCCGAAATTCGAAAAGAATACTTTAACGATTTTTATTCAAATTTGAATAAAGATGAAGCTGTATTAACTCTTTCTTATAAATGTGAAAAGAAAAATTCACTAAATATCTATATCGGAAATTACGACCCGCTTGCGGTTAATCTCATTTTTAATATTTTAACTAAACTAAAAGAATTTAGCGACAAAATCACCTATATTTGTACAAATTGTTCTGTTATGGGATTTTCTAATTTGATAAACCTAAAAAATCAATTAAACATAAAAAATTTATATATGAACAACTGTCCGCCTCAAATAATAAATCCTTCAACATTGGATTTATTTACCAAAACTTACGGCATTAAGCTGACTACAGATGCCAAAACAGACTTAAATATAATGAGAAATAATTTTTAATATTTTTATTTAAATATCAACACAATAATTTCGCCGGGGTTTAAAACAGAATTAAACTTACCTTTTTTAACCTCCGGCATATTTGTTATTTTTATAGGAATCATATTCAAATTTTTTGCATTTCTTGGAATATGAAAAGAGGCTTTTTGCTCATTTTTAAAATCAAGATTTCCAACGGTTAAAACCGTTTTTTTATTATAAGAATAACTGTATGCAAAAATTTTATCATTATTTATTTTTATCGGAGTAAATTTACCATTATTTAGTACTTCTAAAATACTTGATTTAACATTATTCCCTAAGATAAAATCATTTTTTAAAAACATATTTTTTCCGCCCGGTTTTCTTGAATAATTGAATATATCAATTTGTCCATGATGAGTAAAATATGTGTAATCATCAGTATTCGAAGTTTTTGATTTTTTATTCCCGTTTAGATAAACATAATCATCACCCGTTTGAAATCCGTCTACAAAGTAAGAATTTAGCGGTAACGTAGCATTAAGCCATATAATCATATCACTAAGTTCAGGGCCGTTTATCAGTATAGGACTAACTTGGTCATGATTTGTAAAACTCCCTATCACGCTTTTTTTAGTTTCAAATTCTTTTAAAGTTTTTAAAGTATTTGATATTTGATTATATAAATCATGCGAATTTTTCCAATCTTTTATATTAAAAAATGAGCCGTAATACCCGTCAAATCCGGATTCTAAAAGTTTATCATAGGGCGTAAACACAGCATACGGACTTATTGATTCACTCCAAGAATCAGATGATTCCGCAATCCATAAAAACTCCGGATCTTTTTGTCTGGAATAATCTATAAGTTCCTTCCAAAAATTTGCACTTTTTGAGTGAGCGACATCCGCTCTTATTCCGTCTGACCCTAACTCTATAACCAAATCCACAAAATCTTTATATAAATTATAAACATCAGGGTTTATAAAATTTTCATCTCCCGAATTCAACAAACGAACATCCGTCCAATCAGACGGCAATACCGGCTCATCCAACTTTCCTTTTACAAATAACTCGGGACGGCTTATATATAAATCATAAGATGCGCACGCAGGAACATCTATAATTACTCTTATATTTTTTTCGTGTGCTGCTTTAATAAATTCTTTTGCCTGAGAATTTACATCTAATTTACTTGATAAATCCGCAAGCTCCGGATTTACAGATGAAAATGAAGAGGCAGAATACAAACTTCCTGCTGTTCCTAATGCCTTCAATTTACCTACAGGCGTAATAGGTAATATATGAATTGTATTTACCCCCAAACTTTTTAATTCATCCAATCGGTTAATCGCGTTTAAAAAATTCCCCCGAATTTCACCTTTCTCAGTTTGAATAAACCCATCACCATCTATATCCTTTGAATTAAACGACCGAATATTTATCTCCATTATAACCGTGTCGTTATTCAAAAATTTTGTTCTTAAATCGTTTTTCCATTCTTGTGAATAACAAACATTGCTTATACACACAAATACAAGCAAAAAGTTTAAAATTTTTGCGCCCTTTTTAATAATAATATTGCTCATAATAATATTATTCTTCCACAGGAATAAGTAATTCTTGTCCGATACTTATCCTATCTAAGTTGGATAAATTATTTGCTTTTTTAATATTTTCAGCTCTTTGAGGTGTATACGAACCGTAATGCTTGATAATAATTTTTTCTACAGTATCGCCATCTTGAATAATATATTTTGTCATCCTTGAACTATCAAACGGCACTGATTGATTTTCAGATGTTTCTCCATCGGTAACAACATCTTGATTTTCATCTTGAACAGCTTCAGCGGAAACTTCTTCGCCTGTTTGAGCTTGAGTTTCAATATTTTTTTCTTCCGATTGAACAGAAGGTGAAGCCGGTAATTTTATATCGAAATTCGAAACAGCACCAATTGCCCACATAAATAACAATGTCGTAACAACACCCATAATAAAACCTAAAATCACCAACATCACAGGTGATTGAGAGTTTAATTGAGTATTTTTAAAACTCTGCCACAACAAATCAATTTCTTTCGATTTATTATTTTTTACTTGCGAATCTTGCCTTAAATATTCTTCCGGTAATTCATCAGACTCAACATATTGTTCATATAAACTGTTATCGTTTGCCAAATTTTCAATTACATCCATTGACTCTTGGGATAAATTGGATCTTTTTACTGTTGAACTTTTCATATTCCGCCTCACCTTAATCTATTTTACTTATAAAAAAATAATAACACAAAAATCCCACTTGTTCAATAATGTTAATTTAACAATAAAAATGCGCGGGACTTTTTCAAACCCCGCGCATTTTTAATATTAATTCATAACTATTTTACAAGTTCTTTGAATTTTTTACCAGCTGAGAAAGCAGGAACTTTCTTTGCAGGAATTTTTAAAGCAGCGCCAGTTTGAGGATTTCTGCCTGTTCTAGCTGCTCTTTTACGTTGTTCGAATGTACCGAAACCAACCAAAGTAACTTTTGTACCTTTAGAAACTGCTTTTTGGATTACTTCTAATGTTGAAGAAATAATGCTTGCAGTGTCTTTTTGAGAAACATTTGATTTCTTTGCTACTTCTTTTACTAATTCGTCTTTGTTCATTATGAACCTCCTTCTTCCTTTCACTACGGACAATAACCATATTCCGCAGTATTGCTAATCGACGAATTCATTATAGCATTTTTTCCTTTACTGTCAAGGGGTTTTCTAAAAAAATATTGAAAAATAGGGGTATTTAGACGATTTTTTTTTAAAATAACTTTATTTACAGCAAAAAACGACCCAAAACGGGTCGTTTTTTTAACTTATGAACTGATAAAACTACCAGCTAGCTTTTGTTACACCAGGCAACAAACCTTGGTGAGCCATTTTACGTAAACAAATTCTGCAAAGACCAAAATCTCTATGATAGCCGTGAGGACGACCACAGATACTGCATCTGTTATGTAGTCTTACTGTAGGGTATTTTCCTGCGGCAGCAAGTTTTTGACGTCTTTCTTCTTTGTTTATCATCGCTTTTTTAGCCATGAATTTCTCCTTTGTTCTTAATTGTTTTTACTACCTTTGAATGGCATTCCTAAGAGTCTTAACAACTCTCTTGCCTCATCATCCGTTTTGGCTGTCGTAATAACCGAAACGTTCATACCCTTAACTAAATCAACTTCTTCGTAAGTGATTTCAGGGAAAAGAGCCTGTTCTTTCAGACCTAATGTATAATTGCCACGACCATCAAAACTTTTTGCACTCACCCCGCGAAAGTCACGGATTCTTGGTAATACCACGCAAATAAGTTTTTGCATAAAATCATACATTCTGTCGCCGCGCAATGTTGCCATTGCTCCGACCGGCATTCCTTCTCTCAATTTGTATGATGCAATTGATTTTTTAGCTTTTGTTACTACCGCTTTTTGACCGGCAATTTTTGTTAATTGAGCTTCAATTGATTCTGCAATTTTTGAATTGTGAGAAGCTTCACCAACACCCATATTTAATACGATTTTTACCATCTTCGGCACTTGGTGAATGTTTTTGTATCCGAATTTTTCCTTCATAGCAGGAATTACTTCTTCAACATATCTTTGTTTTAAATTTTTTGTTACTGTCATTTTCCTTTTTCCTTTACTATTGGTATTAATGTCGTAGAACATCTACACATTAAGCATCTAGCTGTTGTCCGCATTTTTTACATACACGAACTTTTTTTCCGTCTATTACTTTGTGAGCAACTTTAGTTGCTTTTTCGCACGCCGGACAAATTATCATTACATTTGAAGAATCAATTGAAGCTTCTTTTTGAATCAAGCCGCCTTGAATTCCCAATTGAGGTTGAGGTTTTTGAGCCTTTGTAACCATGTTTCTGCCTTCAACGATAACTCTGCCGTTTTTGGTATCAACACTTTTTACATTTGAAGGTTCCTTACCTTTGTCTTTACCTGCGATAACAACAACTCTGTCACCTGTTTTTACGTGTAATTTTTTCTTATTGTTGTCTTTCATTTTTTTCTCCTGATTTGTACTTTCATGGACTGATTTTAATTTTTGTTTAAAATCTATTACATGTATTTATCTTAAATAACTTCCGGTGCAAGAGAAACTATTTTCATATAACCTTTATCTCTCAATTCACGAGCGACAGGGCCAAATACACGAGTTCCTCTCGGGTTGCCGTCTTTTGCAATAATTACTGCAGCATTTTCATCAAATCTGATAACAGAACCGTCTTGACGTTTTATATCTGCTTTAGTTCTTACCACAACAGCACGAACAACTTCACCTTTTTTTACAGTCATATTAGGGGTTGCATCTTTTACAGAAGCTACAATCTCATCACCGACTGCTGCAAATTTTTTATTAGAGCTGCCCATAACACGAATACATAATAACTCTTTTGCACCTGTGTTATCTGCGACTACTAATCTTGTTTCCTGTTGTATCATTTTTCTTTTCCTTTTAATTTTGTCGGGTTAACCCAACCTACATTCTTTTGCCGGCCTATATTCCGGCGCTTTGCCTCTCATTACTTTAAAAGCAATGCTGCAAAACCATACGCTTATTAACTATCTTGCTTTTTCTACAATTTCAGCAACTGTCCAGCGTTTATCTTTTGATACAGGTCTTGATTCTACAATTCTTACTGTATCTCCGATATTACAAACATTTTCAGCGTCATGTGCTTTGTAGTGTTTGTTTGATTCAATAATCTTTTTATATCTTGGATGAGCTTCGTAGTCTGCAACTTTTACAACTACTGTTTTATCCATTTTATTACTGATTACGATTCCTTGTTTTTCTTTTTTAGGCATTTTGTACACCTTTCTCTGTAATTATTGTTTTTGCTTGAGCGATAAGTTTTTTTGTTTTTGACAATGTTGAAGGATTTTCCAATTTGTTAGTAGCCAATTGAATTCTTGCTTCCAACAATTGTTTTTTCCAATCTACAATTGCATTTTGTAACTCATCAACTGTTTTTTCACGCATTTCATTTAATTTCATTTTATTTTCCTTTATATAAGTTAAATTCTCTTATTCGACCGATTTGACTTAAAAGAATTTTACTGTGCATCATCTGTCTTTGTGACAATTTTAGTTTTGATAGGCAACTTTTGTGCGGCTAATTCAAGCGCATGCACTGCTACTGATTTGTCAAAATATTCAAGTTCAAACATAATTCTGTTTGGCTTAACTACCGCAACCCAGTATTCAACGTTACCTTTCCCCGAACCCATACGAGTTTCTGCAGGTTTTGCAGTAATCGGTTTATCCGGGAATATTTTAATCCATACATTACCGCCACGTTTGATTTCACGAGTCATTGCACGACGAGCAGCTTCTATCTGACGGCTGGTAATCCAACCCGGCTCAACTGCCTGCAACCCGTAATGACCGAATTCAAGGCTAACACCTCTGGTTTCTGTACCTTTCATTCTGCCTTTCATCATTTTGCGGTATTTAGTTTTTTTAGGCTGTAACATTATATTTTGCTCCTATTATTTCATACCTTAATTACTTATGATTCTTGTGCACTTCTTTCACGACGAGGACGTCTTTGACGAGGTGCATTTTCTTTACCGTTTTTAAATTTGATATTTTGATCTGCTTTTTCTCCAGGCATCAAGTTCCCTTTGAAGATCCAAACCTTAACACCAATTTTACCCATAACGGTATCTGCTTCTGCAAAACCGTAATCTACATCAGCTCTTAATGTCTGCAAAGGAATTCTTCCTTCTTTTGCCCATTCAGAACGTGCAATTTCAGCTCCGCCCAAACGTCCTGATACCATAACTTTGATACCTTGAACGCCTGATCTCATTGTTCTTTGCATTGCTTGTTTCATTGCTCTGCGGAATGCAATACGTTTTTCAAGTTGTTGTGCTATATTTTCTGCAACTAATTGAGCATCAGCGTCAATTCTTGCGACTTCAACAACATTGATAACTACTGACTTGCCAATATATTTTGAAACATCATTACGAAGTTCATCAATACCTTGACCACCGCGGCCAACAACAATACCCGGTTTTGCTGTTACAACAGTTATTGTCACATTTTGAGCTTTTCTTGCAATCAAAATTCTTGAAATCCCTGCTGTATACAATTTTTTCTTAATAAATTTTCTGATTTTGTCGTCTTCTTTGACGAAAGTACCGTATTCTTTGAATTTCGCATACCAAGTACTTGCCCAGTCTTGGATAATGCCTACTCTAAATCCGGTTGGATGTGTTTTTTGTCCCATTTTATTACTTTCCTATTTTTTGATTGTATCACTTACTACTACAGTTAAATGTGATGTACGTTTTAATCTTGAGTACATACGACCTTGCGCTCTTGTTCTTGCACGTTTATATGTAGTACTTTCATCAGCAAAAATCTGTGAAATCTTTAATGCTTCAGGTGCTGCACCGTATTGTTCACGAGCATTTGCAACTGCTGCTTTCAAATTCTTTTCTACAACTCTTGCTGCAAAGTAAGGCATAAAACGCAACATATCTTGCGCTTCGATAACAGATTTTCCTCTAACTTCGTTGATTACTCTGCGAAGTTTTCTTGCTGTCATTTTTATGTCTGTTTGTTTTGCTTTTGCTTCCATTTTTTTATCCTTTTAATTTAATAAATATTACTTTGGATTACTTTTTAGCGGTTTTATCCGAACCTGCATGACCTTTAAACAATCTTGTAGGAGCGAATTCACCTAATTTATGTCCTACCATTTCTTCTGTTACATATACAGGAACGTGAGTCTTCCCGTTGTGAACAGCAATAGTATGGTTCAACATATCAGGTACCACCATAGATGCTCTGGACCAAGTCTTGATGACTTTTTTCTCAGAGTTTGCATTCATTTTTTCTATTTTCTTTAGTAGAGATTCTTCTACATATGCACCTTTTTTTAATGAACGTGCCATTTATTTCTCCTTTTAGTTTAATTATCTTTTGTTACGTCTTCTTACGATTAATTTATCAGACGCTTTACCTTTTTTACGAGTTTTGTAACCAAGAGCAGGTTTACCCCAAGGTGTTTTAGGGTTTCCGCCAGGACCTGTTTTACCTTCACCACCACCGTGAGGGTGATCGCAAGGGTTCATTGTTACACCGCGAACTGTTGGTCTGATACCCATATAACGTTTTCTGCCGGCTTTACCGATTGATAAGTTTTTGAATTCAGCATTGCCCAATACACCGATTGTTGCCAAACATTCTTTTCTTATCATTCTCATTTCGCCTGAAGGAAGTTTTATTGTTACATAATTTCCTTCTTTAGCCATTACCTGAGCACTGTTTCCTGCCGCTCTTACCATAACTCCGCCGCGACCAGGTCTTAATTCAATATTGTGAACAAAAGTACCTAACGGAATCAATTCCAACGGTAACGCATTTCCTGTTTGAACCGGTGCTTGCGGACCGCTGACAATTGTATCACCTACTTTTAAACCTTCCGGTGTTAATACATATCTTTTTTCACCATCTGCATAAAAGCATAATGAAATTCTTACGTTTCTGTTCGGATCGTATTCAATAGTTTTTACTGTTGCCGGTACGCCGAATTTTTCTCTTTTAAAATCAATTACACGGTATTTTCTTTTTACCCCGCCTCCTTTGTGACGGCAAGTAATTCTACCTGTGTTGTTTCTGCCTGAAGTTTTATTCAACTTAGTTAATAATGATTTTTCAGGAGAAGTGGAAGTGATTTCTGCAAAATCGCTTCTTGTCATGCCTCTTTGTCCCGGAGACGTCGGATTGATTTTTCTGATTGCCATTTTAATTTCTCCTTTTGGCTTTTAGTTTTTGCGGTCTGCCCGCAAAACTGTTTCTACTACTTTTTGGGACTTGTGCCAATTGCGCCCCGTTTTGTTTTTTACCGCACCTGCAAATAACAATTGCTATTTGCTGATTATGATTTATACATTCATAAATTCAAGCGGTTCGCCTTCGATTGTTACGATAGCTTTTTTAGATGAATCTGTTCTGCCGAATTTATATCCCATTCTTTTTGAGTGAGATGGCATGTAAACAGTTCTTACTTTTTTAACTTTTCTACCTGGAAAAGCTAATTCTACAGCTTGAGCAATTTCAATTTTTGTTGCATCCTTTTTAACTTCGAATGTGTATTGTGAATTTGCTGTAGCCGCTACTGATTTTTCAGTAATTAAAGGTTTTTTAATTACGTCATATAAATTTTCTTTACTCATTATTGCAACCTTTCTGTGATTTCATTTACAGCAGATTCAGTCATAACAACAAAATCAGCTTCAAGTAAGTCTTTTACGTTCAAGTTGTTCGGTAACAAAAGTTTTACGCTAGGAATATTTCTTGCAGATAATTCCAAATTTTTGTTTTCATCAGCTTTTGTATTTGCAACAACCAAAACTTTTCCGTTAACATTTAAAGATTTCAAAGCACTAACCATCAATTTTGTCTTTGGTTCAGCAATTGTTGAAAAATCTTTTACTACAACGATTTGTTCAGCTCTTGCAGACAATGCGGAACGAAGTGCTAATTGTCTTGCTTTTTGAGGCATATTGAAAGCGTAACTTCTTGGTTTTGGCCCAAAAATTACACCACCGCCTGCAAATAACGGTGATCTTAATGATCCTGCTCTTGCACGGCCTGTACCTTTTTGTTTCCAAGGTTTTCTTCCGCCGCCGGCTACTTCAGCTCTTGTTTTTGTACAAGCATTGCCTGAACGAGCATTATTTAATTGTCTTCTTAATGCTAAATGCATTACGTGAATATTAGGTTCAACACCGAATACATCTTTTGATAAGGTGATTTCACCTAATTTTTCGCCATTTGTATTTAAAATTTCTTTTGACATTTTCCTTTTTCCTTTTTGCTTTCCGTCTACCCCTTTCCTTTTAAAGGTTTCATATGGTAGAAGCGGGTTATTTAGTAAGTCTTTTACTTTTCCGCCTGTGCAATCAAAGATTGCTTCGTTCGCTTCATTTCATTTCACTCACAACGGCGGAGATATTATGTTTCGTGCCCTGCTTGCCTTGCTCTTGTCAAGCCAACACCGGCACCTCACATTGGCTTACGCCTTTTAGTTCCATTTAGTTCTTGTAGGAACGATCGTAACCAATCTTCCTTCACATCCAGGAACTGATCCTTTCACCAAAACTAAACCGTTATTAGAATCCACTTTAACAAGTTTAAGCTTTGAAATAGTAACTCTTTCGTTACCCATATTGCCGGCCATTCTCTTTCCTTTGATTACACGGGAAGGAGTTGTACCTGCACCGATTGAACCCGGTTCTCTGTGGTTTTTTGACCCGTGAGCCATAGGCCCTCTACCAAAGTTCCATCTTTTTACAGTACCTTGAAAACCTTTACCTATTGATTTTCCTGTTACATCAACTTTTTCAACATTGTCTAATACAGAAAGTTCAACTTTGTCACCTACCTTGAAATCTTGAGGATTGTCTACTCTGAATTCTTGTAAATGTCTGTAATTAGATAAGCTGTTTTTCTTAAAATGACCCAATTGAGCTTTTGTCAAATGTTTTTCTTTTGCCGGAACGGTACCGACCTGTATAGCGTTATAACCGTCTGTTTCAACTGTTTTTACCTGAGTAACAACAGTTTCATCAACTTTGATAACTGTTACAGGAATAGCCAAACCGTTTTCGTCAAAGATTTGAGTCATTCCGACTTTTTTACCTATTACACCTAGTGTCATATTTTTCTACCTTTCTATGCTCATTCTACTTGGTGCAAAACAAATGCCCCGTTTCGAAATTGCATCTTGTCGCTTGCGAGCGCTACTATCACTTTACCTTTTGAGGTTCAACCTCACACCGCATATGGGTGCCGTAGTTCACATTATATGCATAATGCTTATTTAGTTTTCAATTGCAGGAATCAATGCAAACTATTTTGCCTCGATATCTACACCTGCAGGAAGATCTAATCTACGTAACTCTTCCATAGTGGCTTGAGTCGGATCGTATATATCAATTATACGTTTGTGTGTTCTCATTTCAAAATGTTCACGAGATTTTTTATCTACGTGCGGGGAACGCAAAACGCAATATATACGTCTTTTTGTAGGTAAAGGAATAGGTCCGGCTACTTTAGCGTCTGTTCTTTTTGCTGTTTCTACAATTTTTTCAGCAGATACATCAATAAGCTTGTGATCATAAGCTTTTAAACAAACTCTGATTCTGTTTTTTGTTGTGCTGTTTGCCATTTCGCATTCCTTTTTGTTGTCTATGTACACCTTCGACAAACCGGCAAAAACCGCCTTGTCTTTTGCCCGAAGTGCTATTTTTAAAATATTTCGGATATTCTAACTACTATACTTCAAGCATAGATATCGTATTTCAAACAAAATCCTCTGTCAACAGGGTATTTATTTGTTTGTAAAGTTTTGTGAAAATTGTTTTTGCAAAATTGTAACG
>CAMNNA010000002.1 GCA_946545285.1 uncultured cyanobacterium | reverse complement strand
TGTGCATTTTGAATTTTTGCTTGCGCTTCAGGTGGATATTGTTTTGAGGCTTCATTTACAACATTATTATATTTTGCTTGAACAGATTTATCTTCAACTGAGTTTGAAGCAGCAGCTAATCCTTCTAATACAGCAGGATTTTTAACTTTTGACAATTCCTGACAGAAGTATAATTGTTCTTCTGAGCCGTTAATTTTTGCACTTTCAACAAAAGTCTTTGCATAAGTGGCTTTTTTACCGTCAGAAACTTTATCAGATTCTAAAACTCCTGTCGAAATATCTTTTGCATCTTCTTTTGAAATAATTGCTCTGTCATTTAAACCTTGAGTGTATGGGGTTAAAAGATTTTCGTGGTTTTGAGCAATGTTTTCACCAACATTTACCATTGTCGGCTTTGATAAATATTTAGGGAATACTCTGAGCGCAGATGTAATATGAGTTAAATTTTCTTTTGAACCGTATTTTGCATTTACATCTATCGAAGCATTAACACATTCAGCGCTATCTATTGCCATTCCTGTTGCTAATGTGTTTTCAATTACATTATTCGCTTGGTTATATTTTGCAATAGCTTCTTTCGAATAACCCATTTTTTCGAGTTTTTTATTTAATATTTCAAGTTGTTTTGCATCATCTGCACCTTGATATAACTCTATTAATTCATTGTCAATATCTTCCTTTTTTTTATCTTTTAAGCTTTCTAAACGGGCTTCAATATATTTTTCAACATCCAACCCTAAAGCTTTTGCTGATGATGCGTTGCTTTTAATATTAGCATTATTATTATCAAGCTCAACTTTCATGTCCTTGAAAGCCTTATATTTTTTCAATAAAACTTTTTCAGGATTGCTTAAAGTTTTTTCGTTGTCTGATAAATATTTCGCAATATCGTGTTCAGATACTTTATCGCATTCTTTGCCCAAAGATCCTGCTACTTTTGAAATCACGTTTAGTTTTGTATTATGAATTTCTAATTCAGGATTTTTTCTTTTATCTTCATCTGAAATATTTTCATTCAAACGAACTTCCTGTTCATATGGGGACATTTTATTAAATTTTGACGGTGAAATACCTGACTTCACCAGTAATTGGATGTTAGTAAATGCTCCGTTTAATACTTCTTCTCTTTGCTCATCGTTTAAATTCTTTAAATTTAGTTTATGTGTTTCTAAAACAAAAGTATTAATTTTTTCATCTAAATATTTGTTTTTTTCTTGTTCAGAGCCAAATGTCGGAATCCCTTCTTCTGTAAGAGAAAGGACAGCTTCAGCGTAAATTCTTGATTTTTCAATCGCAGTTTTATTTTGTAGCTTTTCATCTGGAATAAGACTTATGACACGCTTTAAATTTCTTTCAATTGATGCATCTATCAATTCATTTTTTTCATCATTTGATTTTTTTAATGTTTCATCTAAATTTAAGTTGTTAACAGAAATCTCATCTATTAAAAGTGCTGATTTAGTCAATATTTCGCGTTTTTGTTTTTCCGAAATTTGTGCTTTACGTACGTTTTTTGTTGAGGATGCAATTAATTGTGCAACCTTTTTATTAATAAATTCATTTTTTTGTTCATCAGTTTTGTTCGCAAATTCCGGATTATTTGCATAATATTTCCGCAATAATAATTTTAATTTTTCTTCGGGTGATTTATCTGTTTTTAAAAAAGTGACATCTAACAACGCCTTACCGGTGTTTGATTGTTTTTGTTCAGTTGAACTTTTTCCGCTAAATATAGGATGTTTTACCCTACTGACACCTTGAATATAAGGTGTAGATGCAGTTGGCGGTATGTTATTTATTTTTTGTGTATAGTCAAATGTAGTCATTTTTTATACTCTTTATATATATCCTATATATAATTAAAAAAATTTAGACTAAATAAATTTTCAAAAGAGCATAAAATTGTTACAAAACTTAAAGAATGAAATCCTTACTAGGTAAATAATTTTTAGTATTAACTACATTAAATTCAATGTTGGAGCCTAATACTCTTTTACCGCTCTTGTGACGGTTTTCTATTAGATAAATCAAATCCTGTGCTGTTTCATCATCTAATCTTACATCATAAAGGTATCTGTGCCATATATCTCCATTTGGTGAATTTGTTATGCGATCTTCTTGTAAATAAGCAGTGCAAAACTGTCCGTCAGGGCAATCATGCAGTGTCAATTTTTTTAGTACTGGAGGCAGAAATCTTTTTAAAGGATCTGTTTTTTTTGAATATCTGTCATCAGCAAAATATACGGACCTAAGCTCATTGTGATCATAAGAAATGGCAGTCCAAATCATATGATAAGGCTTTCCGTTAACTTTGGCAGGAGCGCATTTAACAACAGGGGTTATGCCCGGCCAATCCAAATACGGCGGTTTAGGTTGCTGCGCTGGTGCAATTACATATGTTTTTTCTAATTTCTCAGCTTTATCAAGCTCGTAATCAAATTTTACATTTTCAATTTTATCATTTTCTTGATCTGTTTCCGAAAATTGCTCAGGAATAGCTGAATTTAATAGTGTTGGCGTTGATGCAAGTAAAACGACAACAGGAACCTTTGCTAAATTCGGTTTGTTTGTTTTTGCGCGAGGTTGGTCAATTCTTTCTATATCTGCGTCATCCACTCTTTTTCCAAAATTTAATGTACTTATTTTTTTGTCAAACCCGATACTACTTACTGGTAATACTGCCATACTTAAACTCCTTTTTTTATTTTTTTTCTTAACCCTTTGTTTGAATTATATCAAACAGAATTAAATTTTGTAAAATGTTATATACTAATTTTATAAATCTTAATAAACCCGAACAAAAATAAATTTGCTACCTTAAAAAAAAATATAGCCGATTGGCTAAAAATTTTTATCAATATCAATGACATGTTTAATTAACGAATGTGCGCTAAATAACAAATAGGGGCTTATTTGATTAATTTTTGAAGTATTTATATGAGCTGATGGATTTTTAACGTCTGTTTTAACATCTTTATTAATTCTAAAATCCGTAACAGTATTCATGGAATATTGTTTTTCTTCAGTTTCAAGCCTTTTTAGCAACTCATCTTTAGGGAATTTTTCACTGCATTCTATTGAAATGTGAACGGAATTTTGAGTTTCAAGAATAATTGTTCCGATTACAAGCCCAAAATTAACAGTAGTAATTGTTACTGTCAATATTGATGCTGAATCATCTTTTTCATCACTTGTTTCAATTTCGAGATCAAAACCTGTTCCTTCTTCAAGCGGAAACCATGGCATATATAAAAGAAGTAACAGTTTCAATGTTTTAGCAGAATCGTTTTCTGATGCGACGGCAACACTTGCATTGATTAATCTTGCCATGTCTTTAAGTTGTGATAAGTCTGTAATACCTGATTTTGAAGCTTGGGTCATAGCCATAATAATTTTAGTTAAAGCTTCTTTCCCATTTTGCTGAAATAATTCCGAAACTTGTGCCAGATTAATCAGTGAATTCGGTTTTATTTCAAGATTTTTTATTGCAGTTTGTATTTGAGTTTTTAGTTGAGTTTTTATAAATTCCTGCATTGACTGAGTATCTAAATCTTGCAATTGGGCAAGAATTTGAGCTTGCATTTGAGAAAGAGAGTTTTTCTGGAGTAAAACACTGTGTGCATACATTCTGTTAAACTGCGCAAGGTTAAGCCCGCGCTGCAACATATAAATAAATTCATTCAAGTTTTTAGGAATTTTCATCAAATCTTTAGCATAAATTGACCTATCAATACTTTGTAATGTGTTCATTTGAATGTTTTGCATCGGTTTTGGCTCAAGTCTGTTTTGTACAACAGATTCGGCGCTGTTTCCTGCAGAAATTTGGCTAAAATTATTTTGTGCCGTCGATATTGATGTTTTTTGAGATGACATTTGCGTATTTAACAAAAATTTGTTATTAAAATTACGTAAAAATCTGTAAATATCAACTCCGCTCATATTCTTAATTTAAATGATTTTAAAAAAAAAGTCCACATTAATAGCAAAAAAATATTTTACGTATTTTCTGATTAATATGGATATTAAAATTTTACCGACATACAGAAATAATAATGTTGGCATTAATATAAAAAATAAATACAAAATCACATACAACAAATTACCGAATTTAAAATATGATACTGTAAGTTTCAGTGGAGTTCCAAACGGTGAAAAGTTGACTAAACTATTTAAATATCGATTACCGGACATGTACACCGGAATCCCTATGCTAGACCCAAAAGATCTTGAAAAAATAATGAAATCAAGGATATTTTCTTCAACCTTAAAAGAAATGGTTGAGTATATCAAGCCTTATGAAGATACCCTATATCCTGTAGAAAAACAATTTTGGTCCTACGTAAAACTTGCTTCTCAATTGGCACCTAACGGGTCATTAAAAGATGTTGTTATGCTTTTATATAGAGAACATTTAGAAAAACTTGAAAAAATTCAAAAACCAATTTTTAAAGAGTTATGTTCTCTTGCATTTGAAATGCCTAAAGATAGATTGAAAGAATTTACACACTTAATGCGTGTGACAAATAAAAAATTAAAAAAAGTTCCGATTATAGAAAAATTTAGTGCAAAAAGATTCAGGTATAATTTGAGAAAAATTATAGATGAAAAAAGTAAACGCGGTAATCAAAATGAAATTTTAGCATTAAAAAATCTTTATAAATTGTCTTCAGAATTGGAGGATGTAACTGGACAGCCTTACCTTAAGTATGATGTTGTTAAAAATAAAATTATTGCGGTTAATCATTCAACAATCGTTTATCGGCAGGCAAAGAAAATTAAAAAAATTGAAAATTTATTTGAAAATTCCTGTTTATCAAAAGATGAAGAACTTGGGAAATTGATTAATTCTGCGAAACTAAATATATTTGGAATCCCAAATATTACGAATTTCAACAGAAAATCATTTATTTATGATTTGCAAAAAATTACTGATTTATTGGAAGACCAAAAATTAGCACACAAAATGGTTTTAACTGCGATAAAATTACCAACATCAAGAGATAACCTTTCTGCCTTTGTAGTAAAAGCTTTTGATAACACATCAGAAAAAATCGGGTTAGATTTGTTTTCAGGGTCTGTCGCATCGGTTGAACATTTAATTCCGGCGTCAAAAGGAGGCAAGGATTTATTATGGAATTACGGACTTGCGTCTGCACACACAAATTCCAAACATTCTAATTACAGTTTTGCAAGTCAGTTAGAATACTACCCGAATACAGCCAAAAACAGCCAAAAACTGGTCAATGAATTAATTAGGCTTTATAAAAGAGGTGTCTTTAAGTCTATAAGGCTTGGAAAAGATTACATAACTAATTTTGCCAAAACTTTATATAAGATTTCACCTAAAAATAATCGAATAAAACTTGATACCCATAAACTCAAATAGTTTTAAGGAACAGGATCGTATCCTCCGGGGTTTTTGGGATGACAGCGTAAAATCCTTTTAATACCAAGCCATCCGCCTTTTAATACTCCGTACTTTTCAATTGCTTGTACCATGTATTCTGAACATGTTGGTGTAAACCGACACACAGGAGGTGTTAGTTTAGAAAACCATTGATAAATTTTTATCGGGAAAATAAAAATTTTTTTTATCATAAGTTCATTTTAACATGAGAAATTAAAAGCGCGAAATTAGAAATAAATTTCGCGCCAATAAAAGTCTTATAACAAAAATTATAACTCAATATTATTAGATAAAATATCCATTTCTTCTGCAGATCCATAAGCGGAATGACAACCGCAATCTGCGTATATAACTTCACCTGTCATCCCGGAAGACAAATCAGAAGCCAAGAATAAACCGGCCTTACCGACATCTTCCAATGAAACGTTTCTATCCAACGGAGAACGGGCAACAGCAGCTTTAAGCATTTTTGAAAAACCGCCAATCCCCATAGCTGCAAGAGTCTTAATCGGACCTGCCGACAAACAATTAACTCTAACACCTTTTTTACCTAAGTCAACTGACAGGAATCTCATTGAAGATTCTAATGCAGCTTTTGCAACGCCCATAACATTATATCCAGGAACTGATAGAATTGAACCTAAATAAGTCATTGCGAAAATTGATCCGCCTTCATTCATAACAGGTTCAGCGTATTTGCAAACCGTAACAAGTGAATAAGCGCTGATACCTAACGCTAAATCCCAACCTTGCCTAGAAGTATCAATAAATCTTCCTGTCAAATCTTCTTTATTTGCAAATGCAACCGCATGAATAACAAAATCCAATTTGCCGTAAACTTTTTCACATTCTTCAAAAACTTTTTTCACATCATCTTCTTTTGTAACATCACATTCCATGATGATCTTAGCGCCGAAATCTTGAGCGATAGGAACAACACGTTTTTCCATCGCTTCATTTGCATAGGTAAATGCTATTTCACCACCTGCATCGTGAATTTGTTTGGCAATTCCGTAGGCAATACCGTGAGTATTTGAAACGCCAAAGATAACGCCTTTTTTACCCTTCATTAAATCCATAATTAATCTCCCTAACTTAAATTTAGTATTTACCAGATAATACTAACAAAAAAATTTTTTAAAGTAAATACAAGTTAAATAATACTTGAAAAATAAAATTTTTATGAGAATATAAGCATGCAGCTATAAAGTAGCGGCAGGAAAAATGAAGGGAAAATGAGGCAAGGTAGCTCAGCTGGCTAGAGCGTTCGGCTCATACCCGAGAGGTCGAGAGTTCGAGTCTCTCCCTTGCTATAATTGAAAAAGAGTTTCTTTTTTATGAAACTCTTTTTTTATCAGGAGGTATTTATGGATTATAAGAAATTTGGGGATTCAATATATGCACGATTTGACAGAGGAGATGAAGTTCTTTCTGGAATTTTGAATATATGCAAGAAAGAAAATATTTTATCAGCATCATTTTCAGGGATTGGCGGATGCGGAGATGTTACTGTTGCAACTCTTATTCCCGAAAATAACAATTTTGTTCCTCATAATAAAACCGGATTATTAGAAATGATTTCTGTTAACGGAAGCATTAGTGCAAACAATAACAATGAAATTTTTGAACATACGCATGCTATGTTTTCATATTTAGAAAATGATGAGATGAAATTTTTGGGCGGACATTTGCTTAGCGCTGTTGTTTCATACACGGCTGAAATTGTAATCAGACCTGTTCAAAACGGCGTTATAAGAAGAAAAAAAGATGAAATAACAGGTATAACCGTCTGGGATTTAGGAAATAACTAACAAATTTGACGGATGGATATAGTTTAATTACTTATTTTTGTCAATACCCATATTTGAATCTCTGTATTGGCGTTTTATTTGATTTTTTAATTCTTGAGGAATTTTGATATTTTGCAACGCCATGTGATATTTTCTTAAATTTGCAATATTTTCATTTTCATCAAGTAAATTACGTTTTGGTTTTTCTGAAACAGAATCTTTTACTTTTTCAAAATCAGTTTTAGAATGTTTTGATATTATTTTTGCGACAATCTCGTCTAAATCAGAGCCTGAAACCTGATATTTTGAAGCGATTTCTTCAACAGATTTGCCTTGCGGGAATGTGTATAACCAATTTATTGACAACCTGTCACCTGTTCCGATTTTTGTAACACCTTTTTGATGAGGGGTATACATTATATCATTTTTAAACGGACTGTGACCTAAACCGATGGCATGACCAATTTCATGCAAAATTGTGTGATAAACCTCAGAATCATCATTGTAATCGGCATGAACAAGTCCCTCAGTCAATCCAATCATAACCTCGGCACTAAATAACCGGTTAACTTTGTCAAATTGAAATGTACAAAGCCCCAGAGCTTCTCTTTGAACCCTTTGCCAATCAATATTTACATTAGACTCAAACATATTGTCTACAATAATAAACGAAACTTTACCGTTTGAAACTTTGTGCCATTCATCTAATGCTCTTTTTACGTATCCCCGAAATTTACTGTCTTGACCCTGTTTGGAGTAAAACTTCATAGGAGAAATATAAACTTTTAACGGCATAAAACTCCATCTGATTAATCTGTTATTTTTAACCGACTCTTGTAAATAAGTTTTCTTCTCCATATTTTTATTGTATAATAAAATTCCAGAGAGTAAAAATTATTAAAACAGACTAAGGAGAAAAATTATGGGTATGGATTTTATGAACATTGCAAAAAAAGTACAAGATATGCAAAAAAAAGCAGCTGTTATGCAAGAAGAACTTGCTAATCTTGAAATTTCAGGTCAAGGAGCAGGCGGAGCAGTCAGCGTAGTTTGCAACGGTCAAGGAAAATTTAAATCTATTAAAATTTCATCAGAACTTTTGCCAGGTGTTGATTCTGATACTATTGAAACATTGGAAGATGTAATTTCAACTGCAATGAAAGATGCTGATAATAAAGCCTCTGAAGAAATGAACAGAAGAATGAAATCTTTAACAGGCGGAATCAGTATTCCGGGTTTAAAATTTTAGGAGAAAAAATTGATCTATCCTAAAGAAATAGCATCATTAATTGAACAGTTTCAGAAATTCCCTTCTGTTGGGCCAAAATCTGCTCAGCGCATGGCATTTTTTTTACTAAAAATGTCTGAATCAGAGGTGGAAAATTTTGCAAATATAATGGTTGAAGCAAAGAAAAACACGCATACATGCGAAGTTTGTTTCAACCTTTCATCAACAAGTCCTTGTGAGATATGTTCTTCGTTATCGCGTGATAAGTCGACTATTTGTGTTGTTTCTGATTCGAAAGATTTGATTGCTATTGAAAAAACAAACGAATATAAAGGACTTTATCACGTTTTGCAGGGATTGATTTCTCCGATAGACGGAATTGGGGCTGATTCTATAAGAATAAAAGAGTTATTGACAAGATTAACTTCAGAAGATGTAAAAGAAATAATCTTAGCACTTTCCCCTTCAGTTGAAGGGGAGGCAACAAGCCTTTATTTAACAAAATTAATAAAACCGTTTGGAATAAAAGTTTCAAGAATTGCCTTCGGACTTCCTGTTGGGGCTGATTTAGAATATGCTGATGAAATTACTATTGCAAAAGCAATAGAAGGCAGGCATGAAATTTAGTTAAACAAGAATGTAAAGGTAAGAAAGTTAGTTTATAACCAAAAGAACATATTTTAATAGTATAATATAACTATGAGTATAAAAGATGCAAAGATTCTTGTTGTTGAAGATGAAATTCAGTTAAACCGAGTTATGGAACTTATGCTTCAAACCGATGGTTACCACAAAATCAGATGTGCGTTTGACGGGAATGAAGCTCTAAATTTTATTAAAACAGACAAACCGGATTTAATTTTACTTGATGTTATGATTCCGGAGCTTGACGGTTATTCGTTGTGCAAGATTATTAAAAATGATGATAAATACAAAGATACAAAAGTAATAATGATTACTGCTAAAAAAATGGAAGAAGATATCTTAGAAGGTTTTAAATCAGGAGCTATTGATTATATAACAAAACCTTTCAGCAATAAAATACTTTTAGCAAGAATTAAGGCCCATTTAGAGTCTTTGAAATCCGTTGGCAGTATAAAAAAATATAAAGACATCACTATTGATACCGACAAAATGATTGTCAAAGTACAAGATAAAGAAATTGAGCTAACTAATTTTGAATATAAAATTTTAGATACTTTTATTTCCAATGTCGGAATAGTGTTTAGCAGATCTTCACTACTTTCAATATTGAGAGGGGATGAAGGATTTAACATATCAGAGCGTGCGGTTGATGTTCAAATTGTTAATCTCAGGAAAAAACTGGCTGAAAGAGGACCTGATATAGAAACAATAAGAGGTTGTGGCTATAAACTAAAGGAAATTGTATGAAAAAAAGAGATTTATTTTGGATAAATAAAATTGTATGGCTGCTTGGAATCTTGGCCATTTTTATTTTAATTTCTTTATACAATTTTATCCAAATAAATCACTTGTATTTGTATGGTGAAAAAAATGAAATAAATTTTTATAAAAAACAAATAAAACTTGCTGCAGTACCATATTTGTTAAAAAATGATAATTTCGGGTTAAATGAATATTGCGAAAATTTTAAAAACGAAAATGATGTCTCTTTTCAAATTTTTGATGCAAATAAAAAGCTGATTGCCGGTACTACGTTTAATAATAACGTACTTGATCCTGACACTCATATACTTGACAGACAATTAAGCAAATGGGAAATATACAAAAGAATAATTAAACATCAAAAATTATCTGATGTTAGCGAATTTGATATTAAAAATAAAAAATATTATCTTGAACTTGTATTACTTGAAGACGATTTTGTTTCATCATTAATCGATTCGCAAATAAATATAATAATATTCTTTGTTATTTGTTTACTCTTCTTGAGCGGATATTTTGTTTATGTTTTTTCAACCATAAGAAACTCATTTAATAATTTAGAAGATAGCGTTGTAAAAATTTCAAAGGGACAATTAGATACTGAAATAAAAATTTCAAAAGAAGGATTGCTACAAGAAATATCTATTGCAATAAAACAAATGACTATAACATTAAAAAACCAAATTAAAAGACTAAAAAAGCTGGAAGAATTTCGTTCGATTTTTATTCAGGATATGACACATGAAATAAAAACCCCAATTGCAACAATAAATTCCGCTATTGAACTTTTGGATACAAAAAATTCGATAGCAGATAGTGATAGAGAATGCTTTGATATAATACTTTCTCAAACCGACAATATTAATAAACTTGTAAATGATATTTTAACTCTTTCTGAAATTGAACTGGAACAGACAAATGAAAATAAGAATTTTACAACATTTAATCTAAATAAAATGGTTGAAAAAGCTGTATCTTATTTAAATATACAAAGTACAAATATTTCATTTTCTCCAAAATGTGATTTGGAAATTTTTGCAAATGAAGACTTACTTATTACCGCAATTATAAATCTTTTAAATAATGCAATAAAATATTCAGGGTCTCAAAAAATTGATGTAATTACAGAGCAAGAAAACGACAATGTAATAATTTCTGTTAAAGATTATGGGATAGGAATACGACAGAAGCATTTAGATAAGTTATTTACAAGATTTTACAGAGTTGATAAAGCAAGAAGCAGACAAACAGGCGGTACAGGTTTGGGACTTGCGATTGTAAAGCATATTGCTCAACTTCACAAAGGATGTGTAAGTGTGGAAAGTGAAGTTGGTAAAGGCTCAACTTTTAAAATTGTTTTACCTGAATAAAGCCCGTTCTTTACATCTACTAAAATCAATGCGTGTAGTTAGTTATACACCTATAAACATCCTTGTATTAGTATTTTTATTTATTTTAAGCAACAAATATTTTATACCGAATAATGTTACGGTTGAAAGAATTGCTACAACTGCAAAACGGATTGACACAGATAAAATAATTGTCGCAAAATTTCCCGAAACAATTACGTTTGGTAAATTAAATATTTGATTATAAATAAAAAACCAGTACCAGTGAATAAAAAACAAACCAAAGCTGTATTTTGCAATAAAATCAAGAGTTTTATTTGTTTTATTGTGTGATAAAATAAATTCATCATAGTGTTTTAAATAACCAAGTAAAAGCATTGTCAAAAATGTTTTAGAGATTGTGTAATTAGACCAATTAAATTTATATGATAAATAAATATTTAATCCGCTTGTAACAAACATTCCAGCCCATAATAAAAATCTTTTATCATAAAATTTATCAATAATATTTTTATTAGCAGAACAAAACATTCCGAAAATATATAAAGATAAAAAGTGAATAAAACCCATTAATATGTAATTTACATAAGCTAAGTACCTGCTTAGGTAACTTAAATTTATCAAATCAGAATATTCAGGACTAACTCTGGGAAGAAATATTGTTATTAAAAACAATAGAGGAAGAAATTTATATAAAATTCCTTTTTTCTCTAATTTTAATAATATCCACGAACATATAAAGAAAATCACTATCATTGGAATAAACCATGCCGGAATATTATGCACTCTACCTACTGTCAAATGCATAGGAATTTGCAAAAATAAAGGTATATCATAAAATGTATTTTTATATGCAATCGGCATTGTAAAACAGAAAATTAAACCGGGAATTGATGTTATTAAATATGGCATAATAACATTTATCCATTTTTTCTTCATATAGTTTTTGTACTCAAATTTATATGATAAATGCTGAAACAAAAAGCCGGAAATAAATATAAAAAGAGCAGTTCCTCCGCAAACTATTTCTGTATTTATTATGTGAGAAACAGAACCTTGAGCTCCAAATTGCATAGTGTGACCCATAATAATAAGCAAAATCGCTAATCCTCTAAATACATTTATATAATTCAAAAATTGTTTCTTTTTCCCTTGATTTGCCGTTTGTTCCATAATAAGTCTCCTATTGTAACTTTAGCCACACAAAAGAGTGTGAATACATTAATAATCTTGTTTTGTTATTTTTTAAAGACAACTTCAACTTAAATTCTTCACCGTTGAGAATATTGGTTAAAGTTACAGTTTGTTGATTTTTTAATCCTTTTAAAATTATATCTTTTGGTAAATCAACTTCGGCTATACACTTTCTGTTAGAAAGATTATTAACTATCAAATATTTTTCACCCTTATAACTTCTGATATACGCAAGAATATGTTTGTCCGTATTCAATAAAGTTAAATTTCCTCTTGAAAGAGCAGGAATATTTTTGCGCAGATTTATCATATTTTTCACGCTATGGTAAATCTTGCCGCTATAACTTCTATTTTCCCTACTGGCACTGTAAAATTTATCTTTTGTAAGCAGCCCTCTGTTTATATCCCGACTATCAAAAAATGATAACAATTTTACTTTACTTAATTTTTTTCTTGTTAAAGCATTTTTTTGAGCGTTATAATAATTATTTTTTGACCCAATCTCATCACCATAATATATAATAGGGATTCCCGGAAGAGATAACAACACTGAAAAAGCCATATTAATGTGTTGATAATCTTCATTTAAAAAGTTCGCCATTCTTCCTGAAACACCATATCCTTTTCGAAATGGCGCACCTTTTGGTGCAAGTGAATCGTAAATAAGTTTTCTCATTTCAGGTGTTACCATTTCAAGAGTAAGTTCATCATGAACTCTTAAAAATGTTGCCCAACTTGCAGATTCAGGTATTTTAGGTAAATTTAAAACTGAATTAATAAAATACGAGTTATCCTCAGTAATTAGAGTCGCCCAAAGGGCAGGCATCTCAGGGAAATTGTATGCAATTTGAACTTCATCGGTTCTTTTTAAATCTTTTTCACGATTATTGACAAAAACAGTATTTTTTCGTTCAGTTCCAAAATATGGAATAACATCTTTAGGTAATTGACAGGCTTCAGCCTGCATAACGGTTCTTGGTGCAACAGCTTGAAGATATACGCTTAAAAGTTTTATAACTTCATGTGTTTTTTCTAAATTTTCAGCATTAGTTCCTTTTTCCTTGATTAAATATGGAATCGAATCAAGTCTAAAAATATCCACACCTAAATTTGCCCAATAATTTAAGGTTTCAAGGTTATAATACAAGACTTCCGGATTTTGCCAATTTATATCAAGTTGAAAGGGGTAAAATGTGTGATAGAAATAATAATCCTTTCCGTTTACTTGAACTTTTCTGTAATGGTTTTCGGATATTTCCGGAAAAATAAGCCGACGTTTTGATATTCTACCGTCGTCTTCTTTGTATTCAGCAATATAACCTAATTTTTCATCAACGTATTTTTTGTATTCAGGCATAGTTTCCGTTGCGATAAAATAGCTGATTTTACTTTCATCTCCGTTTAAAATACTTTGAAACCACTCATGCTGTTCTGAAAAATGATTTAACACCAAATCCGCTTTAATTTTAAAGCCTTGTTCTTTCGCTTTTTTAATAAATGATTCAAATTGCTCTTTCCCGCCTAAATCTTTTCTTATATCTGTAGGATTTTTCACATCAAACCCTGAATCTTCCATTGGAGAATCCGCAAAAGGAAGCATATAAAGAGTTGTTACCCCCAAATCTTTTAAATAGTCAAGCATATTTTCTGTATCTTTAAATTGATTCGGTTTTCCGTCGGTAACAGTTCCAAATTGATCTACATAAAACATATAAATAACTTCATCTTTGTACCAATCAGAATCTCGCTTAAAATCGTCTCGTTTTAAATCTAAAGAACGATTACTAACGGACGTTTGAGCAATTTCACATATTTTATTATAAATATTTTGCGAATTTTCTTCTCCATAAATATGCACTATATGAGATTTTATTTCACGTTCTGTTTTCGAGGTAAAAACATTTTCACAAAGAATATTTTCATCAACAATTGACGATTCTTCTTTAACTGCCTCGTCACAATACGCACATAAATTGCTATTTGCTATTAGTAAAAAAGTTAAAATTAATATTATTTTTTTCATATTTAATCCCAATTACTTATTTTCAAAAAAATTATTGAGTTATAGTTTCATTTTTACGCCATTTAACGGTTTGCCCGTCTTTTAAATCGTCTGTAATATTTATTATGAGATTTTCATTTCCATTAAGTCCTTCCAAAATTTCAATTTTATTTCCAAAATCTCGACCGGTAAGAACTTTTTGAAAATGAATTTTCCCCGATTCGTTTACGGTTACAACATATCTTCCGGTATTCAATGTTGTCAGACAAGAGGGATTAACAGTTATCATTTTTTCTTCACCCTTAATATGAATATCTGATTTAACATATAATCCCGGATATAAACCGGATGCTCCGTCATTATTTATAATTGCTACGACTTCCATCGTGCGGGAAACAGGATCAATTGTTTGTGAATTTTGTGTAATTACACCTTTGAATTTATTTTTAGGGTCATTAGGAGTATATAAATCTACCGTCATTCCGAGTTTCACATAAGGAATATAATTTTGAGGGATATTCAGGCTTACCCTGAATTTATCGATTTGTTGAATTTCAAACAGGCTCGTGCTTGTACTGCTACCGCCTGCTACAACATTTGCACCCGCATCAATATTATATTTGCTTATAACTCCGCTAAAAGGAGCGTTAACATTTTTATAGTTCATAAGAGCCTGAACTCGGTTTTTCATTGCCTCTGCTCTTTTAACCTCTGCTTTAGCTGCCTGATAATTCATTTCAGAAGTTTTAAATTCGTTATATTTTGCATCGAGTTCTTGTTTTGAAATTGCGCCGCCTTGAGACGATTGTTTATACCTGTCATAACTCTGCTTGCTAAAATTATATTGATATTCTGCTTCCATTAATCTTTTTTGTGCGGTGATTAAAGTTGCATTCGCGCTTTGCCCTTCTTCGTCCAAATCAGGAGACTCAATAGTAGCCAACAGTTGTCCTTGCACAACTTTATCTCCTAATTCAACATAACGTTTTTTGATTATACCGTTTATCCTTGAAAATATTTCAGTATGTAAATAAGGTTTTAATTCCCCGCTAAGCTCAAGAGAGTCATCACCACTTTCTATACTTGGATTTTCATAAAGCGCAACATATTCATAACTTTTTGCATTTTTCCAAGAAATAATATCTCGTGTAACTTTTGGTATAAAACCAACTAAAAACATAAAAACAAATATTGAAATAACACTTGATTTTAATTTATGCTTTTTTAATTTTTCGAATATATCGTTTATCATAATCCGTTTTCCTCACTGTATTTTTTATTTTTATTCAAAATTGCAAATAGCATTGGTACAATTATCAAAGTTGCAAAAGTAGCAAAAAGCAATCCTCCGATTACTGTTCTGCCTATTGGAGCATTTTGTTCGCCTCCTTCACCTAAACCCAAAGACATTGGCAACATTCCCAAAATCATTGCTAAAGCCGTCATTATAACCGGCCTTATTCTTGTAAATCCTGCATCAACAGCTGCTGTTACAGAATTAAAACCTCTTTTCATTTTATCTGTTGCAAATGAAACAACCAATATTGAATTTGAACATGATACACCAATAGTCATAATAGAACCCATCATCACCTGTATGCTAAACGTTGTATCCGTCGCATATAACATCCATAATATACCTGCTAAAGCA
This sequence comes from uncultured cyanobacterium, assembly GCA_946545285.1. Classification (GTDB taxonomy): domain Bacteria; phylum Cyanobacteriota; class Vampirovibrionia; order Gastranaerophilales; family Gastranaerophilaceae; genus Zag111. The sequence continues at coordinate 43,250 of CAMNNA010000002.1, read as the reverse complement.
ATTGGCACAGGTGTAATTATAATGAATGGATTTCTCCAAGATTGAAAATTGGTTACAATTAAAAGATAAACCAAAATTAACGCAAGCAATAGCCCTGATAACAAAGAAGTGAAAGCCGTTTTCATTGCATTAGCCTGCCCTAAAATACTTATAAATGTTCCGCTTGGTGCTTTTTTTTCATATTTTTTAACAATTCTATGAATATCATCCGCTACCGAATCTAAATCTCTATCTTGAATATTTACCAAAATATCATAAACAGGCATAATATCGTAATGATTTACAACGCTTGGCGCGGTACTTTCATGTATTGTCGCAACATTAGAAAGACGAATTGGTTTGTTCCCGTTAAAAGCAAGCGGAACATCCATAACATCATTAACAGAATTTATCCAATATGGCGGTACTTGTAATGCAAGAAGATAATTAACACCGTTTTCCGGATCAACCCAATAAGCCGGCATTGACTGTGCACTTGATGAAAGGGCTATAATCATGTTTTTAGCTACATCTTCCTGTGTTAAGCCCATATTGGCAGCTTTTACCTTATCAACCTCAAGTTTAATTTCAGGATAATCAGTAATTTGATGAACATGAGCATCTGCTACCCCTTTAACTTTTTTAATATCTTCAAGCATATCTAAAGCAAGTGCATAATTAGCATTTATATCTTCACCCTGTATCTGAACATCAATAGGGGAGGCTAAACCAAAGTTTAAAATTTTCCCGACCATATCAGCACTTTGGAAGAAAAATGTCATATTAGGATATTTTTCATTTAAAACCTTTCGCAATTTTTTAATATATTTTTGAGTAGGTTTGTGATGTTTTTTCAGGGAAATTAAAATTTCTCCATCCCCCATCCCCAACTGAGAATTATCCATAAATGCAAGATTTAGCATACTTACAGGAATTCCTATATTATCAAGCATTGTGTCAATTTCACTTTCGGGAATAACTGTTTTGATAGTTTTTTCAATATCAGAAAACGCTCTTGCAGTATCTTCTATTCTGGTTCCATGCTGAGCATATACATGAAGTCTTATTTGTCCTGCATCAACATTAGGGAAGAAATTTTCACCTATAAAAGGTAACAGGCAAAAAGAAATTACAATAACAAGCGCAGAAAACTGCAATGTTTTTTTAGGATTTCTCATTACTTGTTTTACAAAAAATTGTTTATATACCCGTCTTAATTTGGCAAAACTTTTATTTACTGTTTCATGCAAATTATATAGTAAAGTATCAGGTTTTAAACTTTCTTTTTTCTTTAGCAGCTTATCGACCATAACCGGAACTATAGTATTTGACAACAAATAAGAACCGATCATAGCGCATATAACAGACAATGCCATTGGCGCAAATAAAAATTTTGTAGCACTTTTCATCAAAAATATCGGTGCAAATACCATACATATAGATAATGTTGAAATTAAAGTAGGAACAGCAACTTCAGAAGCCGATTTACAGATTATTTCTTGTAAGTTCATTCTGTTTTTATAAATTTCTCTATTTCTTAGAATATTTTCCAGTACAACAGTTGAATTATCAACAAGCATACCGATAGCCAACGCCATACCGCTAAGAGTCATTATATTTAAAGTCTGACCGCTTAATGACAAACAAATTATTGCAAATAATATTGATAAAGGTATAGAAACCGCCACAATAAATGTAGAACGAACACTGCCTAAAAACAGTAAAATCATCAATGCTGTCAAAATAGCTGCAAGTGTTCCTTCAAAAATAACGCTATTTATGGAACTTTTAACAAATATTGATTGATCAAATAACTCGTTTAACTCAATACCGGAAGGGACCATTTTTTTTATCACAGGGATTATTTTTTTACATCCGTCAACAACTTTTATAGTTGATGTTTTTCCTGCTTTGTAAACAGTCATTAAACTCCCCGCCACACCATCATGACGAACAACATTTTCCTGAACGGCATTTCCGTTATGAATATATGCAATATCCCGTAAATAAACTGTTTCACCCTCTTTAGATTTTATCGGGAATTTATTCATCTCATCAATTGTTTTTGTTGCATTATTCAACGTAATATAATAATCAAAGCCACCAATTTTAGCATTTCCTGACGGCAATATAACATTTTGTTGCGCAAGAGTATCTGTTACAGCCAAAGGCGTAAGAGCACGCGCTTCCATTTTTTGCATATCTAAATCGACCATTATTTGACGGGATAAACCACCCATAGGCAAAGGAATTTGAGAACCTTCGACTTTAGACATTTGCACTTTTATTATATTTTGAGCCAAATCAGATACATCCAGCAGCGGTAAAGTTTTTGAAGATACTACTACCTGTAAAACCGGTATAGTAGTTGGTGTATATTTTATAACTTGCGGAGGTCTGATTCCAATCGGCATATTATTCAATGCAACTTGTGAAGCAGAACTTAATTGCGTTATTGCAGTATTAACATCTGCTCCGGGGTGTAAGAATACTTTTATTACCCCAACACCATATAATGACTGGGATTCAATATGTTCTACATCATTCATATTCGCAGAATACGCACGTTCTGCAATTGAAACAATACGATTTTCCACATCTTTAGCGGGCATTCCGTTATAATTCCATACTGCAACAACAGCAGGAGTATTTATTTCCGGAAAAATATCCGTTGGGGTAAAAAATATTGCAACTATCCCTAAAATCAGAATAAAAAGAGCAAATACAAATACAGTATAATAATATTTTAAAGCTGCTTTTATAAATTTACTCATGAATTCTACTCCCTAATGCTTTATATAAACTAACAGTATCCACTAACGAAGCGGCTTTTGCTTTATTTGCGGCATTTTCATTTATTAAATATTGTCGTCTTGCATCAAGTTCATCAATTCTGTTACCAACACCTGAAAGATATCTTGTATGTGCAACATTGTAATAATGTTGAGAGTTTGTCATCATTGTTTTGAAATCAACAAATGCTTTATAATCTGTTTTATAACTTGACAGGCAATCTTCTGTTTGTCTTACTGCATCAAGTAGCGTGTAATCATATTTATGTAATTTTTCAAGAGCAAGTTCTTTATTGTATTTTAAAAAGTGCTTTTTATAGCCTCCTGAGTACAAATCCAATAACATTCCCGCCCCTAGCTGATAAACAATACTGTTCCAATTTAACAATCGCCCGAGTCTATAACTTTCAAATCCAACAAATTCATTCAAGTTGAACGAAGGAAGAAACATTTTTTTAGCTACTTTAACATCAAATGCCGCTTTTTTTATTGCATATTCCGCCTGTATAACATCAGGTCTGTTGAATATCAGATCAGAATTAATTTCAGCGTCAGGCAAAAAAGGAAAATACATTTCTTCCATTGTTTGATGATTAATATTCTCTTTTGGAGAAACGGCCTTTAAAAATGAAAATGCGTGAGATAAAATATCTCTTTGTTTATACAGAGAATTTAATTCATTTTTTATATTTATTTTTTCATACTCTGTTATATACATATCATCATATTTTATAATTCCGGAATCATATAGCTGCTTTTTTAGTTTAAGAACTTCATCAAGATTTTTAAGAATTTCTTCTTCATTTTCTATTAGTTCATCAGCAAGAGTAATATTAAAATATATTGCACAAACTTCTGAGGTTAGAGATAATTTTTGGATATTAACGTTTTCTTTTGCGATTTTAACATCATATCTGCCTGATTGTACCTTATCGGAAATCTTGCCGAATACATCAAGTTCCCAATTAAAAAATAACGGCATAAATATATCATTATGAGAACTATATTCTTTGCCTGATAATGCCCTATAAGGATAAACACTTGGATTAATACCGATATTTGGCAGCCGTTGAGCGTTGATTGTTCCTAATAGAGCTTGCGATTGTCTTAATCTGTCATTTGCGATTTTTAGCGATGGGTTCTGCTCTAATGCATTCGAAACATATATTGATAAATACTCATCATTGTAATTTTCCCAAAAATTGTGTAATTCAAATTTTTTATCATCTTGCTCATTTTTTTGCTGTTTAGAAACTCTTGAATTTAAACTTAAAGGGGCGCAATAAGTAATACCTCCTGCAAGAAAAATCCCTAACGTTAATAATATAATAATTGTGCGTTTTAAATCGTTAAACAATTTTAATACCTTCAGCAATATTTTTAAATTTAAGCTACAACGGCCGTAGTAATAATATTCATCACTAAACTAATCTGTTTTATGTAAATATATTATTACTTAATTGTTAGTTTACGGTTAGCTGACATAAAATTTAACATATTATTTTAAGATAAATTAATACAATGGAGTAAAATCAAATCTTAGATATTTATCAAAAACTTTTTTCCTATCATTGTATGCACTTTGCGAAACATTTTCCCACTTACCGTCAGAATATGATATAAACCATGGTTGCTTGACGTTTTGATCTTCGTCATATTTAAAATTAATTTGAGAAAACAATTCTGTAGAATTTTCTACTAAGTTGTAAACTTTTACTCCGCTTTCGAATGCACTTGACGAATATTCATTACAGATAAATGTTTCATCGCAGACAAAATACCTGTCTCTTTCTCCGCCGCTTACAACATGTTTTGGGACTCGATCAACCATAGTATATATGTCATAAATTACCCCTTTCCAATCTCCTTGTGCAATTTCCCCGATAAATAGTTCATCAATCCCGTCAGCATTAACATCATAAAATGCATAGCCTATTTTTCCCTTATCCTGTACGACGTTATACATATAGCTCATGTTTTCTTTTTTGAGCTTGTCTGAATCCCAATTTTCTTTTATAGCCTTAATGTGCATATTTAATATTTTTTTGTACAGATATTGGCCTTTCATTCCCTGATTTTTGAAATAATTTGCACCGTTTCTTCCCTTTATATCAACAAATTCTGCCAAGTCGTACAGATTTTTATAAGATGTCGGAGGATTAACTCCTTTTGTATAATCATATTGAACATCAGTCGGCTGCTTTAGCACAATATCATATATATTACCTTTTTTATCAATCAACTCCCCAAGTTTTCTGCTCCCCGGTAAAACCGCATGATCTGCCGGATTTTTATAAGCTTTTATCCCAAACGCAAAACCTCCAAAACCCGACTTTTTTGAGTCTTTATGATATATTGAAATTTTATTCTTCTCTTTCTTTACTTCATATGAGCCATTTAATTTATCCGGAATTGATATCGAAAACATTCTACTGTTAATAACAGCATTTTGTTTGTTATTGATAGCTTCTGACGGGTATGCTTTAAGTGTTAATAAACATATTGAAATCAATATAAATAATTTTTTCATCTATAATTCTCCTAATTCAAATATCTGTTCATAGTTGTGTATTCTGAAAAATATGTTATGACGGGCGTTTTTTACTATACGCAAACGGTCATTATAAAATTTTTTTTGCTCGGTAACATCGAAAAGAGGATCTTCTTGTCCAAAAATTGCGACATCAAAATTATCACAAATATCCTTTTTTTGTTTTTCATAAAGACTTTTAAGAAAATTAAATTCGAACTTACAACTATCAAGCGTTCTATTTGACGGTCTAAAAGAATTCCATTCTTCGTCTGTTTTTACAAGATAGTTTTTTGCAAATTCTTCCGCGGTTTCTTCAGTTATATTATATAGCAAATCTTGTGTTTTTTTAGATAAGCCAAGTTTATCATCAAACAGATAAGGATTTCCAGAAATGGCAATTTTATTATTTATTTTAAAATCAAAATTTATAATTGATGAGATAAAAACTCCCGCCGAAAAAGATATTAAATTAATCTCATCGTAATTAGAAAAATCAAAACTTATTTTTAAATCAGTATAATCATACAATATTAAAACATCTGTGTTCGATTCTAAATGACTAAATTCATGTTCATCACATCCCCAGCCTGTAAAAAACAAGATAAGCTTTCGCGAGTTATTATTTATAAAGTATTTTTTCATGGTAAAATTATACTCTAAAAAAAGCCGAAGATTTACAACATCTTCGGCTTAAAAATTAATAATTAAGAATTATTCAGGTTAATTTTCTGAATTAATATCTTTTACGCTAAGCGCAATTCTGTGTTCTTGCGGAGTAAATTTTTTAATAAGCACTTGCAAGCTGTCACCGACCTTGTAAAGATTAAACGGATTAACATTTTCATCAGACATTTCTGAAACCGGTAATAAAGCTTCTACTCCTGGGAAAATATTAATAAATGCCCCAAAACCCGTAACCTTATTTACAGTACCGGTAATAACCTGACCTTCTGAAAACTGTCCTTCAATCTGTTGCCATGGATCTTCACCCATTCTTTTTAGTGATAACGAAATTCTTTTCAATTCATTGTCAATTTTTATAATTTTAACTTCGATAGTTTCACCCAAAGAAATTACATCAGAAGGATGTTTAATTCTTGACCAAGAAATTTCAGAAATCGGAAGTAAGCCATCAATACCGTTAATATCAACAAATGCACCGAAATCAGCAATTCTTACTACTTCACCTTTTACAATTTGATCTTCTTCTAATGTTGATAAAATATTATCAACTACCTGATCTCTTTGTTCTGCAATTGCAAGTCTTTGAGATAAAATAAGTTTGTTTTTCTTCGGATCTGCTTCTAAAACTTTAACTTCAATTTTTTGATCCATTAAGTTTTCACCAGGGGCTCCGTTTCTTAGTTGTGATGTAGGAATAAATCCTTTTAAATCCGCAACATCAACTAAAACACCGCCTTTAACAACTGATACAACTTTTGCTAAAATAGTATCGCCTTGGACTTTAGCATCATTTAATTGTGCCCAAGCTTGTGCAAATGCAAGACGTTTTAGTGATAAAATCATCCCGTCTTCATCGGTTTCTTCTTTTAAAACGTAGAATTCTTTAATATCTCCTACTTCTAAATTTACAACTTCATCGTCAGAGGTAGAAATTTCTTTTTCAGGTAAAAAGGCTTCGGTTTTAGCACCTCTTATACCGACTAAATAGCCATCTTTGTCTTTTCTAAGAATTGTTCCTTCAACAATGTCTGCTACAGAATGAGATTTGGAAAAACTTTCTTCCAATAATTTCTCAAAATCATCTAAATCTAATGTTTGTGTCATTTTATATTTCTCCTTTTCTTTTTTTTAGGTTGACAAACCTTTTTTAATTTCTTTTATTACGTTTTCAATTACATCAGGAGGTGTTGACGCTCCCGCAGTAATTGCAATTTTATCAGAATTTTTAATCAAATCATTATTGTCTGATAGTTCTTTATAATCCTCAATATGAATTGTATTTGTAATTTCTTTCGAAATTTCAGCAAGATGCGTTGTATTAGCACTTTGTCTTGAACCGATAACAATCATCAAATCTGCCCAATGAGCAAGTTCTTTTGCCTCTTTTTGCCTTAATGAAGTACTTGGACAAATTGTGTTAGCAATATGCAAATCTTTAGCAATTGAAGTAAGATATTCAACAATAGGATTAAGGGTTGAAATCATTTGGGTTGTTTGTATAACAACTCCGATTTTTTTGTGTGAAATTAAATCATTTTCATACGCAATAAGTTCTTCTTTTTTTGTTGCGACTAAAATTTTATCACTGAATTTTAATGCATTTTCCTTAATTGCAATCACTTCAGGGTGAGAAGATTTTCCTACAATCACAAGATAATATCCGGCTTTTGCAAGTTCAATTGCTTTTTGTTGAACTTTTTTTACATCAGGACAGGTCAAATCATAAGGCTCAAATCCGGAATTTTTTATTTTTTCAAATACTTCGGGACTCTCACCATGACTTCTTATTATACAAATTCCATTTCCGCTTTGCGGTAAACTTTCTAAAGAACTAATTCCTAATTCGTTAAGTTGATTAATTACATGCGAATTATGAATAAGCTCACCTAAAACGCAAACATTTTTATCAGGATTTTCTTGCTTTATTTTTTTAGTTGTTTCCACGGCTCTTCTGACACCGTGGCAAAAACCTGCCAGTTTCGCTAATTTAATTTCTTTCGGCAATTTTTAATAAAATCTTTCTTAGTGGACTCGCAAAAAATAATTCTTGCTGTAAGACAATGTAATCATAAACATTATTAATTTGCAATATTACAAATTTAAAGGTCGGAATTTATTTCCGACCTTTAATAAACTAATCTTTTTTTAGAAAATCAGGAACATCTAAATGAATTTGCGGAAATTCTATTCCTGAAATATTTGTTTTTCCGATTTCATTCGAATCAGGACTTTTACCTTGGAAATATTCAGCTGCAGACATCTTTAGAGGAGATCTTTCTTCTTTTGGAGTAAATCCTGTTGCAATAACCGTAATTTGAATTTCATTTTGCAATGATTCATTTATTGAAGTTCCGATAATTACATCCGCATCATCTTTTACAACATTATTAATAACAGTAGTTGCATCAGTAATTTCATATAAAGTCATATTTGAACTTCCCGTAATATTAACAATAATACCGGAAGCACCGTCAATAGCAGATTCTAATAATTGAGAATTAATTGCCATTTCAGCAGCCTTAATAGCCCTGCCTTCCCCTGATGCTCTACCAATACCCATAAGCGCCGTACCTGAGTCTTTAACGACTTTTCGAACATCAGCAAAATCTATATTAATCATTCCCGGAACCGTAATAATATCTGATATACCTTGAATTCCTCGATAAAGAACTTCATCCGTAATACAGAAAGCTTCTCTAAAACCGATTTGTCTATCAACTACTTTTAACAATTTATCATTTGGTACAACCAATATTGCATCAACATATTTTTTTAGTTTATCAATACCTGCTTGCGCCTGAGCCATTCTCTTTTTACCTTCCCAAGAAAATGGTTTTGTGACAAATGCAACCGTTAAAATACCCATATCTTTTGCAATTTGAGCAACAACAGGAGCTGCACCCGTGCCTGTGCCGCCGCCCATGCCTGCAGTTATAAATAACATATCAGTATCATCAAGCGCCAACGCTATATCGTCTTTAACTTCTTGCGCCGCTTTTTCCCCAATTGACGGATCTGCACCTGCCCCAAGTCCGCGTGTTGTTTCAACGCCTAATTGTAATTTGTTTTCAACATTACTACAATTTAAAACTTGAAGATCTGTGTTCATCAACCAAAAATCAACGCCGGCAAGTTTAGCCTGTATCATTCTTGTAACAGCATTTCCGCCACCGCCACCGACACCAACAACTTTTATTTTTGTCGGATTTATAGTATTTTTTACATTTGATGATGAAATAGCATTTGAAAATATATTTTCCATTTGGCCTCCGATTTAATTATTCACTTAGTTATTCACAAACAACATTATATACAAAAAAATATTTATTTCACACAATTCATATAACTTAATTTTTTATGCAATAAACTTGATTAATAATATTATTGGAATAATCTTATTTGGGGAGGGTATTTTATGGATAACGATGTTTTAAAGAAAAAGACAATTTCCGTAATAATAATTACCTTAATAATGATGGTTGCCGAAATTTACTTTGGAATCACTACTAATTCAATGTCATTAACAGCAGACGGTGTACATATGGGAACACATGTTCTGGCATTTGTTGTTACGCTTATAGTTTGCCTTTTTGCCGTGAAACTTGCAGATAAAGCAAAAAAAATTAATGCACTTGGAGCTTATACCAGTGCAATACTACTAGGATTTACATCCGTTGGTATTATTTATGAATCTTTTATGCGATTTATTCACCCGCACATTATTTCATTTGAAGATGCAATTTTAGTCGCTATTATCGGGTTGCTAGTTAACATTTTATGTATTTTTATTATGGGTAAAGATGACCATCACCAAAATAATGACCAAACTACGCATAACCACAGCGAAAATTTAAATTACAAAGCCGCATATTTTCATATATTAGCAGATATTATGACATCAGTTTTGGCGATTGGTGCTCTGGTTTTGGGAAAATTTTTCGGATTGAATTTCTTAGATCCTGTAATTGGAGTGTTTGGCGGGATTATAATTGCTAAATGGGCGATTGATCTGCTTGTTTCTTCAGGAAATATTCTTATTGACAATGAATAACTTGTAATATAATTGCAAATTGTAAACTTACTATTGAAAATTAGATATTCTTGTTTTAGTATAAAAGTGTAATTAATACACTAAAACGAAAAGCAGGATTATTATGACAAATGAAAATATTAGAAATATAGCAATTATAGCACACGTTGACCACGGGAAAACGACATTGGTTGATTGTTTATTAAAACAAGCAGGAGTATTTCGTGAAAATCAACACGTGGAAGAACGTGTTTTAGACAGTAATGAACTTGAAAAAGAACGCGGAATTACAATTTTATCAAAAAATATTGCAATAAACTATAAAGATACTAAAATAAATGTAGTAGATACCCCCGGACACGCTGATTTTGGAGGTGAAGTTGAGCGTGTATTGGGAATGGTTGACGGAGCATTATTAATTGTTGATGCTGCAGAAGGTCCTATGCCTCAAACAAGATTTGTTTTATCCAAAGCACTTGAACTTGGCCTAAAAATTATTGTTGTTATAAATAAAATTGATAAACCGGCGGCTGAACCTTTAACAGCACTTGATAAAGTGTTTGACTTATTTACGGAATTAACCGATAGAGAAGATTTAATTGATTTTCCATACATTTTTGCAAGCAGTTTGAATGGTTTTGCAATAAAAGACTTAGATGATGAAAGAAAAGATATGGTCCCTTTATTAGACTGTATTTTGGAAAATATTAAAGCACCTGATGGTGACGAAAATTCTCCGTTTCAATTTAGAGCAACAACACTTGATTACAATGAATATGTAGGAAGAATTGTTATCGGCAGAATAGCAAACGGAGTTGTAAAAGCCCAAGATAATGTATGTTTAATACACTCTGACGGAACAAGTGAAAGAGGGAAAATAACAAAACTTTTTGGCTTTCATGATTTGGGCAGAGTTGAAATTCAACAAGCAAGTGCAGGTGATATTGTCGGGATTGCAGGTTTTTCTGAAATTCAAATTGGCGAAACACTTTGCGATCCTGAAAATCCTATTGCTTTGCCTTTAATAAAAGTTGATGAACCTACGCTGCAGATGAATTTTTCGGTTAACGATAGTCCTTTTGCAGGAACTGAAGGGAAATTTGTTACATCCCGTCAGTTGAGGAAAAGATTATATACAGAATTGGAAAAAAATGTCAGCTTAAGAGTTGAAGATACGGACTCAACTGATTGTTTTAAGGTTTCAGGACGCGGGGAACTGCATTTAAGCATCCTTATTGAAACAATGCGACGTGAAGGATATGAATTTGCCGTATCAAAACCCGAAGTTATTTTCAAAAATATTAATGGTGTACAATCCGAACCTTATGAAAATCTAATAGTTGATGTGCCGGATGAATATGCAGGTTCTGCGATTGAACGTCTTTCAAACCGAAAAGGAGAAATGAAAGACATGAAATCTGCTAAAGGCAGAACTCATTTAACATTCCATATTCCTGCACGCGGTCTGATCGGATTTAGAGGAGAATTTATCAGAATGACCCGCGGAGAAGGGATTATGTATCATACATTTCTTGAATATCGTCCTTATGCAGGGGATATTAACCGCCAAAGATGCGGGTCAATCATTGCATTTGAACAAGGGGAAGCTGTTCCGTATGCTTTAGCACAGTTTGAAGATAGAGGGGTATTTTTTATTACTCCAAAGACAAAAGTTTACCGTGGTATGATTATCGGGGAAGGTAACAGACCTCAAGATATTGCTGTCAATATTTGCAAAACTAAAAAATTAACTAACATGAGAAGTTCAACTGCTGATGTTATGGTTACTCTTCAAGCCCCAAGAATTTTATCTTTAGAAGAAGCATTAGAATATATTTCAGATGATGAATTAGTTGAAATTACCCCTGAAAATATCAGATTAAGAAAATCTGATTTGAATAGAAAAATTTATAACTAAATAATTGCTGAAAATATTTTGTAGTATATGAAAATGGCGACTCCGATTAATAGCCATCCGCTAAGCGTTAAGATTCTTTCTGAAATCGCATATATATTTTGCTGATTTTTTATTTTTGAAGTTAAAAAACCGGCAAGTATTAATATAACCCCTTGCCCCAAAGAAAACAAAAACAGCATAATTACAGCATTAACAATATTAGCGCTTATTGACGCTACCCCCATAATACTTGCTAAAATCGGCGTTGAACACGGTGTTCCTATTACCGCAAAAACAGCACCAAGCAGTATCGGATACAAAAAATCGTTGTTAAATCTATTTTGGGGAATTTCTTTTATTAATACGGGAAGTTGAAAGTCAAGTATCCCAACTAAATTAAGTCCCATAATTAAAATAAGAGAGGAGATAATCAGCATAAAATAAGGATTACCGACAAAAATTTTTCCCGTAATTGCGCATATTATTCCTATTATTGAAAATACAATACTTGCGCCTATCACAAAAAATATCATCTGTACAAGCGTTTTTAAAGGTTTTTCTTCACTATATCCGCCCACATACCCAATTATTAACGGAAGCATTGATAGAGAACATGGAGAAACAGATGCTATAAGTCCTCCTAAAAATGAAACTCCGAATAATATAAATAAGCTTGTTTCTGACGCAAATAATGCCGTTAAGTTTTCCATTATTTTAATTCCTTAATACACTGTTCCATTTGTTCTTTTGGCAGTGCAGATTCAATTCTTTTACTTTGTGTCCCGTCTGAATTTAACATAATTATTGTCGGAACAAGACTTACGTTATATTTTTCAATTAATTTATTATTCATGTCATTTCTGTTATCAACAATAACTTCTGTATAAGTAATTTTATCTTTATATTTTGGCATAATTTCTTTAAAAACTTTTTCGACTTGCTTACATTCAAGACACATTGTTGACGAAAATTTAATTATTGCAGGTTTACCATTTGAATTTGCAAGAGCAACATCTTGTTTTGCGGATGAAACAGCCCAAAATGCAAGTATCGGCAGGATTAAAATGGTTAAAATAGTAAAAATAGTTTTTTTAGTCATAATCTTCTCCTTCTTATTTTATATCACAATATTAAAATTATAAAAATATAATTTTTTTACTATTCTCCTTTTAGGCTAATGAATAAAACAAACACTTGAAATTTAAAGTTTTTATGATAGTATTACTTTGTTACATAAGTTATATGAAGGTGGTGAAAATATAAATGGCAGAAGTTAAAGTTGGCGAAAACGAAAGCATCGAAAGCGCTTTAAGACGTTTTAAGAAAAAAATCCAAAAAGCAGGAATTTTATCTGAAGTTAAAAAACGCGAAAGATATGAAAAGCCAAGCGTAAAAAGAAAACGCAAATCTGAAGCTGCTCGTAAGAGAAAAGTTTAGATATAAATACAGATAAAAAAGCGGAGAATAAATTCTCCGCTTTTTTTATGCTACATTGTATCTGTCATCCCGTCACACAAACTAAAGCCTAATATTAAATGAGTATTTAAATAGAATATCGGAAACTTTGCTAATGGGACAGTTGAATATCCACAATCCTCAGAAGAACAAGAATCTTCCAGATTAGAAATTTCCACATCTTCAATTGTTAATAAATCATCATAGTATTTTTCCTGCTCGTGAAGAATACCTTTAATTTGATAGTGTTGTGTAATAATTTTAATAATGTTTTTGTCTGTATCTTTTACAATTTTACAGATTGATTCAATAATATTTTTACTCATAATATCTCCTTTCAGATAGATTAATTTATTAATCAATAAAATTTACTATCGGTTAGGAGAGTTATTTTTTACGACCAAACCACAATACTTACAGGCTAAATATTGTTCAGACATATCAAGGGGTAAAAATAAATGATCACAATCCTGCGTTTCATCTTCGATTTCATTTGTATTATAAAAAGAAGTTTGTTTAATACTTTTTTTCTTAAATAACTTTGTAATTAATTCAAAAATATACATTTTAAAGACTAAAGCTTTCCGGTAACAATTCTGAAAGTTTTAATACCCGTATTCCGCTATCAGATTCCAATATTATATCAACAACATTATCATTTTCACTAAATTCATGAATAACCTGCCTGCAAGCACCACATGGAACACAATTTTTTTGATTCGGAGAATATATAGCAACAGCTTTTATCTTTCGTTCTCCATTATTTATCATTGACCCAATGGCATTCCTTTCTGCGCAAATAGTCATACCAAAACTTGAATTTTCAAAGTTGCATCCTGTATATATTTCCCCTGATTCAGACAAAACACATGCTCCAACTGCAAACTTTGAATATGGGGAATATGAATTTTTAGATGCATCTTTTGCCTTATTCAATAATTCTTCGTAATTCATTGATACCTCTTTTGAGTAATTATATAAAATATTTTAACGAAATGTATCAATTAATCAGAGGATAAATTTAATTTTAAAGTTTTAAATTTTTATGCCGATATAAGATTCAGAAAGAATAAATATGGAAATTTCTCCTATAAATTCAATATCCGTACAAACTATTAACTGGCGTAATATGACAGCACGCCAGATTTTGGAATATAATCAAATAGGCATCGAACCGCCGGATATTTATCTAAATTGGGCAACTGAATTTTTAAATTCAGTTTCAGCAGGACAAGACGACAATGTAACTTATGAAAATGCAGTTACCTCCCCATCAGGTGCTAATAATACAGAAGGAGAAAATCTTGATAGTCAAGATTCGGTGGCAACTGATGAATCAGGAGATTCACTTGATGAAAATGATACTCTTACGCCTACAATTGAAAACGTTGAAGATCAAGAAAATGTGCCGGAATTAACAAAAGCCCAACAAAAACGAGAATTAATGCAAGAAAAAGGTCTTAATATAAGATCTCAAGCAATATCATTTACTAATGACAGTAATATCCTGGCTAATAATGCCAAAAATTCAGGAGAAGAAATATCAATTCAAGAACAATCATCAAATGATGAAATTCAAATTTTAACTGAAAATATGGAACAAATTTTATCAAAAGCAAGAGAAGATCAAAATAGTTTAAAAGCTAAAATTGATTCCGTAAATTCATCTGAAAACGGGATTTCAATATTTGAACAAATTGAGCAATTACAACAAAGAATAAGGAATGCAGGTAAAGACGGACAAGCTTCAATTGCGCAGACCCTAAATACGCTTAGCCTGATACGTGATAGCATTTTATCAAAATCAGATATTATCCTTGATGCGGATGACTTTGGTTCTATTACAAAAGAAATTGGTCAAGAACTGATCAATAAATCTCAAGCAGAACTTTTATTTATGAGTTTTATCGACAGAATTATAGGTACAAGAGCGCTAAATGCAGGAGAGAAAAGTATATCAGAATCATTAAACAGCGCACAAATTCAGGCTAATGCAGATGCCGTAAATACTGAAAATATCTACACAGCAAATGATTTAACGTCAGAAATTGAAGATATTACCGGTGTTCAATCAATTAATGCCGGACAGAAAAATGATTCAGCTTCAAATGAGAATAATGAAATAACACAAATAGAAACCAAAGATGAAAAACAGGACAGAACAGGCATAACTGCGGCCCAAAATGACGGAACAAACGAAAGCGAAGTTCATAAACTTGCTATAGATGAAATTTTGAAACGAAAAATAAGAAAGGGTTTGACTGAAAGTTAAATTATCTTAAACTTTCGATAGCACTCTTTATATCATTTGAATTGTATATATAACTACCCGCAACTAAAGAATTTGCGCCATATTCTTTACAAATTTTAGCTGTTTCGGCATTAATGCCCCCGTCAACCTGAATTATTAAATCATTATTGGCATTTTTTTTGATATTTTTTATTTTTTCAGCACAATAATTAATAAATTTTTGACCTCCAAAACCCGGTTCGACAGTCATTATTAAAACCAAGTCTAAATCATTCAGGTAAGGTAAAATTAACTCCGGATCTGTTTTTGGCTTTATAGATAAACCTGCCTTAACCCCAAAAGATTTAATTTTATTTATAATTGGCACAATCAAATTATTATCCACAGATTCAAAATGAAATGTCAAAATATCTGCACCTGCTTTTGCAAAACTTTCAATATAATTTTGAGGATTTTCAATCATTAAATGCACATCTAGCAGCAGATTTGTAATTTTTTTCAATGATTTTACAACAGGAACTCCAATAGTAATATTCGGAACAAAATGACCATCCATAACATCAACATGAATCCAATCCGCACCATACGACTCGACTTTTTGAATATCTGTTTCCAAATTTGCAAAGTCAGCAGATAAAATAGACGGAGAAATAATTACTTTATTCATATTACCTCTCAATTCCTAATTTTTTGCAAGCACAAAACGCAGCCTTTTGTTCTGCATCTTTTTTACTCAAACCTTTTTCAGCAGCTAAAACTTCGCCTTCATAACTAACTTCGACTTCAAAAACTTTTTTATGCGCCGGCCCAGACTCTGAAATTACTCTGTATTCAGGCCTTGTTTTTGTTTTACTTTGAGTGTATTCTTGCAAAATTTCTTTTGCATTATACTTTAAGAAATTATCCTTAACATCAATAATGTAAGGTTTGATGGCAGATTGAATATATTTTTTTATATCATCTACTTTTCCATCTAAATAGTATGCACCCAAAACAGCTTCAAAAGCGCAGGCACAAACAGAATCTAATTTTGCTAACCCCTGCTTTCTGTCATGTGCTGAAATTATTATTAAATCGCACAAGCCGTTATCTTTTGCAATTTTCGCTAATGTACTATCTGAAACAATGATAGATCTAATTTTTGATAATTCGCCTTCGGTACTTTCAGGATACATATTAAATAATATGTCAGATGTCACAAGTTTTAATACAGCATCACCCAAAAATTCCAATCTTTCATAACAATCAATATATTCAAGATTATTCTCCTGAATATAAGAAGGATGTGTCAATGCTGACTGAAATATTTTTGAATCAGATATTTTTATTTTAAATATATCTTCAAGCTCTTTCATCTATTTAACAAGCCCTCTTAATATATCAGCGACAGTATGCATCCATGAAGTATTAAAAATAAACCATTTGCAAAAATAATACATAATAGGAATTGTAAAACCAAAGCTATCTGTTCTATCCAAAAAACCGCCATGCCCAGGCAACGTTGTACCGGAATCTTTTACCCCCGCATCACGTTTTAACAAAGATTCACATAAATCGCCAATTTGAGCAAATATTGTACAAATTAATCCGGCTAAAAGAGAAACAAACCAATTTAATCCCAAATACAAGCCGATGATTTCAGCACTTATAACAGAACAAACAGCCCCGCCTAATGCCCCCTCAACCGTTTTATTAGGGCTTACGATAGGTGCCAATTTGTGTTTCCCATATCTTGTCCCGACATAATAACAACCCGTATCAGTCAATATTATAGATACTACCATTAACACAACAAAACCCAAACCGCTTTCATATGTTCCGGGTAAAGATAAATCTCTTAAAAATATTAAATGTAGAGGAAACCAACCGCAATATACCATCCCCAGTAATGTCGTTGCAACATTTGCTATGTACGGCTGCCTTCCGGCAAATAATACCCACACAAAAGAACCCATTGAACAAACAGTCAAGGTAGCAGCAACAAGATCGAACCGCTTGAAATAAACTATCAGTGCAAGTGCTATTTCTGTCATATAAATAACTTTTAAACTCGGATAAAATCCTTTGTGATTTAAAATCTTTACGTATTCTTTTGAGGCAAAAGTTAAAACAACACCCAGCAAAGCCAGCAGTGCTAATCCCCCATATATAATGCAAAGCATTACAATCGTTCCAAAAATCAGCCCTGTTAGCATTCTTCTTGCATTTTGATTAAATCCGAGATCAATCATTATACAGTCATAACCTCTTTTTCTTTAGCTTCAACTGCTTTATCAATATTTGCAGTGTACTTATCAGTTAGTTTTTGGATTTTATCTTGATTATCTTTCACGCTGTCTTCAGGCATGTTTTCATCTTTTTCCAATTTTTTCAAACTATCGGTCATATCACGTCTTATATTTCTGATAGCAACTTTAGAATCTTCTCCCATTTTTTTAACATCTTTTGCAATTTCACGTCTGCGTTCTTCAGTTAAAGGCGGAAACGGTAATCTTATACATATCCCGTCAGAGTTTGGCGTAATTCCGATTTCGGCCTTTATTATAGCTTTTTCAATTTCTTTCATAATAGTTTTATCATATGGAGTAATAACAAGAGTAGTACCGTCTTGGACTGAAACCTGCGACATCTGTCTTAAAGGAGTCGGTGCTCCGTAATATTCAACAATAACTTTATCTAATATACCCGGATTTGCACGCCCAGAACGAACGGTTGCAAATTCTTTCTGCAATTGAGATAAAGCTTTTTCCATTTTTTCTTCACCAAATAAAAATAATTCTTCTAACGCTTCTGACATTTTTACCTCATTTCTTATTATTAATTTATGTATGTTCCTAATTTTTTACCTGTAAGAATATTACTAATTCCGTTTTCTTGCTTAAAATCAAACACAATTATCGGAATATTATTTTGCTGACATAAAGCACACGCCGATGTATCCATTACTTTTAATCCATTTTTTATAATATCATCATAATGCATAATATCGAGTTTTTTTGCATTCGGGTTAGTGTTCGGATCATCAGTATAAACACCGTCAACACCGTTTTTAGCCATAAGCATAGCTTGTGCATTTATTTCAGATGCTCTTAAAGCTGCTGCAGTATCAGTTGTAAAAAACGGATTTCCTGTACCTGCCGCAAAAATTACAACTCTGCCTTTTTCTAAATGCCTTATTGCTCTATGTCTTATGTATGGTTCTGCAATTTGGTTCATTGCTATAGCACTTTGTACTCTACATGGAACATCAATTTGAGTTAATGCACTTTGAAGGGTAATTGCGTTCATAACAGTTGCAAGCATCCCGACATAATCGCCAGATGCTTGATCCATACCTAATTTTGCACTGTTTTTCATCCCGCGAAAAATGTTTCCGCCCCCGACAACAACCGCAATCTGTGCCCCCAAATCACGAGCCTTTTTGATTTCATTTGAGATCATTTTAACAGGTTCCGGTGCGATACCGAACTGCTGATCTCCTAAAAGCGCTTCACCGCTAATTTTTAACAAAATTCTGTTATATTCCATTAACCTTATTATCCCCTTGTTTTTGCAATAATTTTAACTTAAATATTTTTAGTTGTAAAGTACACTTGGAATTTATAAGCTTACAAAAAAATCAATTGCTTTCACGTGCTTTTATAGATGAAATTAACGCTGAAACGATGAATATAAGCCCAATTAATCCTGTTAAAACTTCAGGCACTTCATGAACCGTTGTTATTAACATTATTATAGCTAAAGCCCCGATTGCCCAATGCGCACCATGTTCTAAATATATAAATTTTGCCAGCGTTTTCGTTTCGACAATAAGCAATGTTAATGACCTGACAAACATTGCACCGATTCCTAATCCGACAGCAATTATAATCACATCATTACTAAGCGCAAATGCTCCCAAAACTCCGTCAAGAGAAAACGATGCATCAATCAATTCTAAATATAAAAAAGTTGCCAGTCCACCACATTTTAGTGCATCCGCTCCGCATTTTGCCATTTTTAACTGCTGATGCTTTTCTAAAAAATGAGAAACCCCGTCTATTCCCAAATAAGTAACAATTCCAAAAATCCCTGCCAACACGACACTTAATTTTTGAGGTTCAGGAATAAATGTTTGAAGTGCAACTATTATTAAAAGAGAAATAAATATTTCTATCCCTTTTATGTGATCTAAATATGACACCGGTCTTTCTATAATTTTTATCCAGTGAACATCTTTTTCATGGTCAAAAAAGTAGTTCAAAAACAACATTATCAAAAATAGACCGCCAAATGTAACAATCGGAGCATGAGCCATATGTAGATAATTAGCATAACTTTGAGAATCAGATATAGCAATTTTTGCGACAGTAACCATATCAAGATGCGCAAATATTGCGACTACCAATATCGGGAATAAAAATCTCATTCCAAAAACCGCAATGGCAATCCCCCAGGTTAAAAATCTTTTTTGCCACACAGGAGACATTTTTTCCAATTTCATTGCGTTAACAACAGCATTATCAAAAGATAAACTTACCTCTAATATTGCCAATATAGACGCTATAAAAACAGATATAAAACCCGCACCGGGCTTTACATGTTCACCCCAGAAATAAGCTATAATAAGACCGGCAACAGTTACAAAATAAGATTCAGTAAAATATTTATGCATAAAAAACTCTTTCTTTTATATCGTAATTTAGCACAAAGAAAATGACGAGGCAATAACCTCGCCATTTTCTTTTTAAATTTGAATTGAATTATTTATCTTGACCCGGAACATAATATTGATAAGTATCAGGGCCATTTTCAGGGAAAACTAAGTTAAATCCCTGACCTTTTCTGATAACACCTGCTCTACCGGTATAGACAGCCTTAAATTGTTTTTTAATCGGAACATTTTCTTCTTGAAAGTTAACATAACTTACAGGAACAAAAACAAATCTGTTTCCGGCACTAACTACCTGCCCTGTAACCTGAAATCCTTGAAATAACATAACGTCATAATCAAGTCTTGTATTTGCATTCATTTGAACATGCAATACTGCAGGAGGATTTGCAGTGTTAAAATCTTCCAATGCAGAAACTTTAATAACTTTTGCACTTACGCTTTGGCAAATTCCAACTGATAAGATAAGTGTAAAAATAATTCCTAACAATTTTTTCATTTTATATTACTCCTTTTATTCTTTTCATTCACGATTTTAACTTTGTGCGATTGACTTATTTTTAAGCCATCAACACTATAAATAATATAAAACATAAACAAAAGATTTTTTGCTTTACTTTATATTTATTACATACATTATTTTAACAGATTTATTTTAAAATTTCAAGAATATCAAGATTTTTTAAGATATTTTGCTAAATACTGACCGGTATAAGAATCTTTACATTTCATAATATCTTCAGGAGAACCTTGTACAACAATATTTCCCCCCTTATCCCCTCCTTCAGGGCCTAAATCTATAATGTGATCAGCAATTTTAATCAGATCAAGGTTATGCTCAATCATTAATATTGTATTTCCTTGATTAGCAAGGGCGTGAATAATCTTTGCTAATTTGTCCAAATCTGCCCAGTGTAAACCGACAGAAGGTTCGTCAAGAAGATAAAGCGTTTTTCCTGTCGAGCGTTTATTTAATTCGGATGCTAACTTTATTCTTTGAGCTTCCCCTCCTGAAAGAGTTGTCGCACTTTGTCCGAGTTTCATATAATCTAAACCCACATCATTAAGCGTTTGAAGTTTATTTTTTATAGAAGGAATACTGTCAAAAAATTCCAAAGCCTCTTTTATACTCATATCAAGAACATCGGAAATAGTTTTACCCTTATATTTAACTTCAAGTGTTTCTCTGTTATACCTTTTACCTGAGCAAACGTCACATTTTACGTAAACATCAGATAAAAAATTCATTTCAATTTTAACTAATCCATCGCCCTTACAAGCTTCACACCTTCCACCTTTAACGTTAAAACTAAATCTTCCGGGCTTGTATCCTCTTACTTTCGCTTCACTTGTTTTTGCGTATAAATCTCTAATAGCAGTAAATACATCCGTATAAGTAGCAGGATTAGATCTAGGAGTTCTTCCTATAGGAGATTGATCAATGTTAATAATTTTATCAATATTTTCAAAACCTAAAATATCATCAATTCCTTGAGGTTTTGGCTTATTTCTCCGCAACTTATGAATTGCAAATTCATACAACAAATCTTGCATTAAAGTAGATTTCCCGCTACCGGAAACACCTGTTAAAACAACAATTTTCCCAAGCGGAATATCTACATCAATATTTTTTAGATTATTCAAATGCGCATTTTTAATCTGCAAAAATTTTCCATTGCCCTGTCTTAATTTTTTAGGAACGGGAATTGATTTTTCACCGCTCAAATATTTACCGGTAATTGAATTTTTTGCGTTAATTAAATCATCAACAGAACCTTGGGCAATAATTTTTCCTCCGGATTCACCTGCTTTTGGACCAATGTCAACCAAGTAATCAGCACTCCTTATTGTATCTTCGTCGTGTTCAACAACAATAAGCGTATTACCAAGATTTCTTAACTTAAACAATGTTTTTATAAGCATGTCGTTATCGCGCTGATGCAAACCAATTGAAGGTTCATCCAAAACATACAAAACACCGCTCAAACCGCTTCCGATTTGTGATGCAAGCCTTATTCTTTGGGATTCACCGCCTGATAGCGTTCCTGCCCTGCGGGACAAATTTAGATAATGAAGCCCAACGTCAATTAAAAATTTTAATCTTGCCCTAATTTCATCCAAAATTTGCTTACCTATTTTTAGCTGATATTCAGATAAGTCTAAATACAAATCTGTGATAAATTTAAATTCTTCATCAATCGGCATCTGAGTGAATTCATAAATATTTTTACCCTTAATCCTCACAGCCAACGGAAAAGGTTTTAACCTTGCTCCGTTACAAACAGGACAAGGATTTAAAGTCATAAATTTTTCTATTTCTTCTCTCCAATAATCTCCTGTTGATTCGTTATAACGTTTTTCTAAATAAGGAATAACCCCTACAAACGGCATCATTCTCGTTTGATAACGACTCGTGCCAAAATCTTTAACTCTGATCGATATAGCTTCTTTTGAGCCGTAAAGAATAATATCTTGATGTTGTTTTGAAAGTTTTTCAAAAGGCATATTCATGTCAATATCGTATGCATCACAGACACATTTTAATAAGTCATTATAATAAGTTGTTGCGCTTCTTGTTGCCCATGCATATATTGCACCGTCATTGATTGATAAAGTTTTATCAGGAACAACTAAATCAGGATCGACAACAAAATCCGCACCAAGTCCTGAACATCTTTCACAGGCGCCGTAAGGGGCATTAAATGAAAATATTCTCGGAGTAAGTTCTTCGAAACTCAATCCGCAATTTGGGCATGCCAGTTTTTCACTGAAAATAACTTCTTTATCTCCGATGATATCGACAGTAATCACTCCGTCAGCCTTTTTTAATGCTAACTGAACACTATCAGCAATTCGAGATCTTGCACTCTGTTTAACAACAATTCTGTCAACTATTACGCTTATATTATGCTTCCTTGTTTTTTCAAGTTCAATATCATCTTCGTCAAGCGAATAAGTTTCTCCGTCAACCTTTACTCGAACAAATCCTTCTTGAGATAACTCTTTAAATAAAGATGAATATTCGCCCTTTTTCCCTTTTACTATAGGTGCCAAAATTTGAATTTTAGTGCCTTCATTTAACTGTAAAATTTTTTCAACAATTTCATCCAAAGTTTGAGGCTTAATTTCTCTTCCGCAATTAGGACAGTAAGGAGTTCCGACTCTTGCATATAACAGTCTTAAATAATCGTAAATTTCTGTTATAGTCCCGACAGTTGAGCGAGGATTATTACTTTTCGATTTTTGATCAATTGAAATTGCAGGAGAAAGCCCATCAATATATTCAACATCAGGTTTATCAAATTGTCCCAAAAATTGTCTTGCATAGGTAGAAAGACTCTCAACATATCTGCGTTGACCTTCTGCAAATATAGTGTCAAATGCCAGTGAACTTTTGCCTGAACCGGAAACTCCCGTGAATACGACTAATTCATTTTTCGGGATTTCCAGTGAAACATTTTTTAAATTATGCTCTTTTGCACCAGTTATTTTAATCTTGTCTGCCATAATAAAATTATGTACCCTGATTATAATTTTTCAAACAAAATTTAAAAAAGACTTTACAACTAAAGATAAAAGTGATATAATGACTGTGGTTCATGAGATATTGTCCTTTGCGATAGAAAGGACAATTTAAAAATGGGAAAAAATTCTAAAGTTAGTTACCCTGAATATTCAGGCGGAAGTGTTTCCGTAAACGGAAAAACTGTTGCGACCGCACAAAGGGATTCAAAAAACAATGTTGTCGGTACAAGTTATAACATGTCCGATACGGAAAAAAACATCTATGATTCCGTTCAAAAGGGAATGGAATCGTCATTGAGCAACTTGTTTGATATTTCAGACAACCAAAGAACTCAATGGGCAAATCAACTTAATGCTCTTAAAAATCGTGGGATTAAGAATATCGAAGATATTTACACTCCGATGGAAACAAACCTTCGAAATGATGTTGCAAGAAGATTCGGAAACATTGATAATTCTGTATTTCTTGATAATTTAAACAGTATTACTAACAAAAAAGCAAGTGCCATTGCTGATTTAAGTAATCAGCTTGCCTTGTCTCAGAGCGACTTGTACACACAAGAATTAAATAACAGAATGAACACTCTTTCGTTTTTAAGTAATTTTAATTCAGTGTTGAACAATAATATGCTAAATTACATGAATGCTGCAGCATCAAACTCTGCCTCAGGCAACAGTTATAATGATAAAGTTTATAATGCAAATTTATTAAATACTCAGACGCAAAATAAACTTTTTTCTAATCAAATGACGAATCTTGCGCAAGCAACACCGATGTTTGCAGCACTCCTATAAAAAATATTACGAAATGTAAATATTATGAATCCGTTTTAGCAATTTAATAGATTCAGAATACTTTATATAAATATATAAAGCTCTCTCTTCTTATTTAAACGGATAGGCCTTGATAATCAAGGTCTTTTTTTTATGCATATTTATTTACATATTTTGTGTAAAAAAATTTTTTTTATGCAATAATAATATAGGTATATATTTACGTTAAAAGGAGTTGGAATTTTATGGCTATAAATACCCCAAATAAACAGACGTCACATATTAAAAGAGAAATATTAGCAAGAATAATTCGCGCATATTACGGTGATAATTTTAAGGAAGATGTAAGAAAAATTCCTTACGATATGCGGCCAAAAGGCAGTGAAGTTCCTTACAGATGCTGCATACATAAAGAAAGAGCTATTTTAAGAGATCGTGTAATTGCAGGATTGGGTTTTGATATTGAAGAAGTAGATGATTCTCAGCTATTATCCGATTTAGCAGAAAAAGCAACCGAAAGAACTGCTCCGGAACCGCATCCGTTGACATTATTACAAACAGCTTGTAATGAATGTGTTCCGGCAAGGATTCACGTAACAGACTTATGCCAAGGATGCGTTGCAAGACCTTGCGAGTCAGCTTGCAGATTTGGAGCAATAAAAGTTGAAAACGGAAAATCAAGAATTGATCAATCGAAATGCAAAAGCTGCGGGCTTTGTGCTCAAGTATGTCCGTTTCAGGCGATTACAAAAATAATTGTTCCTTGTGAAAATGCCTGCCCTGTCGGTGCAATTGCAAAAGACGAAGACGGATTAACTAAAATTGATCATGAAAAATGTATTTCTTGCGGCAAATGCGTAAATGCTTGTCCTTTTGGAGCCGTCCATAAAAAAAGTCAGCTTATTGATATTATAAAAAATATAAAAGCAGGGAAAAAGGTTATAGCGCTGCTTGCTCCGGCAATTATGGGCCAATTGCCTTGTACCCCTGCTCAATTAAAACAAGCAATTATGGAAATAGGATTCAGCGACGTAGTTGAAGTTGCTGTCGGGGCAGATATTACTTCAAAAAATGAATCTGCAGAATTTGAAGAAAGAATGGAGCAGGGACAAGAATTTATGACAACATCTTGCTGTGCTGCTTATAATGAACTTGTTGAAAAACATATCCCGGAAATTAAACCGTTTAGATCAACAACTAAAACTCCGGCGTATTACACCGCAGAATTTGTAAAAAAAGAAAATCCTGGGTGCATATCAGTATTTTTCAGCCCTTGTGTAGCAAAAAGACGAGAAGCAATGCAAAATCCAAATATAGATTATGTATTGAATTTCGAAGAACTCGGTGCATGGTTTGTAGCTTTAGGTGTTCAGGTAAGTGAATGCGAAGAATCTGAATTTACCAAAGAATCATCATCTGAAGCAAGAAATTATGCCGTTACCGGCGGAGTTGCGGCAGCTGTAAATGCCTTGTTGCCTGAACAGAAACAAGCAAAACCTTATGTAATAAACGGACTTGATAAATCATCCATAAGAGACTTGAAAAAATTTGCCAAAAACGGTAAATGTGAATTGGGTAATTTAATAGAAGTTATGTCATGTCCTGGAGGATGTTTGGGCGGAGGAAACACTATTAATTCTTACAGACCTGCACTTAAACAGTTAACCAAGTATGTTGAACAGGGGAAAAAATCAGAAGAAATTATTTCAAAATAAGAAAGAGAATAAAATGACTATTAAAAAAGAATTTATATTTTTAGGACCTCCGGCGTGCGGAAAAGGAACTCAAACTGCTCATTTGGCAAATTATTTAAATTTACCGCACATTGATACAGGTGCATTATTACGAGCAGAAATTGCCTCAGGTTCTGAAAACGGACTTACGGCAAAATCATTTATAGATAAGGGAAATTTAGTACCTGTATGGCTTGTCGGAGATATCATAAAAAACAGATTAAGCCAGTCTGATTGCAGTCAAGGTTATATATTAGACGGATACCCAAGAAGTGTTGAGCAGGCGGATTTACTTTTGAAAATTAATTCTGAAATTGACAAAGATACAAAAGCAGAGTTTAAAGCAATCTATTTTGAAATAGATGAAAGTATCTTAATAGAAAGAATCGTAAACAGACGTTCTTGCCCAAAATGCGGAGAAATATATAATTTAAAATTCAAAGCACCGAAAGTTGAAAATACATGTGACATTTGCGGTGAAGAATTAACTCAAAGAAAAGATGATAATGAACAAACCGCAAAAGCAAGATTTGACACATATTTTAATCAAACAGCACCGCTAATTGATTATTATAAATCACGTAATCTTTTAACTTCAATTGATGCTCAAGGCTCAATAGACGACGTTTGGAAAAAATTAATGAATGTAATTTAAAAATAAATTTTGGCGTTTACCCCAAAATTTAATTGTTACATTTCATAATAATATTAAAGTTTTTAATTAATACTGCCGATTAGTAACACATATATTTTAACAAGAAAGATGTGTGTATTATGTATGATGAATTATTAAAAAAGCGTATTATTGTAGAAATGAATAAACTCGTTGACAGTGTTGACAAACCAACAGATGAAACCGAATCATATATGGAATTTATGAAGGAAGTAATTTTAAACACTTATACTCCTAACTAGTCTGTTGTGCGATTAAAATATTTTTTACGGATGCTAAATTATAACTGTTATGAAAATCGTTATAATTGGAGCAGTTGCCGCCGGCGCAAAAGCTGCAGCAAAAATTAAAAGACTTTTACCGGATTCAAGCGTCGAAATTTTCACAAAAGACACGCATGTTTCGTATTCATCGTGCGGATTACCGTATTATATTCAAGGAAATTTTGAAGATTACAGAACACTTCTTGTTAGGTCGCCTGAAGAATTTAGACAAGGCGGAATAGATGTAAATTTAGAAACAAATGCAGAAAAAATATACCCTGAAAAAAACGTAATAGTAGTAAGCGGCCCGAACGGCAGAAGAACAGAATCATATGACAGACTTATAATCGCGACCGGAGCATCCCCAATCAAACCTAACATTAAAGGAATTGACGATTTTATAAATATATTCACACTCAGAAACATTGAAGACGGCATAAATATAAGAACTCAAATGCGAAAATCCAAAAAAGCTGTAATAATCGGAAGCGGTTATATCGGGCTAGAACTTATGGAAGCATTCGTAAAAAACGGTCTTGAAACAGTTGTCATCGAACAAAAAAGCCATATAATGTCAAATTTTGATGATGATATGAGTGATTTAATAAGAGAACGCATAGAATCATCTGATTACAAAAATTTTAAAATAGTAACAGGTGATAGAGTTTCGGAATTTTTTGGAGAAAACGGAGTTTTAAAATCCGTCATAACAGAAAAAGGACAACGATTTGACACTGACCTTGCAATAATTTGTGCAGGAGTAAAACCAAATATAGAATTAGCGCAGGATGCAGGTTTAAAAATCGGAGAAACAGGTGCAATAGAAGTTGATAAATTAATGAGAACATCGCATGAACACATATACGCCTGCGGAGATTGCGCAGAAAAAACGCATATAGTTTCAGGTAAAAAAGTATGGATTCCATTAGGATCAACCGCAAATAAAGAAGGAAGATGCGCAGCCCTAAACGCAGCAGGTATTTACTCTGAATTTGAAGGTGTTTTAGGTTCAACTGTGACAAGATGTTTGAATACTACAATGTCTATGACAGGTTTAACAGAGCGTGAAGCTGAACAAATCGGCTTTACGCCTGTGTCGGTTACTATTGAAAAGCCGGATAAAGTCGCATTTATGCCTGATGCATCTGATATAACACTAAAGGTAATCGCGGACAAAATTACAGGATTACTCCTGGGAGGTCAAGCAATAGGTTCAATTGGGGCGGACAAAAGAATATATTCACTTACGAGCGCACTTTTAGCTCATTTAACAGTAGAAGAATTTGGCAATAACGACTTAACATATTCTCCGCCGTATTCCCCAACAATTGATCCGCTGTTAAACGCAACTCAAGCTTTATGCAAACGTATTGCAAAATCCTGCTAAAAAAGTTTATAAAAAACATTCTAAATTTTTCTTTACAATTTGCCATTTTTTGTCAATTTTTGAAAGTAAAAATACTTTATTTATTTGTAGGTAAGGTTAGTTATGAAAAATTTGGTTTGTAGTAAGGAAGCATATGAAAATCTTTGCGCATCACTTGATTTAGATACAGAGTTAAGCGCTACGTACAATTTAGAAAGTCATTTGAACCCGTTTTATAATAATGATTCAGGGAAATTGCTCTTTGACGAAAATTTGTCCGATAAAAAAGTCTATGAAATCGTGAAAGACATTGAAACCGCAATCAAGGATGATTCTGAGTCCAAGATTAAGGAGTTAAAGAAAAAGTATTGTGATTCTTCCGAATTTTCAAAAGCCAGAGAATTTTTTGACAAAAATGCACAAAAAATTTGGAACGTTTACGATAAAAATTTGTCGGATGTTCCTAAAAATGTCCTGAAATGTTTGGGGATTTCTAATAAACCCGATCTGGATTTTTTATTAAAGAATTCTATACTTTATTTTGAAAAAGACGGAGGGAAAACGACCTCAGAAATCATTGACGGTATATTGAAAAATAAAAATTTGGATTATAGCATTTATGACATTCACAATTACCTATCTAAAATGCATAAAAAACATAAATGCAAATACAATATTCAAACTGTTAAGTATTTAATTTCTTGTCAAAATTACGATTATAAAATGCTTTCAGAACTTGGTATAGTAAATGAAGTTATTAATGATTCGTTTGAACAGTTAAAAATTTGCGATAAAATAAAATATTCATTTAAAAATCTTAAAAATTCCGTGAAAAATTACTTTTCTTTTGCTTTAATTAAGAAATGCTTATAGAAAAATTTAAGGTTGAAGACTGGTTTAATAAGTACGAAAAGGGCGCTAAATTTGATTTGGCTGATACTTGCGTTGAATCTTTATCTTTGAATGAATTACAAGAAATTACAAAATTTGATTTTTCAGAAATTGAAGATGTTAAACTGAATTATGGGAATATTCACGGCTCAGATAGATTAAAAAATGCAATAATTTCACTTTATAAAAATCAATCAAAAGAAAATATAACGGTCACACATGGCGCGATTGGCGCAAATTATTTGGTTATTTCCGCTTTAGTTAATGCAGGAGATAAAGTAGTATCCGTTGTTCCGACTTATCAGCAGCATTATTCAATCCCTAAAGCTTTTGGGGCGGATGTCGAACTTTTTTATTTAAACGAAGAAAATAATTGGCTTCCGAATTTAGAGGAATTAGAAAAAATTGTCGGTAATGACACTAAGCTTATTTGTTTAAATAACCCTAACAATCCCACAGGAGCACTAATTCCTGACGATATGATGAACTCTATTGTTGATATTGCAAAAAAATCAGATGCTTATATTTTATGTGATGAGGTATATCGGGGGTTAAATCATAATAAAAACAATTTTGGGGTATCAGTTTCGGATATTTACGAAAAGGGTATTTCGACTTCAAGTGTTTCCAAAGTGTTTTCATTAGCAGGTTTGCGATTGGGTTGGATTATTGCAAGAGATGATATTATTAATATTATAAATTTACAAAGAGAATATAGTATTATTAGTTTAGGGATTTTAGATGATTTTTTTGCATCTGTTGCGATTGAAAATAAAGACAAAATTATTAACAGAAACCAATCTAAAATATTAGAAGGAAAAGATATTTTATTAAATTGGGCAAATAATAATTCAATGATTCGTTTAATTTCCCCAAATGCAGGTACAACAGCTTTTGTGGGGTATAATTTGAATATTGATTCATATACGCTATGCAAAAAATTATTAGATGATACAGGAGTTTTACTATTACCAGGAAAAGCAATGGAATTAGACGGATATTTGAGGATTGGCTATGGGAATAATCCTGAAAATCTGAAAAAAGCATTGGAAATTTTTTCAGATTGGTTAAAAATCAATTTCTGATAAAAATTTTTCTATCTCCCCAATATGAGTATAAAAATTTCTTATATTTTTGCTGTTTTGCCCGTAGTGATGAATATCGGTTAGTAAGGTGTATATGTTATTTAATCTTTTTTTTACGTATTTTAATTGCGGATACCGTACATCATTAATATCTAAATTGTCAGCTATAGCAAGTTTTTTATTGACTTCCATAATCGCGTCATTTAAATCTTCAATGAAAATTGAACTTGAAGTTTTTTCAGGCGTTGTATTTTCAAAGTTAACTTTTGAAGGTTTAATATTTTCCATAAAATTGTCTAAAAGTTTGAACCAAAACAGTTTTACGGATTCAGGAGCATCTTTTATAACATATTTTTCATCTCTCATTGCACTTGATTGTAGTAAGGCACATTGTTTAACAAAAGAATAGGGCTTTAATCTGTTTCCTAATAATAAAGTTCTTAACGTATTAAAAAATGACTGCTGGTCGGTATTCATTTCAGAATATTTCGGAAAGATTTTTAGAGCATCTTGTGCGTGAATATTATGCATTTTGTTTCCTAAAATAAAATCTGATTTAAAAAGCTGATTCGCCCCTTTTAATGATTTTCCTGATACGCAAAAATCGGTTAAAATATATTCTTTACCGGATAATTCAACGTCTGATTTTGATATTTTTTTTGTTTCTAAATAATTTATAAAATCTTTTATATCACCTTCATTTTTTAGCTTATCTAAAAATTTTTTATATTGTTCTTGGCTTACAGATGGGGTATAAAATCTTGAACCTGAAGAAAACGGTATATTGATGACGTTTTTTTCTCCAATCTTGTATCCGAGCATTTTCCCGATACTTGATAAAGATCTTCCTAAAATTAAAACTATATAATTATTTTTCCCGTACTGGGAATCAAATACTTCTTTTAGCCTGTTAGACGTGACATCATGTATTTGTTCAAGTTTTTTCAGGCTAAATATATTTTGTTTTGCAGCTAACTCATTATATGCATCTTTTAAACAATTAATTTCTGATTTTGACAAATTCAGATATTCTTCTTTAGAAAAAGACTTAAAACCCTTTAATATAGTTTCGGGATTTGCCCCAAAATTCGGAGTCTTTTGCTGATTTATATTACATATTTGTAACGGAAATATTCTCATTGTGAGTTATAAAAACACTAAAAAATTTTTTTTGCTATAATATTTTAGGAAAATTTATAAGGAATAAGAATATGGAAAGATATTTAGAAAAGGTATTAGAACAAATTAAAGAAAAGAACAATAGCGAACCGGAATATTTACAGGCAGTTGATGAAGTTTATTCGTCATTGTCATCCTTTTTATCAAAACATCCTGAATATGAGAAAATGGCAATATTAGAACGGATGGCAGAACCTGAAAGAATAATAATGTTTAGAGTTCCTTGGGTTGATGATAATGGTAAAATTATTGTTAATCGCGGATATAGAGTTCAATTTAGTTCTTTAATCGGTCCTTATAAAGGCGGTTTGAGGTTTCACCCAAGCGTTAACCTTAGTATTATGAAGTTTTTAGGATTTGAACAAATATTTAAAAATGCTCTGACCGGTCTTCCTATAGGTGGTGCTAAAGGAGGTTCTGACTTCGACCCTAAAGGAAAGTCAGAATCGGAAATAATGAGATTTTGTCAAAGCTTTATGACAGAATTATACCGACATATCGGAGCTGATGTTGATGTACCTGCAGGAGATATAGGTGTAGGATCAAGAGAAATAGGTTATCTTTTCGGACAATATAAAAGGATTCGGGATGCTTATGAAGGCGGCGTATTAACAGGCAAAGACATTATTTACGGCGGATCATTAGCAAGAAAAGAAGCTACCGGTTACGGATTAATGTTTTTTATGAGTGAAATGTTAAAAGAATCCGGAATTTCTATCCAAGGGAAAACAATTACAATTTCAGGATCAGGAAATGTTGCAATATATGCTTGTGAAAAAGCTGTACAAATGGGCGCAAAAGTTGTTGCCATGAGCGATTCTAACGGTTGTATTTACGATCCTGACGGAATTGATTTGAACTCTGTTAAAGAAATTAAAGAAGTTAAAAGAGGAAGAATCAAAGAATACGCATTAACACACCCGAATGCCACATACACAGAAAAAACAACTCAAGATTCTCCTATATGGGAAATTAAGACGGATATAGCTCTAGCATGTGCTACTCAAAATGAATTAACGCTTAACAGTGCTAAAGCTCTTGTTAAAAATGGTGTAATTGCGATTGGTGAAGGTGCTAATATGCCATCAACAAAAGATGCTGTCGAATATTTTATTGATAATAATGTTCTTTTTGCTCCTGCAAAAGCTGCAAATGCCGGCGGTGTTGCGACTTCAGCGATCGAAATGTCTCAAAACAGCATGAGATTTTATTACACATTTGATGAAGTAGAGAAAAAGCTTAATCAAATTATGATAAATATATTTAATGAATGCAAAGATGCCGCAAATGATTACGGTCAAAAAGGTAATTACGTTATAGGCGCAAACATCGCAGCATTCAGAAAACTTTCTCAGGCTATGATTTGTCAGGGAATTGTCTAAAATAAGATATTAAAGCTATTTGTTGAAATTTTTGTATTTGTAACTGAGAATACTATAATCAGTTACATCCGTCGAACTGTCATCAGTATAAAATATTGACATATCTGTTGTAGCTTTTCTATAGTTTGATTCATCAAGTTTTGCCTGCTTTTGAGATGAGTAAGTATAAGCGGATATTTCAGCACTTGTTACTCTGCCATCATGATTTGTATCTATATCATCAAAATTTTCTAAAATTTTAGTCACCATTTCTTTTGAACAAGCACCCGTCATCGCTAATTGGGAAATTTCATCTCTGGACACACCTGAACGCGAAATTGTTGTAGCAAATTTATTCATTTCGTCAGCACTTATTTTTCCATCCCCGTCTTTATCAAAAGATGAAAAATTGTTTTGCAAATAAGATGCAAAAGATTGATTTAATGTTAAATAATTTGTATTATCACTTCTTGCAGACGTAATATTTTTTAGGGTTACGCCATCTTTCGGATAAAGAGATGCAAGATATGCGTAAGTGTTTGTTAATCCGTTAGTAATGTTATTTACAATTGATGAACCCGATGATGCCATTGATATATCCTTTTATATTTCTACCTCAACTTTTATATTAATAATGTTTGAAAAAAAGTCAAGATTAAACTGATATAATTTTTAAAATATCATTCAAATCATCAGTTGTTTTTTTGACATCAGTATTAGAATATTTAATAGCGTTGTCAGGGTCTTTTAATCCGTTTCCGGTTAAAATACAGACAATTTTTGAGCCGGATTTAACAGTATCTTTAACTTTAATAAGACCTGCAACAGATGCTGCTGAGGCAGGTTCTGCTAAAATTCCTTCACAAGATGCCAATAATTTGTAAGCTTTAACAATTTCTTCATCAGTTACAAAATTAATCATTCCGTTACTTTCATCTCTTGCGGCTTCCGCTTTTTTCCAACTTGCAGGATTTCCTATTCTAATCGCTGTAGCCAGTGTTTCAGGATACATAATCCTTTCTCCTTTAACAATTGCAGCAGCACCTTCTGCTTCAAATCCCATCATCTTTGGTTTTGAATTTATTAATCCCAAATCAAACCATTCGCAGTAACCTTTCCAGTATGCGGTAATATTTCCGGCATTCCCTACCGGAATAAAATGATAATCAGGGGCTTGCCCTAAAGCTTCACATATTTCAAACGCACCGGTTTTTTGACCTTCAATACGATACGGGTTAACAGAATTAACAAGAGTAATAGGATATTTATCAGAAATTTCTCTGACTAATTCTAATGCTCTGTCAAAATTTCCCTTTATAGCAACAATTTCTGCACCATACATCATAGCTTGAGATAATTTACCGAGTGCAATATATCCATCAGGAATCAATACATAAGTTTTTAAACCGGCTTTTGCCCCGTAAGCCGCGGCTGATGCGGATGTATTTCCGGTTGAAGCACAAATTATCGCTCCCGAACCGGATTCTTTTGCTTTTGTGACAGCCATTGTCATTCCGCGATCTTTAAAACTTCCTGTAGGGTTACAACCCTCAAATTTCAAATATATTTCAGCATCTATTCCGATTTTTTTTGCCAAATTATCAGCTTTTATTAAAGGAGTGTTTCCTTCATTTAAAGTAACGATCGGCGTTAAATCATTTACCGGTAAATATTTCCTGTATTTGTTAATTAGTCCTTGATAATGCATATTCTTATCCCCTTATTCTAACAATATTTATACCAAAAAGTTTTAAATTTATCAACTTTCCTACTTGAAAAGATGTTTTCAGTATTATAAAATATTTTTATTGAGGAAGGTATGTCAAAGCACACAATAAAGGTATGTATGGGAAGCTCTTGTTTTGCCAGAGGCAACTGTGAAAATTTATCATTTTTAGAAAAATATATTAAAGATCACAATTTAGATGCGGATTTGGAATTGGTAGGAGCATTATGCGAGGGGAAATGCGATTTAGGTCCGCATGTTTACGTAGATAACAATGAATATGATGAAGTAAATATTGATAAATTACAGAAAATTTTATCCAGTTTATAATTATAATTTAGGGGTTAAGTAAAAATGAATAAACAGCATCCGGTTTACACGTTAACAAATGAATGTAAAGACTGTTACAAATGTATAAGGCATTGTCCTGTAAAAGCGATCCGAATAGAAAATGACAGTGCCTCAGTCATTCCTGAAAAATGCATATCATGCGGAACTTGCGTAAAAGTTTGTCCTACAAATGCGAAATGTGTAAGGACAGATCTGGAAAAAGTAAAAAATCTGTTGATAGCAAAAAAAGATGTATACGTCTCATTAGCACCATCTTGGAGAGCGACATTTGAAAATTCCGCAAAAAAAATGATTGCGATATTGAAAAAATTAGGATTTAAGGATGTATCGGAAACAGCTCTCGGGGCACAAGAAGTTTCAATTCATGATGCCCAAGTTCTGAATAACATGGATAAAGGGCTTCTTATTTCAAGCGCTTGCCCTGTAATAGTTGAATATATAAGAATTTATAAACCGGAATTTTCAAAATATATTACCCCTGTAGGCTCTCCTGCAAAAACACATGCCAAAATGTTAAAAGAAACATATGGACAAGATATTTCGGTTGTATTTATCGGACCTTGCATCGGGAAGAAAAATGAGGCTGATGAAGATGACGGATTAATTGATGCTGCTATTACGTTTGAAGAATTAAAAATTTGGATATCCGATGAAATACCGGATATAACTGAAATTAAAAAAGAAAATAGTTTTGAATTTGTACCACAGAGTGCTTACGAAGGTACTTTGTATCCGATTAACGGAGGAATGAACGAAACGATCCGTAAAATTGGGGTTAAGCCTGAAGTTCAATTAATGGAAGTATGTTCTATTCCTGCTTTTTCAAAAGCATTAGAGAATTTAGATCCTGAAAAGCTTGCTGTTCCGGTTTTTGTAGAAGCTTTAGCATGTGAATCAGGATGTATTACAGGTCCTTGCATTGCCTCAAAAAAAGCAAGTATAAGTTCAATTTCAGATGTAATGTACAAAGTAAAGTATAGGGATGAAATTCCAAAAGTTACAAGCACTGTTGTTGAATGCAGTTATTCACCAAAACAAGTTCAGAATTCAAAATATTCCATTGAACAAATTTTGGAAACATTGAAAAAAATCGGTAAACACTCGCAAGAAGATGAACTAAATTGCGGAGGATGCGGATATTCTTCGTGTCGGGAACTTGCTGTCGCACTGTTAGATGGTGTTGCTGAAACTTCTATGTGCGTTTCTTATATGAGAAAAATAGCTATGAGAAAGGCTGCTGCAATGCTTCGCTGTATGCCTTCTGCTATCGTTATGGTTGATAACAAGATGAATATAATAGAAGCAAATGACAGTTTTATGAAAATGTTTACGGGTGATATGTATGAAATGTTCAAATCACGACCTGATGGCTTAACAGGAGCAGCCATTGACAGAATTGTTGATTTTCCGGATATTTTCTCAACTATATTAAAAACCGGCAGAGATCTTCACAAAGAACATTACAATGTTAAAGGACGGCTTTATGATATAAATGCTTTTACTATCGAAGAAAATGAAATTGTAGGCGCGGTCATAACAGATGTTACTCAAACCGAAACAACAAGAGAAAAAATATCAGAAAAAGCAAAAGAAGTTATTTCTAAAAATATTTCTATTGTCCAAGAAATTGCGTGCCTTTTAGGTGAACATATGGTTGAAACAGAAACTTTGCTAAATTCTATTGCAAATGATTATGATGATAAGGAGGAAAAATAAAGTCGGCTTAAAGACCCAATGTCATAACGACTTTAATAAATATGTTTATCGATATTGATTGTCATCAAATAAAAAAATATAATCAAAATGCATTTGGGGATTACTTTGTATCAAAAAGGTATCCTGACGAAGAAAGGCTTGTTGCTGTTTTATCTGACGGTTTAGGATCAGGAATTAAGGCAAATATTTTGTCTTGTATGACAGCTACGATGTTATTAAGATTTGTAGAAGGAGATCAAATCCCAATTAGAAAAGCAGCGGAAATTGTAATGAATTCTTTACCTGTTTGTCAGGTTCGTAAAATCAGCTATTCTACGTTTTCAATTATAGATGTAAACGATGACGGTATTGCAAAAATTGTTGAAGAAGGTAATCCTGATTTTATATGGATAAAAAACGGTAAAATTATGAATCCTCAATATGAAGAAATCCCGTCAAAAACGCACAAAAATCGATGTATGAAATCATATAAAATCAATTTAGAATTAGGAGACAGATTAATATTTTGTTCTGACGGAATTACTCAATGCGGATTAGGGAATCCAAAATTAAAGTTGGGTTTAAGGCGTGAGGGACTGATAAAATTCGTTTTATCAAGATTAGAACAAGATCCAGATATATCAAGTTCTGAATTGTCTGATTTTATAATTAAACAAGCAAGAAATATTGAAACAGATAAAAATCCGAAAGATGACATGTCTGCTTTAGTTTTGTATTGCAGAGAGCCCAGAAAATCTTTAGTTTTTACAGGCCCGCCTTTTATGCAAAATAAAGATAGTGAATATGCCCAGCTTTTTGCTGATTTTAAAGGGAAAAAGGCTATTGCCGGAGGGACAACGGCAAATTTAATATCAAGAGAATTAAATATCCCGATTACTATGGACAAAACAATTAGTGTAGGGAAACTTCCGGCATGTTCTTATATGGAAGGAGTTGATTTGGTTACAGAAGGAATTTTGACTTTAACTCAAACTCTCGAATATTTAGAAAACGGCAAATGGGATATTGACAACGCGGCAGGAAAGTTGGTAGAATTTTTATTGGATAGTGACTGTATTTATTTCATGGTAGGTGCGAAATTAAATCAGGCTCATTATAATCCGACATTGCCGATAGAAATCGAGATTCGGAAAAATATAATAAAAAAAATGAAATCAATTTTACAAGATAAATATTATAAAAAAGTTAGTATGCAGTATATGTAGGAGTTAAAGAAAATGGCAAAAATTAATGTTAAAGTGTGCTTAGGAACTACCTGTTTCGTTATGGGATCAGCAAATTTACAAGAATTAATTGAACTTGTTCCAAGAAAATACGGAGATAAAGTTGAGGTTTCCGGTTCTCCGTGTTTAGGGTTATGTTCGATTGACTGGGAATTTTCAAAGGCCCCATATGTTAAAGTAGATGATGAGGTCATAAAAGAAGCGACCGTTGAAAAAGTTTTAGCTGCAATTGACAAAAAATTAAAATAAATAAAGATGAAATCCCTTTATGGTAATTCATAAAGGGATTTTTGTATCTTGTAATCACATTTTATCTTACTTTATTTTCACTGCCATCTAATAATCTTTTAATATTTTCCCTATGTAAATAAATCACATACACCGCCGCAATAAGCGAATAAATTATGTACGCTAAAGGGGCATTTAAAAGCCACATTATTACAGGCGCCAGAGCCAATGCGACTATAGATCCAAGTGATACATAGTGTGAAAACCATGTTACAATTCCCCAGCAAATCGCAATCAAAATAC
Source organism: uncultured cyanobacterium (assembly GCA_946545285.1). Taxonomy (GTDB): domain Bacteria; phylum Cyanobacteriota; class Vampirovibrionia; order Gastranaerophilales; family Gastranaerophilaceae; genus Zag111. The sequence goes on along the minus strand of CAMNNA010000002.1, from coordinate 4,581 downwards.
CGGCCTGCCAATTTAGTGCAAGCAGTGTACCGACTCCTGAAGCAACAGATTTACCTCCGGTAAAGTTCAAAAATAAAGATTTACTGTGTCCTAGTATTACAAAAACAGCTGCAATAACAGGCAAAAGACCGATAGATTTAAAACTTAAAGTCAATGTTGAGGCTAAAATAACAGGCAAAGCTCCTTTTATAGCGTCAAGAATCATTACGATAAAAAACCATTTTTTCCCCATTACCCTTTTAACATTTGTAGCACCGGTTGATCCTGAACCAATTGTTCTGATATCTTGACCTGTAAAAAGTTTAACAACAATATATCCGGTAGGAATTGATCCGATTACATATGCGATTATCGCTGTAATTATAATTTCTAAAACTATTCCTATATCCATTTCAAATATTCTCCTTATTTTTTTATTGTATTACAAAATCATCTTGAACGCTAAATTTTCAATTACTGCAGAGGTATTCATTGCAGGAGTCAAGTTTAACTGCCTTAACGCTTCTTCTACATAACCTAAATCTTTTAATACTTTAAAATATAAAATTTTGTTTTCTAAATTATTTTTTAAAATATTTCCTAAATAATTTTCCATTTGAATTAATATTGTTTTAGGGTCATTTCCCTCAATTAGCGCCAAAATAGAATTCTCAAATTCTAAGACTGAATTTCTTTCTATATTCCAGTAATTGTCTAATAAATTGCTTACAAGCGAAAAGTCCTGATTATTTTCGATTTTTGACGGAACAAAAAATGACTGCGCTCTTGAAACAACTGTTGATATTATATCAGATTTATCATTGGTTAAAAATATAAAAGTTGTATTTTGAGGAGGTTCTTCAAAAGTTTTTAATAATTTATTAGATGTGTCATCAGGAAAATTCATCTTATTTAGAGGCATCAAATTCCCGGCTTCATCCCTGTCACAAAAAATATAAACTCTGTGATAGTCAGAAGTTATCGATAATTCATTAATAATACTTTGTGCCTGAGAAACAGTAATATTTCTTTTGCCTGTTGCAGAATCTTGGTCTAAATCCTTAAAATCCAGTCGAGTAAATATTTTTACCGCAGGATGAGTATTTTCTTTAATCCACTTACAATTAATACAACTGCAATCTGCATTACCATCATCAGAACAATTAAACAGTCTAGCAATTTCAAGAGCAAGTTCGCATTGAACCTTAATATCAGGCCCCCAAAATAAAAGACAATGACCAAGATTTTTTGATTCGTCTTTAATTCCTAAAGAAAAATATTTCATCAATTCAGGTTGCTTTTGGGCAATATTATTATCGTAATAGAGCATATTCAACCTCCCTTTCAGGACTTAAATTTGACTGACCGGATTTGATTTTAAATTCTGCATCTGTTAAATTTTTTTTCAGCCTTACAAGTTCTTTTAAAGGTGTTTGTTTCAAATTTTGAATTTCCATTTTTACTCTATATGGGTGCATATTTACGATTTTAGCAATTTCATCCTGCGAATATTTTGATGCAAGCGCTTTTATCTGAATTTTAGAGTGAATCATTGAGTGCAAAACTGACATTATAGCTAAAGCATGATTAGTTGTAAGCAATTTTTGGTATTCTTCAAGAGCCTTACTTTTTTGCCCTTCAACCAAATAATCAATAAATGCGAATAAATCCTCATTATTAACACAAATTTCTGTTACCATATCCTTTGTTACTACAGAATCAGAGGCAAATACTTTCAATTTTTCAAGCTCGGAATCAAGCATTCTGAGATTTGATCCGACCTGAAGTAAAAGCAAAGAAACAGCATCATTTTCAATCTTAATTTTTTTTAATTTTGCTTGATTTTTTATCCATGCTTCCAATTCAGCCGTTTTATAAGACGGAATTTGCGCAAATTCCTTAGCGTTGTATTTAGACAGAATTTTAAATATTTTTTTGCGTTTATCGACTTTTTTCTTACTTTCAGGTGCGCAATAGGCCCGAAAAACAATATCAAGATTTTCGTTTGAATTTTGCAAAGCTTGCTCAAAAATTTTTATTTGAGAATCATCAAATCCCTCGTCGGAATTGGACGAAAAATATTTCATGCAATCAATAACAATAAGCATTTTCCCAAACATCATAGGCTGAGAAGAAACTGCCGCAATCAAATCCGGAAATTTTGGATTATCAAAAGACTTAAAGCTCATTTCAATAAAATTTTTGTCAAGCTTAGCTTTTAAAGCCTTGATTTCATTGGAAATATTAAATTCTTCATCCCCGTAAAAAAAATAAATCACAACAGTATTTTAAATGAAAATTAAATACATGTAAATAGATATTGAAATAGAAATGATCGACATATTTGTAACAGAACAGGACGTTTTACAGTTTATTTCCATAAAAATAAAAAAAACAACTAAGATGTTTTTTTATACAACAAAAATATTTACCCCTAGCAAATTTTATTTTTACGGGTATTTATAATAAAATACAGCGAAAGGAATATAAATATGCAAGTACAAAAAATTAACAATGATTACAGCAATAGGATATCTAATCCTGTTACATTCGGACAAATTCTAAGAAATGATATCCCCGCAAAAGTTCTTGAAAATAATAAATATTTATTATTAATAGGAGGACCTTCAGGTGTTGGTAAAAATTCTGTCATGGATCCGTTAATGAATCTTTTTAACAGAATAGTCACACATACAACAAGAGCAAAAAGAGAAGGCGAAATTGACGGTGTAAGTTATTTCTTTACAACTGTAGATAAATTTAGAGAAGGCATAAAAAATAATGAATTTGTAGAATATATAGAAGGTTTTTCAGGTAAATATTACGGGACAAAAAAAGAAACGATAAAAACAGCATTGAATGGAGAAAAGCCTGCCTTGGCAATAGTAGATGTAGATGGCGCAAAAAATATCCGTAAAAACCTTAAAAATGATCCCTTTATTAAAGTTATAAGTATATTCTTTCAACCTCCGTCTTTTAAAGTATTAAAAGCTCGTTTGGAAAGACGCGGAACTGAAACATCTAAAGCTATTCAAGAAAGATTAGCTAAGTCTGCATATGAAATTTCACAGGCAAAACATTACGATGCAGAAATTAAATTTGATACCCCTGAAGAAGGAATTAAAGATATAAAAAAATTACTAAAATTAAATTGATAACAGAAAACAAATTTAATAATGCTGATTGTATACTTAATTTAAGAAATACAAAACATCAGATTTCATGAACAATACCAACACAATAAATAAAACAGCCGATAGCGAGACTCGAACTCGCGACCTACTCATTACGAATGAGTTGCTCTACCAACTGAGCTATATCGGCTTATTTTATTTATTTCTAAATACCTGAAGCGACTGATATCAAACCTAAGAATACCAAAAATACAAATGTGGAAAATGAGATTCCAAATCCATAAATCATTAGTATGAACCAAAGTCTTACCCAGTTTTGTTGAGATTCGTTAAAATCATCGACACTTGACCAAGTTTTTGACATCCAAGCCCACTCATTACCTTTTATCCCAAACCAAATTGACACAGCCAACGGACCAATCACAGGGATTAGTAATGAAGGAAAATAAAGCAACGTAATATATTTTTTATGCATTATTCCCCATATCCAATTAAGTAAAAATGCACCCCAATTGAATTTATCCAATTCTTGAGGAATTGTTTGAATCCATTCACCGCAGTGCATGCATTTTTTTGCGTCAGAACTTATTTCACCTTCGCAGTATGGACATTTTATTGTTTGAACATCATCACACATTGTAATACTCCTTTATTGATCGTTTTCAAAATGATCCTTATTATTCATCAATTTTTCAAAGTCAGACGGTTTTATACTTTGTATAAAATCTTTAAATTCTTGAGCTTCTTGCTCATCTCTTGCGCTGTTAGTTGAAACAGAACCGGATGCTAATACATTTGAAGTAACATAAATCGGCGCATTAACTCTTATTGCAACAGCAATCGCATCTGACGGACGAGAATCAATTTCTAATACCTCACCGTTATTATTTTCTAAAAATATATTGGCAAAATAAGTTTCTTTTTCAACATCATTAATTTCAACTTTGGTAATTTTGTATCCGGTTTTTTCAACAATATTAATAATCAAATCATGGGTCATTGGTCTTGAGACTTCAAGATTTTCGATTTTTCTTATAATAGAACTTGCTTCAGCAGAACCAATCCAAATAGGTAAAGCACGTCTGTTATCTTTATCGTGAAGAACAACAATCGGCGAACCGGTCCTTGTATCAAGTGCAATACCCATAACTTTCATTTCAATCATAATAACCTCTTATAATAATATATTATAACAATAAAAAATTTTTTTTAACTACTTTTCAAAAAAAATTTTTGTGATAGAATAGATAATGTAATCAATAGGATTACCCGTCTTAGAATAAGGAAAAGTGGCCGAGTGGCTTAAGGCGGCACCCTGCTAAGGTGTTGTGTGGGGTTACCTGCACCGTGGGTTCAAATCCCACCTTTTCCGAATTAAACCCGATAGCATTTTGCTTATCGGGTTTAATTGTGAAAGCGTGAGGATGCGAAGCCACTTATTTGTGGGTTCAGCGAGGAGCGAGCAGAG
>CAMNNA010000001.1 GCA_946545285.1 uncultured cyanobacterium | reverse complement strand
GACTTGAAATTTTATAAGAAATAAGTTATAATAAAAACACAGGGTGGCAGTTTCCTAAGCTGCCGGATACTCTGTAGAAGTCAGAATGGCTTTTATCTTTTGAGATAAGAGCCATTTTTTAATGTGATTAAAATCAATAGAATTAAAAATAATGTTAAATTGAATTTATCCATATTATGACTCCTTTCTAGTCGGGAATCAGCCCGAAGTCAGAATTATGTGTGGCGGTTGGATTCCTTTTGAAATAGAGCATCCTTTACCCTGTGCTTAGTTTTTTCAAAGTGCATTTATAATTATTATAATTAGTGTTAAACATGTCAACTAACTTAATAATAATTCAATTATATTCAAATTGTAACATAATGATTTTTGCAAGAAAAAAGCAGCAGTAGCAGAATAATAATTTAAAATAGAAAAGGCGGAATTTGAGAATTCAAATTCCGCCTTAAAAATTGATTTTTTCAAATAAATCATTAAATAATATTTAAGGTACAAAATTTATACTACATTTGATTGATTTTTTTAATAAAAGTTGAATTAAGTGGTTGGTATAAAGTATTATAAATAGGAGGTAGTATTTATGAACGGTAATTATTTTCCGAATTATGATTTATCTTCAAGGATAGCGGGAGCGAAGTTTGATACAGGAATCAGCTATTCTATGCCGTCAGTTAGAATGGATGGTGTAAATAATTCTGAGGCTGTAAGTTTCAAACAGGTTTTAGGCAATATTGCGGATAATCTTAATGAAGAAATTAATGCGCCTGACAATCTGTTGAAAGACGCTATGCAAGGAAATAAAAACGTTGATATTCATGATGTTATGGTTGCTATGGCAAAGTCTGAAATCAGCGTTAATATTGCAACTCAATTGACAGGGAAAGTAATAAATGCTTACGATAGAATTATGCAGTTAAATATATAGTTTATTAAAAATTTAATAAATTAGCGGGGCGGAGATGGATTTTAGTAAATTAACGGAAAATAAAGGCTTATTATACGGACTTATTGGTGGCGCAGCAATCTTTCTTATTGTGATTGTAATTATTTTGGCGCTTGTTATTGGCGGAGGAAAAAGCGGCGGAAATTCGGGTGAAAACGGCGGTGAACCGCTAAAGGCTAATGTGGATTTGTTGACAACCGATAATTTGGGTAAAGCATTGGAAATCCAAGCATTATTAGCAAAACAAGGGATTACCGTAAAAAGAACTCTTGCCGGTACCAAATCAAGTCTTTATTTGGATGCTAAAAACTGTTCAACATTGACTAAAAAATGTACTGTTACTGATAGAGATAACGCAATCATTGCAATTGTTCAAAGTGGTTTGATGGATCAAAATGTAGGATTGGAAATTTTTGATAAAGGTGATTTTACTTCAACAAAAGAAGATAAAAGAATTCGTTTGGCTCGTGCTATGAATGGAGAGTTGGCAAGATTAATTAAGCAAATTCCTCCGATACAAAGTGCAACTGTTTTTATCTCAATTCCTGAAACAGGTTCAATGTTTGAAGATAAAAAACCAAAAACAGCAACCGTACAACTCGTTATGCCGGTAGGAGAAAAGCTGGATCAAACAAAAGTTAAGGCGATAACAAATCTTCTTTTAGGCAGTGTAACCGGTTTAACCGCAGAAAATGTTGCAATTACCGATACAAACGGAAATGTTTATCACAGCGTTATAAATGCGGAAGATGAAATGCTCCAAAGGCTTGAAGAAAATGATAAATATATGCAGCAAAAAATTTCAAAACAATTGGATCGTTTGGTAGGTCCCGGAAATTATGTTGCAACTGTCAGCACATTTTTAAGGCAAACTCCTATTGAAAAATTTTCTATAGAATATGATCCGTCTAAAAAAACAGCCGTATCAGAACAGACTTTTTCTGAAGGGTTAGGAGATAACACAAAAGATCAAAGTTCCGGAATCGGGGCAGTCAGCGTTTATTTACCTAACGGATTACCGAATGGCAGTACGGATTCAAGTCAAAACAGAAATTATGCCCGCCGTGCAAACGAAACTCAATACGGTGTAACAAAAACCCAAACTAATGAATATATGAAACCGGGGGTTGTGGAAGATATTTCAATAGCTGTAACTATTGATCGAAATAATATGCCTGCTGATTTGTCAACTGATGAATTAAGAACTTTAATTGCAAGAGCTGCAAGTCCAAAGGTTTCGGCCGCAAATGTATCAATTGCGTTTACAAATTCTGCCGATCCTTATTTAACGCCTGATAAAGAATCAAATTTGCCTGCTGTTGATGAATCAGGCAATCCGTGGTGGCTTGCTATTGCACTCACAGCAGTAGGTATTTTATTAATCTTTAAGGTGATTTCCGGCAAAGTCAATAAAATTAAAGAAGAAAATCAATATGAAGTTGATGAATTAAGGAAAAGAGCTCAGGAACAAGAAAAGCAATTAAAAGATATAAATTCAAGAGCAAGTCAATTAACTCAAAGACAATCAGAACTTGCACAGGATTTAATTAATCAGCAAAGTGTAAGGGGACAGCTCCCTCAATTTGATGAAAATATTTTGAGTGAGTCTTTGGATAATATTTCAAACGAAATAACCGAAGACGATGCAGATAATATAAGAAGCTGGATTGAAGAAGCATCAAATCCGTCAGGAGGTAATGTATAGTTTATGTCTGCACCTGATTTTGATTTTCAAAGTTTTGCACAAGACCTTGCAGCTCAGGCACAAGGTCTTGTCCCCGAAGAATTTAATGATGAGCAAAAGCAGTATGTAGTAAATACTCTTGGAAATTTTTCCATGATGGCAGGGCAAGCGTTAGCGCAAGACCCGAATTTAACTTTTGATGCTGATACTTCAAAGACAATTACTCAAATTATTGCCGAATGGTCGTTTCATAAATCTGTTGATGTTATAAGATCCGGTATCCCAAGACAATATTGGGATAGTGTTATGCAAAAAATTGCGTATACTATATTTGAAATAGCAAAACAGGCTTTTGGGCAAAATTTGCCATCTGATCAATGTTTGGAATTAGTTGAACATCATGTAAAAAACGCATATGCTCAAGCATTACAGGAATTGAACCAGCGTGGAATTATAGATGAAGGATTGATGGAATTTGCTCAATCTCAATCAAATATGGATAAAATGGCACAAGAAATGCAGCAGCAAGCTCAGCAAAACTCTCAGCCTTCTGAAAATTCAGATACTCAAATTTCTTCTGATACTGATTTAAATGTGCAAAATTCGGCAAATGATTTTCCAAAAGTTGATTCTAAAGTTTTAAAACTTGCCACGGTTGCAATGTTATTTAAAAGAATGAATCAGGATAAAGTGCAAACAATTTTGAATACTTTCAATGATGAGGACGCTCAAGCTGTAATTAAATACATGCAAATCCCTGATTTAACTAAAAAAATCGGACCTTATAATGCATTAAGGTGCTTAAAAGAAATTAAAACTAATTTACCTAAAAATACGGATTTTACTCCGTCAAAAATTGTTAATATAATAAGAAAGTTTACACAAAATAAGAATCATAAACAATTAGAAACAATGTTGTCAGGCGAAAGATTAGAGGTCAAACGCCTTGTATTTAGTGCCGTTGAGGGAGAATATTATAATAAAATTCCTCAAAAAGTTGCAAGTATTATTGCCCTGCATTTAAAAGATAGTGTATAATACTGTCAAAAGATGATCATCAAGAAAAAACATAATAAGCCTGAAATTAAAGAAATTAATGAAACTCCGGAAGTAAAACCGATTGAATCGGTTGAAAAAAATCCGGAAGATATTGATTTGTTTAATCTTGATAATATTGATTTTAAACAAAGGAATGAACGTCGTAAAGGCGACAGACGCAGAGGTTTTCGAAGAATTGATGATAGAAATTTAATTTCCCGTGCAAGGCAAGAAGCCGATTCTATTAAAGAGGCTGCATATAAAGAAGGTTACCAAAAAGGAATTGATCAGGCAAAAGAAGATATTGAACAATTAAAATTTTCAATGGATTCTTTTTTTGGAGCAAAACAAGAAGTATTTGATTCAATTGCCCCTGATATTTTAGAAATCAGTATTGAAATTGCAAAAAAAATTATTAAAAAGGAAATGAGTGAAGATTCTCAAATACTTTTGGATAATATAAGAGAAATTTTGAAGAATTTATCAAAAGAAGAAACAAAAATCATGCTAAAAGTTAATCCGTCCCAAGCTGCAATTTTGAAAGCTGCAGTTCCTGAGCAGGTTGAATCTGCCGGATTAGAAGCGAAGGTTATCATTGTCCCTGATGAAAATACAATGGAAGGCGGGTGTCTTGTTACAACAACCAACGGCGTAATAGATGCCACAATAGAAACTCAGTTAGAAATTATAACGGAAGCACTAAAGGTAGTAAAGTAAAATGGCAGCACCGGAAGGAAATCAAAGCAATCCAATAAGTGAAATTTTTATGGCACTGTTTGTTCTTGCCTTAATACTTATTTTGCTTGTTGAATTGCCGACAGGTGTTATAAATTTCTGCATTTGTTTAAATATTACTTTGGGTGTTGTTTTATTGATGTTTTCTTTATACATTCAAAAAACTTTGGAATTATCGTCATTTCCGTCAATTATCCTTATTGGTACGATGTTTCGATTAGTATTATCAATTGCATCAACTCGTTTGATTTTGGCAAAAGGTGAAGCGGGTGAAGTTATTCATGCTTTTGGAACATTTGTAACAGGTGGTAATATGATTGTCGGGGGGGTAATATTTTTAATTATTACGGTTGTGCAGTTTATGGTTATCACAAAAGGTGCGGAACGTATTGCTGAAGTTTCGGCTCGTTTTGCGTTAGACGCTATGCCGGGTAAGCAAATGACCATTGATGCGAATTTTCAATCCGGTTTAATTTCTCCTGAGGAAGCAACAAAGCAAAGGGAAGATTTATCCAGAGAATCAAATTTAATGGGTTCTATGGACGGTGCTATGAAGTTCGTAAAAGGTGATACAATAGCCGGAATTATTATTGTCTTAATAAATATTATCGGTGGCTTGTGTGTTGGGTGTTTGATGAATCAAATGCCTATTGGGGATGCTGTTCAACAATATACGGTTTTAACAATTGGTGATGGATTGGCGTCTCAAGTTCCGTCATTGTTAATGTCAATTTCTGCCGGTATTTTTATGACTCGAGCTTCATCTGCAAGTCCGTCTTTGGGGTCTGATGTTACGGTTCAAATTACAAGCAAACCTTGGGCATTATTTTTTGCTTCAATATTTTTGTTATTTATTGCAATTACAAGTCATTGGACCGGATTACCGTTTTTACCGTTTTTATTACTTGCGGTTGTAATCTTTATTGCGGGATTTCAAGTTCTTATTAACGCCGATGTTCAATCTCAATTAGGGCAATTGGAAAATGTAAGACAAAATATGCAGGATTTAGTTAACCCGAATAGAATGTATGAACGTTTAGGGGTAGATATTTTGAGTTTGCAGGTCGGTTCTAATCTTCTTGTCATAGCTGATCCGGATCAAGAAGGGCAATTACTTGCTAAAATTGCGGCATTAAGACAAAGAGTTACTGATGAATTAGGTTATATTTTACCAAATATTCGTATAATGGATTCATCTGCGTTGGATGCAAATGAATATATGATTTTGATTCGTGGAAATAATGTTGCGACCGGCTATGTTTATCCCGGGAAATACATGGTTATAGCTGATCAGTGGGATTCTATGAAAAAAGAAGTTCCGGAAGATGCTATAATCGGGATTGATCCTACTTATCAAACGCAAGCTTACTGGATAAATCAAGATGATGCAAAAGCCTCTCGTCTTGTTACTGCAGTTGATGCAACAGATGTTGTTGTAACTCACCTTCAAGAATGTGTAAGAAAACACGTTGATGAAGTTATGACTAAAACTGATGTTCTTAAGCTTATGGAACTTGTAAGAAGTCAGGATCCGACGTTGGTTAATGATTTGGTTCCGACAATTATTTCTACCAGTGACTTAAGAAAGATTTTTGTAAATTTAATAAGAGAGAAAGTTTCTATAAAAGATATAATATTTGTATTCGAAAGACTTTGTGATTATGCAAGATTTTCAAAAGAACCGGATATTTTATCCGAACGTTTGAGGGCGGCTTTGGGCCGACAAATTTGTTTATCTAATGTAGAAGAAGATAAAGTTTTATATGCATTAACTCTTTCCCCTGATTGGGAAAAAATACTTGATGACAGTTGTCAAAGAACTGAGTTAGGTACAATGTTTTTATTAAATCCTGTTCAAGTTCAGGAATTAATTGAAACTACTGCAACAACCTTAATGAGAGCGCATCAAACTTGCGGAAGACAGCCTGTAGTTCTTTGTTCCCCAAGAATCCGACTACCTTTGTATCAATTATTAGAACGTCATATTCCGACTATTGTTGTAATTTCTTATTCTGAGTTAATAACTGATATTAAAGTTGAGGCTATTGATACTATAGGTGATGCGTACGCGGAATAATTAAACTTGTTATATAAAAAAATAATCCAACCGGAGGGTCACAAACAAAAATCTTAATTGTATGATTTTTTCGTAGATTGGAGAATTAAATTGAGTAACGAGGACAAAAGTTTAGGTATTTTATCAGAAGAAATTTCAGATGCAAATGTTGATTTTAATAAATTAGAATCTCAACAAGAGGCTCAAGATGGTGAAGATATTTTAAAAACAGTAGAAGATCCTAAAGTTCAAGAAAGTATATCGTCTGTTAGTTCTGATGATAGTGTAAAAATTTATCTAAGACAAATCGGTAAAATTCCTCTTTTATCTACAGAAGAAGAATTAAAACTTGCAAAAAAAATTCAGGAAGATAACGATGATTTTGCAAAAGATGTTTTGGTTAACGCAAATTTAAGACTGGTAGTCAGTATTGCAAAAAAATATATCGGCAGAGGGCTTTCTTTTTTGGATTTAATTCAGGAAGGGAATGTCGGATTAATTAAAGCGGCAGAACGATTTGATTATAAAAAAGGTTATAAATTTTCGACTTATGCAACCTGGTGGATTCAGCAATCCATAACAAGGGCAATTGCCGATAAAGCAAGGATCATACGGTTGCCGATTCACATGATAGATTCGATTAGTAAAATCAGGCATGCAACTTTAGAATTATCATCCGAACTTGGAAGAACTCCGACTAAAGAAGAAATATCATACAGACTTGGTATAAGCACTCAAAAGCTTAATTCTATTATAAAATCCGCGCAATCTACGATTAGTATGGATACGCCTGCAACTTCAGATGAAGATTCTTCAAAAATTGCGGATTTTATTGTGGATGATTCAACGGTCAGTCCTGACGGAATGGTTTCTTTCGATAATATGCTGGATGATATAAGAAAAATTCTTAATCAATTAAGCCAAAAAGAACGTGACGTATTGATTCTTCGTTACGGTCTGGATAGCAACGGAGTAAAAAAGACCTTAGATGAAATCGGAACTCAATACGGTGTTTCAAGAGAAAGAATAAGACAGATAGAAACCCGCGCAATTTCGAAATTGAAAAAGCTGTGTAAAAATCAAAAATTGCATGACGGGCTTATGAATTATTTTTCTGCCTGATTAAGATCTGCATAATTTTTTGGAAATTATACTAACAGAACTTCCTTCAACAATTGGTTGAAATTCTGAAAATCTGTTATAATCTCCGTATACAAACGCATCATCCTCATCATAAGAATCTATTGTACCTATTTTGTAGGAATTTTTTCTGCAATCAATTTCATATTGAGATATTGCATATAAAATATTCCTGCCGTTTATGGGTTCAAATTGACCTTTATTATATGTTTTTAATAAAAATGAATATCCGTAAATATCTTCAAGCCCTACAATATTATCAAAATCTGTGTAGCTTGTTTCATCAATTTTTGTCCAAACTGTGTCGCTTAATGCGGATGCAGAAAATAAAATTGATAAACCCATTACTAAAAAAAATCTTTTCATATAAATTATTATAATAATACTTTATTAAAAAACTATCATTTAAATAATTGAATATAAATAATTACTGTTTTTGGAAAATTAAAAATGTATAATTATCTTTTTTATACGAATTAACAAATACAAAATTCCGGTTTAGTAATGCGATTGTGTCGCACATGTATTTTTGAAGAAAATATATTGTAAAATCTTTTCTCAAATCCCAGACTCCTCCAAGATTTTTTCTCAAAGTTTCAATATCAACAACCGAATTCGCATCACTGTCATAAAGTGCAATAACAGCATATCTGCCTTTTGGCACGGTTGATGTTACTTCATTATAAAAAGTATTTGTATAAGCTTTAGATAATACTGAATTGTTTTGGATTGAATTGTAGATAACTGTATATTTATTTACATTTTTCATCCTATTTTGTTGATTATCATCATAAAATCTTTTATTATAAGGGTTTCTTGCTTCTTTGTGAAAATCAAAATTAAATACTCGCGGCGAATTCAAATCTCTAAAATAATAAGGAGCATCAGATCCAAACGGCATTATAATTATGTCGTCCACCCCAAGTCCTAATTTATCTGATTCCAGTCTTACTGTTTTTAGGGCAAGTGATTTTACTTTTTTGAAACGCGGAAAATCTTTATAGGTGTATAATCCTGAAAATAATATAAATAATGATAAGAATATTATGCTGTGTTTTTTGCCGTAATATTTAAATAAACCGGATACCGATAAAATATAAAATGGTATTAGTAAATATAAAATATACCTTACTGTAAAGACATTTACCTGCAGGTAAGAAAATAACACCGCAAGAAAAAAGTTAAAAACAAAGATTCTTGTTAATGTTTTTATAAAATTATCATCTGTTTTTAAACTTTTAATAAGTCCGTTTATAAAATACACGCAAGGAACAATAACAAGCAGTGTAAATAATAGAGTAATATTATACGATTCACTTGCCGGCCAATATATGTTTTGAATTAAATTTGTACCGAAAAAGTTCCTGATATTATCAACAATCTGGATAAATGTTAAATTTGATTCGTGTGCTATAACAAAAATCTTTCTTAATTTCGCGTAGTATAGAATTAACGCAATATAAGGAATTAAACAAATCCATTCGGCAATAGCACCTTTAATGTACAAATGGTAAGAATTTTTATTTTTCTTATTAAGATAAATTGAATACCATATCAAAAGTGATAAATTATATAAAATTCCTCCGGTAAGTGTGTACGGGATCAAAATATTTGTAACAATAAGGGAAATTAATGATTTTATTGAATTTGTTTTTTCAAAATCAATTAAAAAATTTACTGATAACAAAACCAAAAATACTGCAATCGGATACATTCTTATTTCTACAGAAAACAGTACTAATAAAGGGCTTACGGCAGTAATTGCGGATGTAAAGAAAGATTGAACAGTTGATGATGTTATTTTTTTTGTAATGATATATGTTAAAGGAATTGATAAAATCCCAAAAATTACGGATAGAGATCTTAGCGCGAATTCGCTTGTTCCAAATAGTTTTATCCAAAAATGAAGAATAAAAAAGTAAATCGGGGTATGCTGCAAATCCAGTGTTAAAAGATTATGAATAATGCCTGAGGGGAAATTTTGTTTTGCACTAAACCAAGAACAGGCTTCGTCATACCAAAGGGATGTATCCATATACATTATCCTTAGTGTAATCCCGATAATTAAGATAATAATTGCTATAAATAATTTTATATAAGTTTTATTTTTTAAAAATCCCATTTTCAACCTCCGCTGATTAAAATATTATAATAAAGTTATTTGTTTTTAGATAAGAATTTATCTGTTTTTTCTCCCATAAATGTTGAAAATATCGGGAGAACAAAATAATATATTCCTGCAAAAATTATTGCAGGTCTTAAAATATTTATTCCTTCAATGTATTTCGGTAATTTTTCGTCTTTAATGTGAATTTTTTTGAATTCTTTAATAAATTTATCCGTACTTGGTTTTAAAAGTTTATCTAAACCATAGCCTAATCCGATAGTCAGAATTGTTGAAATTATATTATTATAAATAAGTGCTTTTTTAGGATGTTCGTCCATTTTGTCTGATTTTAGTGCGGCAATACTAAAACTTGTAGTCAGCAAAATGTCGGTAAGTGCAGATATGTGTTTTGGAATATCTTTGTCATTTTTTTCGTTTTTTATTGCCCAATTCTGGAATTTTTCATTATTAATAAGTTTCCCTAAGCCTTTTGAAATAAAATTATTTCCCGTAAAACTCGGATGATTATTTGTTTTTTTATTTTCATTTTCTTTTTTATTAATTAATAAATTATCCATAATAATCGGAATAAGTGCCATTGTAAGGATAGATTTTGGTATAGCGGTTAATAGGCCTGTGCTTAATTTTATAGTTTGGGTTAAAAGTTTGTATGCTCTCGAATCAGGGATATTTAGTTTTTTTATTGTTTGGGAATCCAAAAATTTTTTCGGATTTTTATCAATGTTTTTGATCCCGAGTTCTATGGGCAGAGCAATTGATTCAACAAGTAAAAATTTTGTCACGGAAGAACAAAACGATTTTGCCATTGAATAGTATTTATTTTCTTTCTCAGTGTCAGGCGTTGCAAGAATTGATGCAGGCCGAACGATTCCTCCCATAACAAGTGATGCGCCGGCGCTAAAACTTGTACCGTGCTCCGATACTTTTTCTAATGTTTTTAGTAAATATTTATTTTTGATTATGTATTGAGAAATCTTTGATACATTCATCCCTGTTTATAATAGACAACATAAATGATAAAAAGTAAAATGTTTTGTAAAATAATTTACTTTAATGTAAAATAAAAATATATGAAATTGGCGGAATTTATAAAAAAAGAATTATCCGGATGGGGAAAGTATGAAAGAATAATTTTCCCTTCAATTTTGTTATTTATAATAATTTTATCTTTTATAACAGGGGATAACAAAGTAGCACTCGGATCGGCAATTTGTGGTATAAGTTATACGATTTTGGCGGGAAAAGGGAAAATTTCTTGTTATGTATTCGGACTTTTGGGAACATTTTGTTATTCGTATATATCTTATAAAAACGGTTTTTGGGGAAATTTAGCCCTTTATATTTTTTACTGCATGCCAATGCAGGTCGTCGGCATAATAAAATGGAGTTCTCACCTAAAAAAAGATTCCAATGAAATTTATAAAATTCAGCTCAGGAATAGAGAAAGAATTATATATTTTGCGGGAGCGGTATTAGCAATAATAATTCTTTATTTTATATTGAAAAATTTTAACGGCACAAATCCTTTATTGGATTCAGTTTCGACTATTATGTCAATCTTGGGAATACTTTTAACCGTAAAAAGATGTATTGAACAATGGTATATTTGGTTTTTAGTGAACGGAGTATCTGTTTTAATGTGGATTGGTGCGTATATTAACGGTTCAAACTGCCTTGCAACAATCTTGATGTGGACAACATATTTCTTTCTTGGAATATACTTTATGAACCGGTGGAAAAAAGAATTAAGTGATTAATAAATAATTAAATAATTAAATAATAATTAATTTTATCTGACTTTTGGAAAATCAACGTTAAAATAATAATGAAGGTTGGAAGGTTTAAACTTCCGGCTGAAAAATTTTTATGAACGGAGTTGATTTATATGTTAGATTTTGACAAGTTTACAAATTATTCTCAAGAACTTTTATCAAGCGCGGGGAATTATATGAGATCGTATCAGAATTCTCAATTAGAGCCTGAGCATATTATGCTTGCTATGATTAAAGATGACGGGATTATAAAAGATTATTTGACGGAATTAAATTTATTAAACCAAAATTTTATCAATAAAATTATGGCAAAAATTAATGAATTTCCAAAAGTATCTTCTCCTGTAAATCCTCAAGGGCTTTATCTTTCTTCAGTCAGCGCTCAATTATTGGAACTCGCGATTGATGAAAGTCAAAAATTAAAAGATGAATTCGTGAGTGTGGAAGATATTCTTCTTGCTATGTCAAAGTTAGAAAATTCTTCAATAAAAAACATTTTGGAAAATTTTGGAGTGAATACTTCAAAAATCCTCAGTGTAATGAAAAAAATAAGGGGGAATAAAAAAGTGGATAATAAAAATGCAGAAGATAATATGAAAGCTTTGGAAAAATTTTCAACTGATTTAACCGCTCTTGCAAGAAAAGGAAAACTTGATCCTGTTATAGGCAGAGATGAAGAAGTCAGAAGAATTATTCAAGTTTTAAACAGAAGAACAAAAAATAATCCGGTATTAATCGGTGAACCTGGGGTCGGTAAAACAGCAATTATAGAAGGACTTGCTCAAAGAATAGTAAGAGGAGATGTTCCGGAAAGTCTAAAAGATGTCAAACTTATATCTCTTGATTTGGGTGCTTTGGTTGCGGGTGCAAAATTCAGAGGAGAATTTGAAGAACGTTTAAAAGCTGTTTTAAAAGAGGTTGAAGATTCAAACGGTGAAATTGTCATGTTTATTGATGAACTTCATACTGTTGTCGGTGCCGGTGCAACCGAAGGATCTATGGATGCCGGAAATTTATTAAAACCAATGCTTGCCAGAGGTGTTTTGAGAACAATCGGTGCAACAACAATAAATGAATACAGAAAATATATTGAAAAAGACCCTGCATTAGAAAGAAGATTTCAGCCCGTTTTGGTTGATGAACCGTCTGTTGATGATACTATAAGTATTTTAAGAGGGTTAAAAGAAAAATATGAAGTTCATCATGGCGTAAGAATTCTTGATTCTGCAATAGTAGAAGCTGCAAAATTATCTGATCGTTATATTACAGACAGATTTTTGCCGGACAAAGCAATTGATTTAATTGATGAAGCCGCCAGTTCATTAAGAATTCAGATTGATTCTATGCCTGAAGAACTGGATTCAATGACAAGGCAAAAAATGCAGTTAGAAATTGAACGTGAAGCTATAAAAAATGAAGATAATGATGAATCACGTCAAAAAGTGAATGATATAAACCAAAAAGTAAAAGAACTTGATGAAAAAATTAGTGTCCTAAAACAAAAATGGGAACAAGAAAAATTATCAATAACTTCAGAAGCTGAAATTAAAGATGAAATAAATAAAGTTCAAAATCAAATAGAAGAAGCTGAAAGAAATACCGATTTGCAAAAAGCTGCAGAATTAAAGTACGGCAAACTGCTTGAGCTTCAAAAACAACTAAAAGCTTGTGAAAATAAAGAAGTATCAGATAATAAATTATTAAAAGAAGAAGTTGATGCTTCTGATATTGATGAAGTTGTTTCAAAGTGGACCGGAATTCCTGTTACAAAACTCGTTGAGTCCGAAATGGAAAAATTATTACATATGGAAGATGTTTTGCACAAACGTCTTGTTGGACAAGATGAAGCCGTAGATACGGTTTCCGATGCAATTCGTCGTGCAAGATCAGGTCTAAAAGATCCGAAACGTCCGATTGGAACATTTTTATTTTTAGGTCCGACAGGTGTTGGTAAAACTGAATTAGCAAAGGCTTTAGCGCAATTTTTATTTAATGATGAAGATTCTTTAATAAGAATTGATATGTCTGAATATATGGAAAAACATAATGTTGCGCGTTTAGTCGGAGCGCCTCCGGGTTATGTCGGATATGAAGAAGGCGGACAATTAACAGAGGCTGTTCGCCGTAAACCTTATTCGGTTATTCTTTTTGATGAAATCGAAAAGGCTCATCCTGATGTATTTAATATTATGCTTCAGATATTTGATGACGGAAGATTAACTGATTCAAAAGGAAGAACAATTGATTTTAAAAATACTCTTATTATTATGACAAGTAATATCGGCAGTGATGTTATATTGGAAAACACACTGAATTCAATGCTTTCGCCTGAACAATACAATGATACAAAAGAACAGGTAATGAGTGTTTTAAGAACAAGATTCAAACCTGAATTTTTGAACAGAATTGATGAAACAATATTTTTCAAAGCATTAAATTTGGAACAATTAAGCAGAATTGTTGATATTCAAATGGATTATTTAAAAGAATTGTTGAAAGATCAAGAATTAACATTTGAGATAACTGATGATGCAAAAGAATTCCTTGCAACTCAAGGGTTTAATCCTGTATATGGGGCAAGACCGCTAAAAAGAGTTATTCGTCAATTGGTTGAAAATCCTTTATCAAAACTTATTTTGGCAAAAGAATTTGACAAAGGCGATAATATAAAAATTGATTTGGATGCCGATAAATTAGTTTTTAAAAAACAATAAAAAAGAAAGGGGGCGCGATATTTGATATCGTGCCCAAAGTATGAAAAATTATTTCAAAGTCTTTTAACTTAAAATGTTTTCTAAAATTTCGGCATTACGACCTGCTTTTTCCAGCTGATTTTTAGTCAATCTTCGCATATAATTTCTTAATGCTTCACGAATCAATTGGCTTCTTGAACAATTTTCCATGCCGGCCAATCCGTCGACTTTGCTTAAAAACTCATCAGGCATTGTAACCAAAACTTTAGCCATGCTTAAAACCTCTCTCTTTTCTAAAATATTATCACATGTTTTTTATTTAATCAATATTGAATTTAAACTTTTAATCTAGCCGAATTAACTGATTGCAAATTCAATTTAAAATAATAATATTACATTGAAAGGAGTTTTAGAAATGGACGAAAACAATAACGAAGAAAAAATTACAACTACAACTGAAACCAAAAAGGTTGAAAACAATTCTAACTATTGCAATCCGGCATGTATAAATCATCCGGTGGTAAGGGCAATATTTATTGCATTATTAATCTTTTTAGGTGCGTTTTGCGCAACATATTTTCTTATAGATTGGCATATGAAATCTATGTTTAACAGACATTTTGGTATGTTTGCCGATCCTGAAAAATTTGAGCGTATGGCACAGGATGAATTTAAAAAAATGGGCGATTTTCCCCGTCAATCCCAACGTATGCCTATTAACGGTCCAAGTGTCATCCGAATGGAACAAACAAAAGATTATTACAAAATTTTGATTAATCTAAAAGCATTCGATAACAACGAAAACAATCTCCAAGTCAGCGCAAATGGAAATATATTGACAATCAGCGGTCGAACTATAAGAAAATCAAAAGATAAAGAGCAAATAACAGAATTTCAACAAAGCTTTATGTTTGAAGATGACGTAAAATTAGCTGATTTAACAAAAGAAACCAACGGAAGTTATTATATAATAACCATTCCGATTGCACACGAATCAGATGATAATAATGATTAATTTCTTATATCAAATTAGAAGATAGGCAAAGCTGTGAGCAAGCCTATCTTTTAATTTATCGAAAAATTTTGTTTGTCGATACGATACGCAATAGCAAATTGTCGACTGACCGTTAAAATATTGTTTCTATAGTGCCGACTACATCAGAATGTAAAGTTTTAATTTCGTGCGAAACCTGCATGTTTCCCCATTGGAGATTTTTTATTAAATCGGCAGTTACGATTTCTCTTGCATCCATATTCGAATCATCAATTTTTACGATAAAACCTTCTTCTATTTCAGGATTTATTACAACACAAAGTCCGCCTGCTCCGACTTTTGCAATTAGTCCTGTTTGTTGAATAATTTTTGTATCGGTTCTGTTTTCTCCGCCTATCAAGTAAGGATTATTTATAAATGCCTCGCGAATTTTTTTATATTTTTCGTCACAAAACAAATTAAGATATCCTTTAACAATATTTGCCAAAGGCATTGAAAATATAGGAACTCCGCATCCGTCTTTTGTTTGAGGGTAATCGTCAGAAATATCGCATAGTTCGTTTATTTTATTTTTAATTTCTATTTGCAGGGGATGATTTGGCATATAATACGTATCAATGTCCCAGCCGTTTAAGACGCAAAGTCCTAACATCATTGCGTGTTTTCCTGAACAGTTGTTATAAATAAGTTTTTCTTTGGGTTCGTTGTTTAATAAAATTTCTTCCTGTCTGGACCTTGATAGTGGTGCGTGGAGTCCGCATTTGAGGTCTGATTCTTCAAGCCCGAATTTTTTTAATAGACCCAAAATTATATCAGTGTGACATTTTTCTCCTGCGTGTGATGCACAGCATAATGCGATTTCTTTTTGGGTCAAGTCAAATTCTTTGTCAAGTTCGTAATCTATTAAAACCGATGCTTGCAGCGGTTTAGCACAAGACCTTAAATAAAACGGATAATTTTTATCTTCACCTATTTTTTCAATAATTTTTGATTTAGAACATCTTACAACATAACCGAAATGTTCTTGTTCTGTTAACCCGTCGCGTATGTATTTAACCAAAATCGTGGGAACAGGATTAAACATTATGTTCCTCCGCCAAAAGCAGTTGTCTTAGTTGTTGTTTAAGTCGTTCATTTTCTTTTTTTAGTATTTCAATTTGTTTTTCGTATTCTTCAGATTTTTTTTCTTTGATTTTAGGAACTTCGTTGTGATCAAGAATAAATCTTTTTTGCGCTTCCTGTTTAATTTTTAGAATAGTTTCTAACTGTTTTTCATTAATTAAACCAAGTTCAATTAGAGATTGACCGAATTTTTTGTTAGGCTTTGCTCTGTGTTCATAGTTTAAAACGGCATCATCCAATTGTTGCTGAGATATTTCACCGTTTTGTAAAAAGTATTCTCCTGTTTTGAATTTTCCTGCCAAAAATCCCGCAATATTTAATACTTGTGAATTATCAGGAATTTGAATAAATCCCTCGTCAACACAAAACAAAAAATACGCTGCCGTTTCTTCTAAAGATAAAAATGTGTTTAATATAATATCTGAAATAGTAAGTTTTTTGTCGCATGAATCAAGAATATTGTAAATATTGTTATCCAAACAAAGATTTTTGTTATCAAGTTCGCATTTCCCCTTGTCTGTCAAAACGGGTGCAAAAGTCATAAATACGTAATCCAAATTTTGTGTTGTGTCAATTTCGGATGATAATTTTACGTAAATTATTTTCTTTATCCACTGAGGAAACTCAGAAAGTTTGTCTAAAAATTTTTCTAAAAAATCCCTGTTCACTATACCCTCTTATACAAAAATATTATCATTAAACAATAAATTTAGTCAATTAAAAATTTGAATTTCTTCCCACCCCTTGATTAGGATTTTTTTTGGTGGTAGCATCGGCATGTTATAGTAGTTACCAATTAAGAAGGAGAAAAATTTATGGTAAATGTAGCAATTAACGGATTTGGTAGAATCGGCCGTAACACTTTAAGAGCCGCTATCAGAGAAGGTATTTTTGACAAGATTAATTATGTAGCAATCAACGACCCGGGTTTGAAACCTGAAGATGCTGCAAGAATTTTCAAGTATGACTCAGTTATGGGTAAATTCTGCGGTACTGTTGAAGCTTACGAAGAAGGTATTATCGTTAACGGTAAAAAAATTAAATTCTTCGCAGAAAAAGATCCTGCAAATCTTCCTTGGAAAGATTTGGGTGTAGAAGTTGTTGTTGAATCAACCGGTTTCTTCACAGATGCAACTAAAGCTCATGCTCACATTGATGCAGGTGCTAAAAAAGTTATTATCTCAGCTCCTGCAACTAACGAAGACAAAACTATTGTTTTGGGTGTTAACGATCACGAATATGATCCTGCAAAACACAACGTTATTTCAATGGCTTCTTGTACAACTAACTGCTTAGCTCCTGTCGCTAAGGTTATTGACGAAAAATTCGGCATCGTTAAAGGTTTGATGACAACAGTTCACTCATATACAGGTGACCAAAGAATCTTAGACGCAGGTCACAAAGATCCTCGTCGTGCAAGAGCAGGTGCTTTAAATATCGTTCCTACTAAAACAGGTGCTGCTAAAGCTGTTGCTTTAGTTTTACCTCAATTAAAAGGTAAATTGGACGGTTTTGCTATGAGAGTTCCTACTCCTGATGTATCATTGGTTGACGTTGTATTCGAACTTTCAAAAGACGTTACTGTTGAAGAAGTTAACGCTGCTTTAAAAGCAGGTGCTGACGGACATGTTCTTTGCTATACCGAAGAACCGTTAGTATCTTCTGATTATGTCGGAACTTCTCAATCTTCAACTGTTGATGCTTTATTAACTCGTGTAATGGGCGGAAACCAAGTTAAAATTATTTCTTGGTACGACAATGAAATGGGTTATTCTACAAGATTAGCTGAAACAACTTATATGGTTGCTTCTAAATTATAATCTTTGTCGATTTAAAAACTTTAAGACCTCTGTCTTTGTGATGGAGGTCTTTTTTATATTTAAATTTATTATTGAATAACTTTGCCGTTTTCTATTTTGTAAATCTTAACATCTTTTAAAAATTCCGGCTCAAAAAGAATCGTATCAACAGAAGTGATTATTGTTTGAGTATTAGAATTAATTGATTTTAATAAATAATTTTGTCTTATATCGTCAAGTTCTGCCAATACATCATCTAATAAAAGAATAGGTTCAGTACCTGTTTTTTGTGTTATTAACTCAAGTTCGGAAAGTTTTAATGCCAAAACTATTGTTCTTTGCTGTCCTTGGGAGGCAAATTTTGAAGAATCCAGCCCGTTTATACTGAAACTAACATCATCCCTGTGAGGGCCTACACAGCTTTGAACTCTGCGTATTTCTTCTGTTTTGCGGGTTTCAAGTTCATTTAAAAATGCAGTTTTAATTTCTTCAATTTCAGAAAAATTACATTCAAAAGAGCAATCATATTTTATGGAAAGTTCTTCGGTTTCGCTTATTGTTTTGTGTTTTAAAATTGCGATTTTTTCAATTTCTTTTAAATATTTGTTTCTTATAAATATGATATTGCTTCCTGTTGTAGATAATTGTTCATTAAAAACATCTAATAATTCATAGTTAATTGTTCCGAGTTTTGCACAATCTTTTAAAAAATTGTTTTTTTGAATTCTGATTTTGTCATATTTGGTTAATCTTTGGTCATATGCCGGATAAATTTGAGAAATTGCACGATCAAGCCAAGTTCTTCTGTCTTGAGGATTTCCTCTAAGGAGCAATAAATCGGGTGTTGCAAAAAGTACGGTTTTTAATACGGATTTAAAATCTTTTATTGTTGATTTGACTCCGTTGATTTTTATTTCTCTTTTTTTGTCTTGGTTAAAGCTGTATGATAAATCAATATTTACGTCAGACTTAAGTATTTTGCAATTCAGATTAAAAAATTCTTCATTAAATTTTATCAGATCTGACTGGTTTGATGTTCTGGGGCTTTTCAGGGTTGATAAAAAGTAAATGCTTTCTAATATATTGGTTTTTCCTTGAGCGTTTTTACCTATAATTAAAGTTTTTGATTTATCAAAAACAAAACTCGATTCATCAAAATTTCGAAAATTTGTAAGTTTTAACTCCGGAATTTTCATATGAATAAATTATACTCCAAACATATGATTTTTGGCTAAATGTAGACAAGTGTTGAAATTTATTGTATACTAAACAGGTAGAATAATAAGAGGAAGTTTTATATGTTACCTGTGATATCAGAAGAAACTGCAGCGACAGTATTTAGTGAAATATTTGACGATATGCCCGCTTGGCGCAAACGTATGATTCATTATATAAAAGATGAAAATCCGGAAATAAATACAGCAATTATCGAAGCTGCAAGTAAAACTGATTTGGATCCAAAAGCAGTTGCATTGGGTGCTTATATGACTTATGTAATGATAGAATTGGCATCAAGGGAAAATGATGCTTTGATAAATTTTGAAGAATAATAAATTTATATAGGGGAATAAAATGATTTATATTGAAGATTTATTAAAAGAATTAGTGGAACGTGGCGGTTCAGATTTGCACGTGTCAAATGCTTTGCCTCCTGTGTTTCGTGTAGACGGGGCATTGATTAGAGGGGATTATGAACCTTTAACTCACGAAGGGGTTGAAGCTTTGTTATTTCCTATGTTATCAAATGATCAAAGACGAAGATTGGAACAAGAATGGGAACTGGACTTTTCTTATGGTATAGAAGGGTTGGGCCGTTTCCGTGTTAACTTTTATAAAGACAAAGGATCATACGCTGCAGCGTTTCGTACAATTTCTTCAACGGCTCCGAAATTGGAAGATTTGGGAATGCCGCCTGTTGTAACAAAAATTGCGGAACGACCAAAAGGTTTGGTTCTTGTAACAGGTCCTACAGGTTCAGGGAAATCTACAACATTGGCTGCAATGATAGATTATATAAACAGAACAAGAGCAGAGCATATTTTGACAATTGAAGACCCTGTCGAATTTGTTCACACTTCAAAGTTAAGTGTTATTCACCAAAGAGAATTGGGAATGGATACAAGATCTTTTGCAAACGCACTTAAATCTGCCTTGCGTGAAGATCCTGATATTATATTGGTCGGCGAAATGCGTGACCATGAGACTATCGCTTTAGCGCTTACAGCGGCTGAAACAGGTCACTTGGTCTTTGGAACATTGCACACATCTTCTGCATCACAAACAATCGACCGTATTATTGACGTTTTCCCTGAAGGTCAGCAGCAGCAGATTCGAGTTCAGCTTGCGAACTCATTAATTGCTGTATTTGCGCAAACACTTTTACCAAAACGCCAGCCTGACGGTACTCAAAAAGGTCGTATTATGGCACAAGAAATCCTTGTGGTTACACCTGCGGTCGCAAACCTTATTCGTGAAGCTAAAGCTCCGCAGATTTATTCTACAATTCAAACAAGTTCCGGTGTTGGTATGCAAACTTTAGAATCCGCTTTGGCTGATTTGTATAAACGCAGATTGGTAACATTAGAAGATGCGATGGCTAAAACAGGGAAACCTAGTGAATTGCAAAGATTAATTCAAGGTTAAATAATTTAACAAGGAGGAATAACTTGTGGCTTCAATAATAAGTTCTTTAAATGATGCGTTTAGCGAAGATGCGGCAGGCTTAAAAATATTTATATATTCTGTTCCGGTGTTTTTTGTTGCAAATTTATTTGTATCAGGTCAGATGTCCATGTTTTATTTATGGGGTGGAGTGCTTGGACTTATTCTTTTAGGTGTAATTACGCAAGGTATTTATAATACCCGCAGGAATAAAAGAGTTATAATGACTATAAATCCTATTGAACTTTTTCATTCTTTAATTACAACTGCAATAGCTGTTATTCCGCAAGTGTTGATATTTGGATTAATTGGAAAATTGGTAATAAAATTTGTACCGATTCCATCAGAAATTCCGCATTTACAATTGATTTTTGAAATAGTAGTTTGGGCATTATTATTTTCAATTGTGTTAACATCTTATCTTTCATTTGCAAAAGATTTAAAAATTTCACAAGCTTACAATTATGGAGTAATATTTAATTCTTGTATTGATGTATTGGTTGCATTGTTATTTGCATTACCTCAATTACTTCTTGCTGATTTAGTATTGATCGGACCGGGGGCATATTTAATTCATATTTTGCATATGGAATATACGCATTGGTCGTTTATTTTATATTGTTCGATTATGTTTGTTATAAATATATCCATTTTTGCGAACTTTTTTGCACAACTATCTTATGAACAAATTCATGATGAATCTGAAAATCATGAAGATAACTATACCTTGACAAATGCCCTTATTAAAGATCTTCATGACGGCGAAAAGTAAATTTTTCAACTCTTGATAATATTAGAAAAATAGTTTATAATGTAAAAAAGTAATGCAAAAGGAGTATATAAAAGATGGAAGATGTCAAAAAGGCTGAAACCCTTACCGCGACTGTATTTCGGGGGGAGGGGGCAACTCTTTCCCGCTCTATACAGGCGTTTGCGGGGTTAGGAAGTGAATCAAAAGTTGCATTCACACTCGCCGAATTCCTGATTGTCTTAGGTGTAATTGGAGTAGTTGCAGCGTTGACTATCCCGAATTTGATTGTGAAATACCAAAAACGCGAAACTGCAAACAGATTAAAAATAGTTTATAGTCAAATAAAAGAAGCTATAAAATTATCAGAAGTTGAAAATGATGATATAACCGGCTGGGATTTTTCCAGAGCGGACTTATTTGATTATTATATTCAACCGTATATGAAAATTGTTCAAGTTGAAAGTTATGATAAGCTTTTTGACGAAGGAATTATATACAAGTGGTTAAATGGTGGTCGAGCTTATACTGCTACATCAAGTTGGTGGATTGGGCGTGCTCCTGTAAAAATATATACAACAATAAACGGTACTCAAATTTTTATGAATACTATTCCTCCTCATGCAACTGTTTATTCTTCTTCACCAAATGCCTCTAGAGAGGTGCATATTGATATCAATGGATATAAAACAGGTCCAAATAAAATGGGCCGTGATTGGTTTATGTTTCAACTTAATCATGACCTTGGTTTTTGGCCTCAAGGTATTTATTCCGACGACTCAAATAAATTTAAAGTTGTCCCAAATATGGATAGAGATTCTTTAATCGGGAAAAATATGGATAATATTGATACTGTTAATGGTACACCATATTGTAAAGCCAAAAAAACCGGTAATTGGTGTGCAGCATTAATTATGATTGATGGTTGGGAGATAAAAGCCGATTATCCCTGGTAATAAAAATAAAACCCTCTATATTAGTAATATAGAGGGTTTTATTTTATCTGAATAATTTAATTACTTATTCATCGCCTGAGCAACAGCAACGGCACATGCAACAGTTGCACCTACCATCGGGTTGTTACCCATACCGATTACGCCCATCATTTCAACGTGAGCAGGAACAGATGATGAACCTGCAAACTGAGCATCACCGTGCATTCTTCCCATAGTATCTGTCATACCGTAAGATGCAGGACCTGCAGCTACGTTATCAGGGTGTAAAGTTCTTCCTGTACCGCCGCCTGAAGCTACTGAGAAGTATTTTCTGCCGTTTTCGATAGCCCATTTTTTGTAAGTTCCTGCAACAGGGTGCTGGAATCTTGTCGGGTTAGTTGAGTTACCTGTAATAGAAACGTCAACTCCTTCTTTTATCATAATAGCAACACCTTCTGATACATCATCAGCACCGTAGCATTTTACTTTTGCTCTTTCGCCATCAGAAAACGGAGTTTCTTTGACAACTTTAAGTTCGCCTGTTTTGTAATTGTATTCAGTTTCAACATAAGTAAAACCGTTGATTCTTGAAATTACATAAGCAGCGTCTTTACCTAAGCCGTTTAAGATAACTCTTAGAGGTTCTTTTCTTACTTTATCAGCGTTTCTTGCAATACCTATAGCACCTTCCGCTGCAGCAAATGATTCGTGACCTGCCAAGAAACAGAAACATTTTGTTTCTTCTCTTAAAAGCATAGCGCCCAAGTTGCCGTGACCGATACCAACTTGTCTTCTGTCACCAACTGACCCCGGAACTGCAAATGCTTGCAACCCTAATCCGATTGCTTCAGCTGCGTCGGCTGCGTTTGTAATACCTTTTTTAATTGCAATTGCAACGCCTAATGTGTAAGCCCATGATGCGTTATCAAACGCAATAGGCTGAATTCCTTTAACAATTGCATCAACATCAATGCCTTTAGATAGACATAATTCGCGAGCATCTTCTAATGATTTGAAACCATATTCAGGCAAAACTTTTTTTAAAGTAGCTTCGCGTCTGTCTTGTCCTTCAAATTTTACTGTCATAATTTATTTCCTTCTATTATTAAACTTGTACTGTCATTCTGAACTTGTTTCAGAATCTCATCATTGACAGACCCTGAATCAAGTTCAGGGTGACAATATATTTACCCTTATTCTTCTCTCGGGTCAATATACTTAACCGCATCAGCAAATCTTCCGTAAGTTCCGATATTTTTCTTGAATGCTTCACCGGGTTCAACACCTTTTTTAATTGCATCCATTACTTTACCAAGATTTACGAACTGATAGCCGATAACTTCGTTATTTTTGTCTAAACCGAGTTTTAGAATATAACCTTCTGTCAATTGAAGATATCTTACACCCTTTTGAGCGGTAGAATGAATTGTACCGCACATTGAGCATAAGCCTTTTCCTAAGTCTTCTAATCCTGCACCAACCGGCAAACCGTTTTCAGAAAATGCTGATTGAGTTCTGCCATAAACTATCTGCAAGAATAATTCTCTCATTGCAACGTTGATAGCATCACAAACTAAGTCGGTATTTAATGCTTCAAGAATTGTTTTACCCGGAAGAATTTCACCTGCCATAGCAGCAGAATGAGTCATTCCTGAACATCCGATTGTTTCAACCAATGCTTCTTGAATAATTCCGTTTTTAACATTCAAAGTCAATTTGCAAGTCCCTTGTTGAGGTGCACAGCAGCCGCAACCATGTGTTAGACCTGAAATGTCTTTGATTTCTTTACATTTAGTCCATTCTCCTTCTTGAGGAATCGGAGCCGGACTTCCTTTTACCCCGCGTCTTACAGGGCATTTTTCTTGAATTTCTTGAGTAACTTGTATATTAGTCATTTTTTACTCCCTTCACCTTATATACTCTTTGATTCTACTTGCTCAAAATATTTCGTCAAGATTGTGGTTTTATATTGAAATTTGATAAAAATAATGTTAAAATATTTATATAAATACGAAAGGATATTTTAAAATCATGATGGGAAAAAAATTTAAGGCATTCACTCTGGCAGAAGTGATGATAACTCTTACAGTTATCGGTATTTTAGCTGCAATGATTATTCCGAATTTGATGAGAGACGCTGCTGATAAAGCAAGAATTGAATTGCTGAAAAATACGCTTTCAACATTAAATAATGTTTTTCAATCCGAAGTTGGGATAAAGAAAAGTTTGCCGGACTCTATTTTTTCTGGTTCTTTTTTGCAGGACAAACTTAACGCTGTAGAAGATGATGATGCTTTTGCATCCAATTATACAAGTTTAAGCGGTGGAAGTTGTCCTAGTTTCTCAGGGGAGGAAATAGAAAAGGTAAGATTAAAAAACGGAGTGAGTATTTCTATACAAAAGTTTAGTGTACTTACATATTTATATATTGATTTAAATGGCCCTAAAGAACCGAATATTGCCGGAATTGACTTATGGGAATATAACTTACAGAGTACAGGTACTGTGACAACTTCCGTGTTTGGCAGTACGGAGTACAAGATTGACTATGTAAGATCTAACTTAGGTGATTGCAAAAGTTCAGGATTTTCGGCAGCTTGTGCAGCTTTACTTGAAATGATGAGTTATGATCCTGATTATATTGAAATTGCAAAGAAAAAAGTAGCTGAAGCAGAGGCTGCTGCGGCATCTTCAGCAGGTGAATCGTATGCGGATGGTTCAGGTAGCGGTGGTAGCGGCAGTTAGTAATTATAATAAATAGAAAGGATTTTATATGTTTAATAAAAGAAAATTAAAAAAAGCATTTACGTTAGCGGAAGTATTGATTACAACAGGGATAATCGGTGTTATTGCGGCACTTACTATCCCGACTGTTATGACTGATATTAATAACAAAGTCAACGGAACTTTGTTACAAAATACTGTTGCAGCTATTGAACAATCGGCACAAGATCAACTGCTTTTACATAAAACAAGAAATTTAGCAAATACAGATTTTAAAGATTATGAAAGTATCAAAAACGTGCTTAATATAAAAGTAACGGATGAGTCATTTCGGTTTATGGATAATAAGTATAAAACTCTAAATGGCGGAAAAGGCTTTGATGGTTGGTCTTCCTATTCTGTAAAATCAGTAATTTTAAGTAACGGGGTTCAATTATTCTATTCCAAAGTATATAATTCTGATGGTGTTTACCCAGGTCAACCATGGAATACAGGTACTAAGGATGATTTAATCGGCAGGTTTATTGTTGATTTGAATACAATGTCAAAAGCTCCTAATGTGATAGGAAAAGATCTGTTTTCATTCTATATAAGACGCGACGGGCATATTGTCGGAGGTATTAACGATAAAAGTTTAAGCGGTTGTAAAGGCGGAGGCCCTAATATCTGTTATAATGCCGTTGAAGCAAATAACTGGATAATTCCGAGATACTGATCTGTTTTAGGAATTTAAACTTCAACAAATAATCGGCGACCGACGATATTTTGTTTGCCGTTGTAATATCCTGCAAAATAGCCGCCTTTTACCGGTCTGTTTTGAGCATAGAATCTATTTGAAAAATTAGTGCCGTTATAGTTTACAAACGGATTATTTCCATATGGGCTGACAGGCTGCGAAATCGGAGCGGTTGTGTTTACCCTCGGTGCTTGTAATACATTCGTTAATAAATTTACTAATCCTGCCATAATTTAACCTTTCTACTTACCTGTAGTTGTTTTTAATGATAATATTATTTACGTCATAATTTTACCATATTATTTTTAAAATATTTAATATAACTTAATAAAAATCATCCGATTTATGTAGTATAATTTTTCTTATGAAAAAAGAAAAAATTTTGATTGTCGGAAATAATATTTCTTCAAATGCACTTGCTAAAAAATTAAAAGAAAGTGAGTTTTGTTCTGAAATTTTCATCGCAGGAAACGGGGATATTGAAAGTGATTTTAAAACAGTAGATATTAGGGAAAATAATTGTGAAGAATTATTGAAATTTGTTTTGGACAATGGTATTTCTCTTACAATACCATTTTGTGCAAAATCGTTAAATGCCGGGGTCGGAGACTTTTTTAATTCTAATGAACAAAAGGTATTTTCTCCGGATAAAAGTTCATCTATTCCGTTTTTAAACGGAGTTCATGGTAAAAAGCTTTTATATAGGATAAACTCGGGCACATCTAAGTTCGGGGTGTTTGATAAAATTAATTTAGCTAACGACTTTTTAGATGATTGTAAATTTCCTGTTATTGTAAAAACGTCTGATGTTTGCGCAGACAAGGTATTGTGCCCGACAAAAAAATTCGCATCTGAAATAATTTATAATATGCTTGAAATACAAAATGTATCTGAAATACTTATTGAAGAATACACTTTTGGGCATAAATTCAGTGTGTATTTTATAACAGACGGTTACGGAGTTTTACCGATTACAACATTTAAAGAATATAAATTTGAAAAAGATTCTGATTGCGCAATGTTGACTGACGGTATGGGCGGATATTGCCCTGATTATAAAATTTCTGAAGAAATTTTAGCAAAAACTGTTGAAATTGCCAAAAATATTATAAACTCTTTATCTAAAAAAAATAGTGTTTATATGGGTTTTTTCGGGATAGAATTTAATCTTGATAAAGATGAAATTCTTTCTGCTGAAGAAATTTTTCCGTTTATAAGAAATCATTGTGCTGAATCTGTTTTGAATTCAACGGAAGTTGATTTAATTGATCTAATAAATGCCTGTATTAGCGGATATTTTGCAGATGATTATGAAATTATAAAAACGAATGATTTATATTATATTTCTGTTTTGTTAAAGAATAAAAACAATAACAAAAATATTGTTTTATGCGAAAGTGCAAAAACTCTAAACAGAGCAAAAAATAACCTGATTCTAGAACTTGAAACCTATAAAAATTATTCTTACAGAAAAGATATATTGAAATAGGCTTTAATTAATATTAATCACCATTGCATTTTACTTCGCCGGCATACATAGTTTCGGGTGCGCAACATTCTGATCTGTGGTTTTCAAAAAATTCGGAATCTGTTGTACAACATTCTTTATCTGCTGTTTCACACGTATTACTTTCCCAGGTGATAATTTCACCAACCGTTCTTTGTGTATAGGTATTTGTTCCTTTTGCCGTAATTTCAAAATCTCTCAAATCCATTCCGTAAACATTTGGTCTTTTTATTCCGTTTAAATCAATTATTCCGGAAAGTTTATATATTTTTTCTTTATAAATTTTTCCTGTTTTTTCTAAATCGTCTTGCGCCCCATCGTTATTAAGGCATAAGCTCATTCCGTTTTGTAAAATGGCACATTCTCCGACAAAATGCGGGGTATAATCTGTTTTTACTTTGTCAACATATTCATAATATTTTTGTGCAAAGCAATATTCTCCGGTTGTTCCGCAAATTCGTATACTTTTTACATAATCTGACATTATTTTATATGACGGAATTCCCGGTGTTTCGCTTGCAATAAAATTATTAAGCATATTTTCCAAATTTTTAACTTCGTTATTATATGCTGTATCAAAAATTCTATTGTAAAACCTTGTTATTGCAGGAGGAACTGTTAAGGCTGCAATAACCCCAACCAAGGTGATAGCAAGAAGAACTTCTGTTAATGTAAAACCTCGTTTATTATTTATTCTTTTGTGGAAAATATTAATCATATCGGTGCTACTTTATAATTTATATATACATCATTATAACTCGTTTTTTTTATTTTCGCAATATTTGTATCTTAAAAAACATAACCCGAAAATTCCGATTAAAAATATTAAAACGGATGCAATTTGAGCAATATGTATGTTCCCTATATTAAGTGCGCTGTCTATTCTTATTCTTTCTATGAAAAATCTTATAATTGCATAAATAATCAGATATAGAAAAAATATTACTCCGTCTATTTTATGTTTATTTCTGTAAAAAATAAATAATAAAATGAAAAATCCTAAAAGATCAAAGAAACTTTCATATAGAAATGCAGGGTGAAATAAACTGTAATTTTGGAATTCAAAAATTCTTTTAGCAGGTTCAATATAAAGTCCCCAGGATTGATTTAAAACAGGAAATCCGTAAGCTTCAGAATTGAAAAAATTTCCGAATCTTCCGATGCTTTGCCCCAAAATCGTTGCAATAGAACAACAATCCAGAATTTTTAATATCTTAATTTTATTTTTTAAGCAAATTACTGTGATTGTGAGTATTGCGCCAATTAATGCCCCATGTATAGATAGACCGCCTTGTCTAAAATTAAGTATTTCTATAGGATTTGCTATATAATGTTTAAAATTTAAACAACAAAAATAAAATCTTGCCGATAGCATTCCAAAAACAATTATAACAGGTGCATTTTCAATAATAAAATCTTTTTCGTCAGGATTTAGCTTGTTGTAAAGATGATTTGCACATAAAAATCCAATAAAGATTGATATTGCCATAATTATCCCGTACCAATAGACAGGGAAATTGAAAATTTTGAAAGCAATGTCACTTGGAGGGGTCAAAATCATTTATAAATTCTTATTCCTCATAATTTTCGTCTTTTAAATAATTTGTTTTTATTCTTTCGATTTGAGATTGAACTTCTGCTTTATCAGCGGCCTGCGGATTTAATTGAAGGTATTTTTCATAATTTTTGACAGCATCTTCGTAAAGATCTTTTATTTGATCTTTTTCATCATCTGTCAAATCTTCCTGCTCAAATTCATAATCTTTTGCCGCAACAAGATTTTTATCACTGTCTAATCTGACAACCATTTGTTCTAAATCAACAGCAAGATTATTTTGCGCCGTTGCCAAAGAATAATAAATATCAGGATCTTTTTTGATTTCTAAGGCTTTTTCGTATTGTTCAACAGCATTAATGTAGTCGCCTGATTCTGTGTATGCAACTGCCAAATTATAATGCGTTTCAAATATTGCAGGGTCCAGATCAAGGCTGGACTTGAGTCGTTCAATAGCTTGAGTATAATCTCCTTTATTCATATATTCTTTAGCTTTATTGTTTAAATCTTGTACTGCTAGGTTATTTATACATGCAGTAGAAATTATTGCGACTGTTAAGATGCTTAATATAAAACACAAATTTTTCAAAAATCTACCCTCTTATTTTATATTTGACATTTGTATTATAATTTAATATTAAGTATATGGCAAATTTATTTAATTTAAGTTACAATAAAGAAAAATTTAAAGGAGAAATACATGTCAGACGAAAAAGTGGTTAGTCTGGGCGCTAAAAAAAGACATTCTAAAGGTGAGTCTCAGAAAATAAAAGAAGAAACAATTTCGCAAGAACCTGTATATTGCAGTTTTTGCGGCCGTCCAAATACTCAGGTTATAAAAATGGTTCAGGGTCCCGGGGTAAATATTTGTTCTGAATGTGCTATGATTGCCGTTCAATACTTGATTTTGGAAGATCGCATGCCAAGTGCGCAAGCGCAGCACATTTTGGATGCGTTTTGGGGTGAGGCAAGGTAAAATTGAGCTTTCAAAATACAAAACAACTAAGTCCGTTTGAAATAAAATCAACTATTAACATCTTGTTGAAGAAAATTAATTCTCCTCAAGACATTCAAAATTGTCTTGAGGATTTTGAGATGTTTGATTCTTTGGAAGATAAAAGCGTTTTAACAAAATTGTTATTTAAAGAGCTTTCATCTTTAAAAAATCAAGATAAAATTCCTGTTATTTGTTTTTTGTTAGAGCGTTACGTTGAAAAAGACGAATTAATCGCAAAATTTTGGGATTTGTTAAAAAATACGAATCTGCAAAGTGAAGTAAAAATCATGATTTTAAACATTCTTCGCGAACTTGATTCTGATTGGTCCTTTGAAAATAACGAAGATATAATAAAAGAAAATCCTGAAATCTTGGATGAAAATACTAAGCAACTTTTAAATTCTGCAGTTATTAATCCTGAAGTTCAAATTGATTTTATGGATTTTATGGCAACAATTAGTGTTCAAGATAAGATAACTTTATTAAATTCCTTAGCAAACGATTTTAGTGAAGATATTTTGGCAAATATTTTGGTCCCGGTTTTTGAATCAGAACCAAACAGCCCTCAGGGTAAAGAGGCGCTAAAATTATTATCCGGAACTAAATCTCAATTGGCGTTGCATACATTAGAAGAAATGTCAAAATTTGCAAAAGGCGAGCTTTCTCAAGAAATCAGAAGATCTTTAGCGATATTAAAGATGTCAGGGATGAGAGTTGATAATACAAAGGAATTTTATAAAAAAATATTATCTGATACAGTAGCGGATCAGTTTTATGTTACATATCCTGATGCTCATTCTGATGTTGCAATGATTTTTACAAGAAAGACTCCTGAAGGAAGAATTCGTTTTGTTTCTATTGTAATAAATTTGGATAAAGGGATTCGGGATTGTTTTGGCTTTTTTGAAATTTCACAGTTTGAATGCGATAAAATATTAGAAAGATTTTTGAAAGATGAAAGAACAGCATCCGTCAGTCCTTCTGTTTTTAAAACTATTTTAGCTAATGCTGAATTTACAACAAAAAATAATTCGCAAAATTGGGTTTTACCTTACGAATATGTTTGTTGGAAAAATCTTTTAGTTGATATTGATTATGATGAAAATTATATCGAGCAAATTCTAAAAGAAAAACTTCATCGTGAATCTGTTGATGAAAGTGTTTTTCAAGAAATTGATAAAATGAAAATTTCTGTCAGGTGGTTTTTAGATTCTAATTATAGCGACGAATTTAACAGTTTGTTAAAAGATTTAAAAACTGAGTCGAATTTAGATTCTTTGGTATCTGATTATAAAAATCAAGTCTTTGATGAGTATGAAAAAATATCTTGGAAGAAAAAACTTTTGTATAGTGCCTACATAAAATATTCTATAGGCAAAGAAGATGAAGCTTTGAAAATTTATTCTCTTATGAATAATGAGAATATTTTAGACAAATTCCTTGAAAATATTTTAAGACGCAGTATTTATGAATATTTGACATTGATAAAATATGACAAAACAATGAATGTGTTTGATTTTGAACAAGATATTATTGATGAAAAACTTGAATATATTGAATTAAATTGGATTGGGGATTTTGATGTATAAAGTAATGGCTTTGGATGTAGGTACAAAAAGGATTGGTGTGGCATTGAGTGATTATCTTTTGATGGTTGCATCGGGTTATTGCTGCTTACAAAGAAATCCAGAAAAAGAATCTTTGGCGCAAATCCAAAAAATAGCAAAAGAAAATCATGTCGGAAAAATTGTTGTCGGGCTTCCTTTAAATATGGATGATACAAAAGGTTTTCAAGCAAAAGATTGTGAAATATTCGCATCTAAAATAAAAGGTTATGAAATTATTTTTGAAGATGAACGATTAACATCAGAGCAGGCACAAGAAAATTTAAAAGAAAAAAAAATAGATTTTAAGAAAAATAAAGGACTTGTTGATATTGAGAGTGCTTGTATTATACTGGAACAGTACCTTGCAAGAAAATAAATTATAGGAGAAACTAAAATGTCAGAAATTGAAAACAACACAATCGAGATTATTGATGAAGAAGGTAAAACTCTAAAATGCGAATTATTTGATATCGTTGAGTTTGAAGGTAGTCAATATGCACTTTTGTTAGAAAGTGACAATAAAGATGATGATCCTGAACTTGTTATTATGAAATACGTTGAAGAAGACGGCGAAAGCTATTTTGAAACCATTGAAGATGATGATGAATTTGAACGTGTCAGCGATTATGTGGAAAACCTTGAAGACGAAATTGAAGAATAAGGAAGATTGATTTGTTTGAAAAATTTACCGAAAAAGCACTTAATGTAATAGTTGAAGCTCAAAATATTGCAATTTATGACCATAGCGCAAAAGTCTTGTCGGAACATTTGCTTTTGGCGTTGGTAAAAGAAACAAAAGGGTTTTGCGCAAGAATTTTCAGCTCTTATGATATTACCTACGAACGTCTTGCCAAGGAAATTTACATGTCTCTAAACATCGAAGAATCAGAATTAACATCTGCATTACCGTTTAGTGATGACTTTAAAAGAATTTTAACAAGAACAATGGATTTGGCTCAAGAATCGGAAAATTCTACAGTTCACTATGAACATCTTATGCTTGCGGTCATTAACGATCAACATTCAAAAATTTCTCAGTATCTTACAAATCTTGGTTTTGATATTGATAAATCCCGTCCTTTGATAGAAAAACTTGTTCAAAGAAAAGTTAAAAATGATCTTCACCCTGAAATTGAATCGAAAGAAAATGAAAAAGAAATAGATTTAACAGAAGAAACAGATTCATTGTTTGATAATGAAGAATCGTCCAAAGTTTTTGAGCGCGCCGTGTCAAAGTTATCAACTTCCAATTACGAAATTTTAGGAACAGAACAAATTGTATCCTCAATTTTAGAAGACAAAACATCTGATTTGACAAAAATTTTGGAAAGTTTTGGTATTAATGAAGTTGTATTTGAAGATAAATTGTCAAAGGTAAAATCCAGACAAGCCGAATATGAAGGAAGACAAATTGTATTTACTCCAAACGCATTTAGAGTAATGAGTTTAGCTCTTCAAACCGCAAAAGAATTGGGTTCATCTGAAGTTTTGCCCGAACACATGATTTTAGGTTTGTTGAAGGCTAAAAAAGGTGTTGCATACAATATTTTTAAAGAAATAAATATAAATGATGACGATTTAGCTCATACTATTATCAAACCAATAGAAAAACAAATGCCTGAAACTCTTACAATTTTGCGTTTAGCAAAACAAGAGGCGCGCAGATTGGGGAAAAATATTGTCGGAACAGAAATGTTTTTGCTTGGTATAATCGGTGAAGCAACAGGTATCGGCGCTAAGGTTTTAAGTGAATTGGAAATAACCATTCGTGATGCAAGAATTATTGTAGAAAAAATTATTGGTGTCGGTAATGATTATTTTGATAGTGAAATCGTGTTTACGCCTCGTGCTAAAAAAGTTTTGGAACTGGCATGGGAGTACGCTAAAAAAACTAATAAAACAAAAATTGAATCTTCCGATTTACTTTGGGCAATAACAACTTTGCCCGATTCTACCGCAATGCAGGCTCTTGAACAGTTAGGCACTGATGTTGTTGAAATTCGTGAAGGAATAAAAAAGCATAACAACCATGCTAATTAAAGTTAATAAATTGTTAAGCTTATTCTGGTTTTTGAAATAAAAAGTATATACAAAATGCATGTATAATATTTATTTTCCCCTTGTTTTTAAGTAATGTTAACAACATTTTAATAAATTAGGCAATTTTTGTGAGTAAAAATTGTTTATATAAGTGTAAGGGAAATTTAAAAAAGTAAAAAAGGAAAATAAGAGTTAAATCATAAAATATAAATGAAAGTCAGGATTTAAGCAAAAAAAGTTTTTTTATACTCTCTCTCTCTTAATATCCTCGTGTTTATTTAATGTTGCCGTTATTCAATGGCAACTTTTTTTTGCACGCTGAGCAGAGGCAGGTACGAAGTACCGGACCTTCAATTATGCAAGAAAATGGATATTGAACAAACGAGCAACGGTTGATGCCATTGGCAAA
This sequence comes from uncultured cyanobacterium, assembly GCA_946545285.1. Classification (GTDB taxonomy): domain Bacteria; phylum Cyanobacteriota; class Vampirovibrionia; order Gastranaerophilales; family Gastranaerophilaceae; genus Zag111. The sequence goes on along the minus strand of CAMNNA010000001.1, from coordinate 28,747 downwards.
ACTAAGTAAAAAATGTAAGAATCGTTGACTTTAGTTCGTTTTGAAACTTATAGTCTTAAACAACTTCTGACTGCTTTGATATAATGGTGTATTGGTAGAAACTTCAGTTTACCCTTGTTTGCTTTCGACCAAAACGGGCATAAAACCGCCACTTGGCTCGCTTGCGCCGAACTCCTAATCCAGAGCTTCTTATACTTCCTAACGTAATAAAAAAGATAGGGATAAACCCTATCTTTTTTATTACGCCCGAAGAGATTGTCTTGACCTGTTCGCATTAAACGTGTCTACGGTTGATTGCTACATAATTTTATAATTATTTCGCAATCAAGCCTTCGCACTCTGCTCACAGGTCGCTCGAACTCCAATAAGAATTCTCATCAATATTCAAACGTAAATTAAAAGGATAGTGATAAACCCTATCCTTTTAATTTACGCCCGAAGAGATTGTCTTGAGTTGCTCGCAATAAACGGCATTCCGCATTTTGCTTTTAGTGGCTTTCAGCCACAAGCAAAATCTGCTCCAGCCTCTGCTCGCAACTCGCTCGAACTCCTGACAAAGCGGTCGCTTTGTGGAGTTCTTCGAACTGCCTTTAAACAGACTTGACGGGACATAACATAAGTTATGTCCCGTCAAGTACGCCCGAAGAGATTCGAACTCCCGACCTTTTGGTTCGTAGCCAAACGCTCTATCCAGCTGAGCTACGGGCGCATATTTTATTCAATTGTCATGTTAATGATAACGACTCCGCTCGGGAAACCTGCTTGGCTTGCTTATCGCAATCCAACTCTGTTTCCCTCGACTCCACCTCGCGGACGCTGTCCGCTCGGCTTGTCTCACAGCTCGCCGCAGGGCAGCTGAGCTACGGGCGCATATTTTATTCAATTGTCATGTTAGTGATAATGACTCCGCTCGGGAAACCTGCTTGGCTTGCTTATCGCAATCCAACTCTGTTTCCCTCGACTCCACCTCGCGGACGCTGTCCGCTCGGCTTGTCTCACAGCTCGCCGCAGGGCAGCTGAGCTACGGGCGCATATTTTATTCAATTGTCATGTTAGTGATAACGACTCCGCTCGGGAAACCTGCTTGGATCATTTATCAAAATTCGGTATCTCTAATCACCTACTCGTAGCCTATGGCAAAAAAACTTTTTTTTCAAGTCCATGTAAAATATATTCTTGCGTTTTTATTCTTACATTTTTATCCAGATCAAATATTTCATCTATTGATAGCGGTTTTTCTCCGGAAAATACATTTAACATATTTTCTACTATTTTATAAATGTCATAGAGTTTTATTTTCCCATCCAAAAACTCAAAAACACTTTCTTCATTTGCCGCATTTAAAATTGTTGTTGCTCCCGTACCTTGTTTACCGGCATTATATGCCATATTTAGTGCCGGAAATTTTTCATAATCAGGTTTTTCAAAATCCAGTCTTGCGATTTCTGAAAAACTGAAGCTTTTGGATTTTATTCCTTCAAATCTTTCCGGATAACAAATTGCATACTGTATAGGAATATGCATACTTGGTAATCCCAATTGCGCGATTACACTTCCGTCTTTATATTCAATAGCAGAATGAACAACACTTTGCGGATGAACAACTACATCTATTTTATCATAATCAATATTAAACAAATGATGGGCTTCTATTATTTCTAAACCTTTATTCATCAACGTTGCACTATCTATTGTAATCTTTTTGCCCATATTCCATTTCGGATGAGCAAGAGCTTGTTCTACAGTTGCAGATTTCATATCATCTATTGTTTTTTTTAAAAAAGGTCCTCCGCTTGCTGTGATTATAAGTTTTTCAACTTGTGATATATTTTTAATGCATTGATGAATTGCGCAATGTTCGCTATCAACAGGAATAATTTTTACCCCTGCATTTTTTGCTTTTTGCATTACGATTTCTCCTGCCATAACAAGCGTTTCTTTATTTGCAAGAGCAATATCAATCCCTGATTCGATGGCTTTTAAGGTCGGTTTTAATCCGATTTTTCCTGATACTGCAACAAGAATAATATCATTTTCTTTATCTGAACAAATCTGTTCCAATCCTTCTTCACCATATATTATTTCTGTTTCGGGAATTTCTGTTTTTTGAGCATTTTTATTGCCTATGCAAACGTATTTCGGTCGAAATTTCAATGCTTGCTGTTTTAGTAATTCAACATTACTGCCGCCGGATAAAGCGATTATTTCAAACTTATCCTCTAATTTTTCTATAACTTCCAGTGCTTGACGGCCTATTGAGCCGGTTGAACCCAGTATACTAATTTTGCGTTTCATATATTTATTATATTACAAAAGTTCTTTTTCGACGGTTTTACATGGAGTAATTTCACTTGAAACAGGAATTACAAAATGAAAACTTGAACCTTTACCTTCTTCGCTATCACACCATATTGCACCCTTATGAGCTTTTATTAACTGTCTTGCAATCGGCAAACCTAAACCTGTTCCGCCGCTTTTACGGGTTAGGGAATTTTCTATTTGTGAAAATTTATCAAATGCTTTTAAAATATCATCGGATTTAATCCCTATTCCTTCATCTGTAACGCTTACCATGATATAGTCTCCTGATAAACACTTTAAATCCTTCTCGAAATAAGGATTCATTGCAATATCATCTGCATTTTTTAATTCTGAACGAATTGTAATATTTTTACCATCCGGTGTGAATTTTATTGCATTTGAAACTAAATTTGTTAAAACTTGCCCCAATCTTTGAGAATCTGCATAAATATCAGGTAAATCCTCTTGATTATCGACAATCAAACTAATATCATGTTCTTTTGCGACTATATCAAACGCAGATTTTACATTTTCAACTACTGAATATATATTCATAATTCTATAGTTAAATTCCATTTTTCCTGCTTCAATTTTATTTATATCCAGTATGTCATTTATTATATTGGTCAAATTATCAGCATTTCTTTTTGCCATATTAATAAATTTTGATGCGTTTTCGGTTAACCCTCCGCATTTCCCGCTAAGTAAGATTGAAAGCGCATTTTTAATCGGTGTAAGAGGGGTTCTCAATTCATGCGAAACTATAGAGATGAATTCAGATTTTACTCTTTCAAGTTTTTCTAATTCGTGGTTCTTTTCTATTATTTCTTTATATAAACCGGCACTTTTTAGCGGCAGGGAAACCTGTCTGACAATTGTTTGAAAATACGCAGAATCATCCGTTGTAAAAGTTTTTTGTTTAAAAATTTCTATGCATCCAAAAAACTTATCCCCCAAATCAATTGGTGCAAACATGTTGTCATATTGAAATAATGAAAAATTAAATTTTTCATTAGGATTTTTTATATTTTTAATTATTTTTACATCAGATTCATCAATTTCGAATGGAATTTCTTTCCCGTCAAATAGTGATTTATAATTAAATATAGCACGTGTTTTTAAAGCATTTAAAAATTCCTCAGACACATTATATAAAGAATTCACAATCAAAACCGGAGTTTGCTCAAAGCCAAAAGATAAAATATAATTCAAATCAAAACTAAGCGATTTGTCCAAACCTTCTGACATGTAATCTAAAAGTTGTTTTATATCTAATGTTCCCGCAAACTGTGAACTTGTTGAATATAAAACATTCAACTTATAAAGGCTATCAGTTAAATCTCGATTTTTTTGCGATATTTTATCAATATTGTTTTTAGTTTCTTTAAAACAGTTTATTGTTGATGATATAAGTTTATCCGATTCTTTTAAACTGATAAAGCCGTTAACAATTTTAAAAAAATCATCATTTATATTTTCATCATTAGTTAATAAAATAATTTGACAATTTTCCTGACGGGATTTTATTTTTTTTGATACTAATATCGGATTAATATCTTCCAAATTTTCATCAATTAAACACACATCAATTTGCTCTGATTCAACCATATCATATATTGACGTTTGATTTGAAAAGCAACTGAAGTTGTTATTTTTCTTATCAATTAAACTTTTTATGCGACTTTGAATATCACTATTTTCACTAACTAATAAAATATATCCCATACCATATATTTTAAATTACCAAACAAATTTGGCAAATTAGTAAAGTATTTTTAAACAATTGAAAATTATCTTGCCCGAAAATCTTGTTTTTTATATGATTTAAAGTATGATAGATATACAAAATTCTGTTGATACGAGAAATGTAGATATCCAAAAGGTTGGAATTAAAAATATAGATCTTCCCCTTATTATTCAGCGTAAGAATAACACCGATCAAACCGTTTGGGGGCAGGCGCAAGTAGCGGTATCTTTACCTAAAAATTATAAAGGTACTCACATGAGCAGATTTGTTGAAGTTTTGAATGAGTGGAGAACTAAAAATCTTTTAGGTGTTGACATTAAAGGGTGTTTAGAAAAAGTAATAAAAAAATTACACGCACAATCAGGTGAAATTAAATTTACTTTCAAATATTTTATAAACAAAAAAGCTCCGGTTACAAAGTTATCAGCACCCATGAGTTATGATTGTTCTTTTAAAGGAATAATCAATAAAGAAGGAGAATACAAGTTTATTTTAGGGGTAAAAGTTCCGGTAACAACTTTGTGTCCGTGCTCAAAAGAAATCTCTCAATACGGCGCACATAATCAAAGAGCATTAATAAGCGTTCAAATTGTATATCCTGAAGATAAGCATATATGGATAGAAGATTTAATTGAAACGGTTGAAAGCTGCGCGTCATGTCCTCTTTATTCAATACTTAAACGGCAAGATGAAAAATACGTTACAGAGCATGCATACGAAAACCCGCGTTTTGTAGAAGATGTTTTGAGAGAAATTGTAGTAAAATTCAGAAATAACAGTATAATAACTGAATTTGAAGTTGACTGTGAAGCTTTTGAAAGTATTCATAATCACTCTGCTTGGGCATATCAAAAAGAAGTTAAATAATCTTATATTATAACGATTTGTAAAACTTATTACTATAAAAGTAGCAAAATTTTATTTATAAGTTATTTTATTAAAAGTACAAAAGCAGGTGGAATATGTATAAGATTTTTTTACTTACAATTTTGTTTTTAATTTTGGGAAATTCCGGACATTGTTATAGTATTTACTATTCAAATACAGGAGTTCCGGTTAGAGTTCAAACAGGCAGCGGACTGATTTTGCCTTACCGTCAAGCGATGAATCTTGAATTGGAAAGGATAAGAAATTCTTCAGTTTATCCACAAGTTGCAAGACCGTATTGCCCGAGAAGAAGACTATATTACGGACGAAACCGGATTATGCCTCAAACATCATATGTTACAGATAATGTAAAACCTGTTTCACGTTTTGACAGAAATTATAAACCTAAAATGGAAAGTTCTTATACGGAAAACGGTGTTACTTACTATGAATAAAAATTAATTATAAAAAAAACTCCGATAAATTCTATCGGAGTTTTTAATATTTGGGATTTATAGATCCCTGTATTATAAGGAGGGTATATCTTTTTAGCACTTTGTTAAAATAAAATTTTCTAATTTTTTCAATACGTTGTCCGAAATCACATGTTCCATTTTGCACGCCGTTTCAGATGCTTCATCTTCACTGACGCCCAGATTATTTTTAAGAAATTTATATAAAAACTTATGCTTATTAGAAATATTTTTTGCGGTATTTTCACCTTCAATTGTTAAAGAAATTACATCATATCTGCCGTAATTAACTAAACCTTTATTTTTTAGTGTTTTTAATGCCTCCGTAACAGAAGATTTTCTGACATTTAATTTATTTGCAATATCAACAACTCTGACACCTTTTTTTTCTTCAATAATTTCATAAATTGCTTCAAGGTAATCTTCAAGGCTTGCTGTTATTTTTTTATTTTGCATGTTCATCTTGATTTACATTGTAAGGCAAACCTAACTTTTTGTAAAGGGGTATTTTAAAATTAGTTTAAACCTTGAAAATCTTTTTTTGCTGTGTTACTTTTGTTATGCACTTGATATTAAAAGAAAGAAGGATATAAATATGTCAGAAGTAAGAGTCAGAATTGCACCTTCTCCAAGCGGGAATTTGCATATCGGAACAGCAAGAACTGCTTTATTTAACTATTTGTTTGCTAAAAAAAACAATGGAAAATTTATCTTAAGAATAGAAGATACTGATGCAGACAGAACTTCTCAAGAATATATAGATAATATTTTTGACAGTTTGAAAGCTTTGGGTTTAAACTGGGATGAAGGCCCGGATGTAGGCGGACCATACGGCCCTTATACGCAATCTGAACGTTTTGATATTTATCCGAAATATGTTCAAAAACTTTTAGATTCAGGATTTGCATATGAATGTTTTTGCACTCCGGAAGAACTTGAACAAGAAAAACAAGAAGCAACTGAGGCTAAAAGAGCTTATGTTTATTCAAAAAAATGTGAAAATTTAACAGAAGAACAAAAAGCGAAATTAAGATCGGAAGGAAGAAAACCTGCTATCAGATTTAATATTGCAAAAGCTCAAAAAGCTTTTCACGATTCATCAATTCTGGAATTTGATGATATCGTAAAAGGAAAACTTCATATGGATACAAATCTTTTAGGAGATTTTGTTATTCAAAAATCTAACGGAGCTCCTACTTATAACTTTGCGGTTGTAATTGATGATGCGTTGATGAAAATTTCTCACGTTATTAGAGGGGAAGATCATATTTCAAATACATATAAGCAAATATTAATATTTGAAGCACTCGGATTTGAAGTCCCGAAATTCGGGCACTTAGGGATGATTTTAGCGCCTGATCGCAGTAAATTATCAAAACGTCACGGTGCAACTGCAGTTTCAGATTTTGTAAAACAGGGGTACCTGACAGACGCGTTGATTAATTTTGTTGCATTATTAGGATGGTCGCCTTCTGATGGGGAAGAAATTAAAACCGTTGACCAAATTGCGCAAGATTTTAGAATCGGAGAAATTTCATCTTCAAATTCAATTTTTGAATACGACAAATTAAAATGGATGAACGGTCATTATATAAAACAAATCCCGATTGAACAGCTAAAACAAATGCTAAAACCGTATTTGACAAAATATGATCTTACGGAATTAACTGATGAACAATATACAAAAATGGTTGAAATAACAAGGGAACCGCTTACTCTTTTATCGGATATTACAGATGCTGTTCCTTATTTCTTTGGAAAAGATGTTCAAATTGATCCTGAAGCACAAGAAAAGACATTAGATACAGATGTTGCTCAAGATGTTTTGAAAGATTTTGTTTCAAAAGCAAAAGATTGGGATTGGAATGAAGAAAATCTTCATGAAAAATTGGCAGATTTTAGAGCATTTTGGAAAGAATCTGTAGGCATAAAACCAAAAGTTACCATGTGGGCAATTCGTGCTGCCATTACAGGCAGAACTTGCGGTGCTGATATGGTAGGAATATTAGAAATTCTTGGGAAAGAAAAGAGTTTATACAGAGCAAATAAAGCTATTAAATAAAATAAATAATAAATGCTATGACATTAGATCACAAGGATAGTGAAGAATGTCATAGCTTTTTATTAAAATGTAAAAAATTGTAAAAACAGTAATTTTCGCTGACAAAAAAAATTATTTAGGGATATTAATATACTGCGCGGAGTGGTCATGATTTTACCGATAAACATAAAATTTAACGATAAAACACCAAAGTTTTATGGGGAGGAATCCGGGAAAAAACCGGATGAAATGTACGATGGGGATACTCTTTTAGAAAATAATTTTTCCACTCGTGCAAGGATTGGAGTTGATAAAATTACAAAAGCCTTTACGGTTTATCCGGTAAAAGGCATGACAGGCAGTATAAATTCCAATTTCTATGAATTTTTAACAATGGGAAATGTTCCTTATATTATCGGCAGTATCACCTTGATGTCGATTTTTAATGCATACAAAAGTTATGCGCACAGGGATAAATTAAGAGCATCTCAACTTGGCAATAAAATGGCTTTAGGGGTGCTTTTTTACGGGTTATTTAAGGAATTTTCAAAAAACTTTATTGATAAACCTGTAAAATGGTTCACCGGAATAGATACTCAAATCCCGTACGCAAGAGTAATACATCAATTACAACAATCACCGCAAGATTCGGATTTAACAAGTATTGAGTATCATAAAATCGGCGAAAGTGTTGATTTTACAAGATGGGATTTACTTTACAAAAAAACAGGCACCCCTGAACATAATCTTATTTTCGATAAAATTGCAAAGAAAAACGGACTCGGAGAAAATTTAAACGATTCAGATCAGGAAGTAAAGCCTATTTATAAAGAAGTTTTGATAAAATCAAATTTAGCAAGAACAATTTCGTCATATTTATGGGCGGCAGTCGGCGTTGGATTAGCTTTCCAAAATTCTTGGAAACATTATTTTAAAGTAATGAATTTTAAAATTTGGCAGCCTAAAGTTTTTGCACACTCAATAAAAATATTCGGGAAAAGTGCGTTGAAAGCGACCGAATCGTTTTTAAACGGCAAAGAAAAATCAAAATCCATTGCAGGAAAACATTCGGGTAAAATTCTTTTAGGAACTGCATTAGCATCCACAATTTTAGGGTTAGCCAATACATTGCATATTACTAAAAAGCCTTCAAAATCAAATATTAAATCTGTGATGAATGATAAAAAAGAAACGGTGGTGTGCTAAGATGAAAACTAATTTGATACAAGCATACCAAACAGGGAATTCTCCTATATTACAAAAGTATAAATCTGATAAGGCCGCTAAAGATTTTGATATTAATAAAGAATTATCAACACATACATTTATAAAACCGTTACCAGGCAACGGTCATTTAGTAAAAACAAACATTTTTGATATCCCCTCAGAATTGTTTAAAGATTTTAAATATAGCCTCAATTCAGTCAAACATGCAATAACAGGAGATGCAAACGATCATGAATTAGGAAAAATTAATGATGTGGGAATGAAACTTGGCGGGCTTGCTATTGCCGGATATTTAGCAACAAGAAAACAAACTCCGCTGACAAAAGTTATGGAATTTGTGGGATTAACTTCATTTTTTGCGGCAATGGATATTTGGCCAAAACTGGCGCTGCAGCTTCCTGCATATTTAATTCATGGAGTTGATGTTAGACAGCAATACGTTGATAATTACGGCAGAAAAAAATTCTTCTATCAAGATCACCAATTTATTCCGTGGGATTTATATTCAGATGACGAAATAAACAAAATAGGTGACAGACTTGGTGTAGATAAAAACATGAAAAATCGCAGGGCTTATATTCAGGAAAAAATGAGAAAAATTGCCCTTCAAAACAACACCATGTGGATGCTTACATCAGGTATAGCTACTCCGATTTTAAGTGCTTTAATATGTAACGCTGCCGAAAAACCGATTTTAAGGTTACAGGAAAAAATGGCTGCTCAAAAAGCAAATGATTTATTAAAAAATGTCACTCAGGAATCTCAAAAATACAAATTCAAAGACGAAAATAAGCAATTAGAAGCACTTTTAGAAACATATAAGGGTAAAAATATTACCCCTGAATTTATTGAAAAATTGTCCGCTAATTTATCTGAATGGTACGATATTGGAACGAGAGCAAAATTAAAACAAGATTTGACAAATCTTTTCGGAAACAAAAACTACAATGTAGATGATGAAGTATTAGGTAATGTCTATAGTGCATTAAAAGATGAATTTAAAAAATTTAAATTGGATGATGAAATTATTAATCAAATAATGCCGTCTAAAGATGAAATAAAAACTTCTTTTATCGAAAGAGGGTTGTTAACAGAAGGGATAAAAGATTTATCCGAGCATAAAAAGGCAATAAATTCACTTATCACAAGAAATGTAAAAACATATGCGCAAAATAATCCAAACAGCAGTGTTAATAACATATTAAATATGTATATTAAAAATTTAATGCATTCAAAAAATAAAACAGATTTTTCTCCGCTGGAAAAAGCTTTGCGTTCGAACCAGAGTGCAAAATTAACAGATGGGATAATTTCTCAAATTCATTCAATAAATACTTTGATGCACGGATTTATATCAAGAGTGTTTGTATTAGATAAATACGCATACATAAGGGCTGCGCAAGCTCCTGAAACAATGCTGGCTGATAATTGGAATAATATAACTGAAAGTCTTTTAAAAACATTTAATTTTACTGATTCAGAAATTAAAAAATCCCGATTAGACAGAACTTTTGCCGGTGACATTTTGAAAGAAAAATTTGAAAAAATAGTTTCAGATGATGAGTTATACAAACAAACTATAGAAGATCTCAGAAAGAAATTGTCTGAACTTCCGACAGAAAATGTTTTTGGGCAAGAAAGCGAACAATTAAAAATTGGTAACGCGAAATATCAATCTATGGTTGATGATGTATTCAATGCAATGGGTAAAAAATTATCAGAATTAGGTTTAGACTCTACTGCTGCTGCGGTTTCAGGATATGATGACAGTGGAAGAACATCTTTAAAAGGCATTCAGAAAAACTTTTTAACTGATAGAATTCGCGGGGTTAAAAGCTCTTTTTACAGAATTTTAAATACTTTAGATTTTTACAGAAGAGTTCATGAAGGTATGAATTTTAATTCCCAAACTTTTAAATATTTAGATGATGTATCTAAAAAAGAATTATTGGATTTATGCAAAAAAACTTTGATTGACGGTCATTTGAGTGATTATTCAGTAAAATTGTATTCAAAACGAAGTTTAGATCATCTTGCAAACACTGCCGATAAAGATTTGGTCGAATTAGCAAATGATAAAAATTTCTTTAAAGCTTTTATGGAAATCATATACAATGAAGAACTAAATTCAAAAACATTAGAAGGTATTAAAGATACAGTTTTTGGATCAGATTTTGCACGTTATCGTGAAGATATATTCAAATTCTTAGGCGGATATGAATATTTCCCTAAACGATTCCATAAAGTGTTTGACTATGAAGTTAAATCAGGATCAGACTTTAAATTTAATTTATTGGGAAGTTCTCTTGATGAAATGTTTAACAATCTTTGCAAACAAAAATTTAACAGTACAAAATGGCTTAAAACTTTTGGGACAATTGGCGCTGTATTAACTGCCGGAACGGTATTATCGCAATTTTTCTTTGGGAAATTACCGGGAAAGGAGAATTCATAAATTATGATAAATTTTGATACCAATTTGATTTACAATAAATTTTATAATAAGTCTGTTTATTTTAACACAAATCCAAAATTGAATAATTCTGTTGAAGTCAGTTTTACTTCCACAAATTTGCTGGAAAAATATCTTGATAATCAGTCTAAAATTAATTCTTATAATATCAATAAAATTGAAAAACCGGCATTAAATGAAGCTCCAAAACCTTACAGAAATAATTTGAGAACATTATTTCTGACAAACAGCGCAAATATATTGTGTGTCCTGCCAAGAATCGCGAATTCAGATGATAAAAACGGTAACGGCTACATTGACGGAAATGAAACCCCGGGAACATTTTTAAATTTAATTGACAGATTGGATAAAATTAAAGAAGAAGGATTTAATACCCTTCATTTACTTCCGATAAACCCTCCGGGTAAAGAAAATGCGCAAGGCACAGCAGGATCTGTTTATGCTCCTGAAGATTTACTAAAAATTGATCCGGTATTGATTGATAAAAATGATCCTCGATCTGATATAGAACAATTTAGGGCGTTTGTTACGGCATGCCATAATCGGGGAATAAAAGTTATGGTTGATTTGCCAAGTTGTGCATCTTACGATTTGTATAAAAAACGACCTGATTTGATGGCAAAAGAAAATGGTGTTGCCAAAATTCCTGCAGGTTGGAATGATATCAGAATGTTTCAACCTTGGGAAGATGAAGGCAAACGCATTTTGAATCCAAAATTATTAGAGTATCACAAAGAATTTGTTGATATGATGATTGATGCGGGTGTTGACGGAATAAGGGCTGATGTGGCAAGAGCTAAGCCGGTTGAATTTTGGGATATTATTATTCCTTATTCAAGAAAAAGAGATCCTGAATTTGCATGGCTTGCTGAAACTTATACCTATGAAGATGCATCTCCGCAGGCTAATATGCCATATGACAGACCTGAAGATTCCTTGCGCGCAGGTTTCGATTCTTACTACGGACAATTTCATATATTTAATGAGTGGCCAAATGCCTCAGAACTCCACAAGTATATTATAGACAATTTAAATATGTCATATCGGGTTGATGTCGGTAAATCACTTATTGGTTCATTTACAACTCATGATGATATTTCACCGATGTTTCATGGAGGAGAAGTTTTTTGTAATTTGACTTCCGGACTTCAGGCGACTTTACCGATGATAAATCCGTATTTTGTTGACGGATTCCAATCAGGCGACTATTACGTTTATCCGTATAAAGATAAAAATGTCGGGGCTGATACACGAACGGATAGTTCAATAATGACACTGCCATTTCCTGATGGGAGAATGGATATTTTTAATTTGGCAAGAAAACCGGGAGGAAAAGAACCTCAAATCGGAAAATTCATGACCGAATGTTTGAAATTCCGAGAAAAATATGAGGAAGTCACAAAACGAGGATCATACATAGTTTTAAATAAGAAAAAAGATAAAAACGATCAAATTATTGCTTTTGCCCGTCACAGACATGGACGAACACTTCTTGTTATTGCAAATAAAAACGTAAACAGAAATGTTTCAGGTATTATTGAAATTCCGACAATGAAAGCTACACAAAAACTTGAAAATCTTTTACCTAAATACGGAAAAGATAGCAAATTCCAAGTTTCTGAAGGAGAAATATCTGTTGATTTAGGTCCGGGAAGAATTCACGTTTTTGAAATTGATACTCCAAATATTGAAACTTATTGCGGTGAAAATGTTTATAAACAGCATTAATATTTAACAAAATTTGCTATTTTCCTTTTATCAATTATAATTTTGGAAAAGGAGAATAAGATATGAAGTTTGATATAAAAGAATGGTATGGAAAAATTAATAAAAAGCATGTTGCGATTTTAGTAGGAAGCATGTTTTTTGCTCTTGCTGTTATAGCCGGGCTGGTTGGTTATATTCAATATCAGCAAACTCAATCACGGATTGAAAAAGCAATGCAAGATGAAGAAGTTGAATCAATTATGTTTAGCAACAACCAGAGCGCTGAAGCCGCAACTCCAAAAAAACCGTCAGATTACAGTGTTGGAATGGATTATAACGAAGCAGTAAAACAAAATAAACCGATGGTAGTTTTGTTTTACGCAGATTGGTGCCGTTTTTGTATCGGTTTCATGCCAAAATTTGAAATGCTTTATGGCATGTACAAAGATCAATATAATTTCGTAAAAGTTAATGTGGAAGATGAAAAATATAAAAATCTTGTAGAATCTGCTGATTTATCAGGATTTCCATCTTTGTTTCTTATGGATGACAGGCATGACAATATTGTGTTTATCCCAAATACGAAACTCGCAGATACTAAAAAATTACGAATTGAATTAGACAGATTCGCAAGAATAAGTAAATTATTAGATAAACACAGTTAATATATCGTAACATATATCTTTTATTTTATCTTTTTTTCTGCTATAATTTATGGGTGTCCTGTGGGGGCAAAATGCGCTTGGGGATTACTTATTGAAGGATGGCGTTTATCGGGTTAAGTAGAAAAATATTTGTTAATATTTGTTTACAAACGAGGGAAATTTAGCAATTTTTTTTCTTTTTATAACTCTATATAAATAGAAGGTAGTAAAAGGTAGTTATGCAGGTAGATATTGTCAGAAAAAGTATAGACTCAGGGGTAAATTCCAAAAAAATAAAGAATTTAGCCGGTCATGCTTTATCTTCAGAGCATTATTCAGGCTCCAATCCGTCATTTGGAAATGGAACAAGAACCGCATTATCAACTTTAGATTATATTAAACAATTATGCGGAGATCCGAAATGGATGAAACGTATTTCCGGCGCAAAATGGATTGATTATCTGACCGGTGAATTGGGCGGTATCTTGATTACTGCAGCAGGTACGGGTTTTGTTGCCCCGTTCCCGATTGCTTTTAACCCTTTTGTTAAAGCAAAACCCGGCGCTACAGAAGAAGAAAAAGCAGAAGTTAGGCGCACAAAGGAATATTCCGCATGGCGTCAACCGATTTCTGCAATAATTGCTATTATTACGCAAGCCGGTGTTCAACCTTTAATCAATAAATTTGTAGATGCTCAAACAAATAATCCCGATTATGCTAAAAATTATTGGTTATTTTTAGACAGACGCGAAGTTAATTCAAAATCATACCTTGAAAATCAATTTAAAAAAGAAGTTAAAAAAGAAATTAAAGATAAAAACATAACATTTGACAGCAGAAAAGAAAAAAATGCTTATATAAAATCAGAAGTTGCCAAAAGAGTTGAGGCAAAGCATGCCCAACAACTGGAAAATATGGCCAAGTATTTAGAAGAACATGGTCAAATAAAAATTGGCGATAGATTCGTTGATAATAAGACTATTGCTGATTTAATTAATAAACAGATTGATTCTTATGCAGCCGGTACTGAAAAATTAAAAATTCATGATTTTTCAAACGGTGAATTAAGAGGTAAAGATTTCTATTTGGTTCGTGCTGACCAATTAATTACAAATGAAGCAGAATTAAGAAATATTTTGGATCAGTCAAAATTACCACAAGGAGAAACAGAACTTCTTGATTATCTAAAACAAGCAATTAAAGATACAGATAAATCTGATGTTCGCCAAATTCTGCAAGAAATTGTAGATAAAGATGACCATAAAGTCCGATTGAGCAGGTGTCAAAGAACATTAGATCGTATAGACTGTATAAAAAATTTATGCGGTGATCATTTTGATATGAACACTTACGCTAAGGTTATGCGTGACCGAAATGACGAGATTGACGGATTAATCAAAGGATTGAAAAAATTAAAAATAGAAGATCCTGCAAATGCTTCTCCTTCCCAAGTTCAAAGAACATTAGCAGCATTAATTGAAAAATGCGGTTTTGATCCGAAAAATGCAAAATTATCATCTTTGTTAAGCGATAGCAAGGTATTTAGTTCTGTTCCTGAAAAATTACAAAAGAAAATATATAAAGATTTAGTTGACGGTTATCAAGCGTTAGTAAATACAAGATGTAAAGCTGTTAATCAATGGATTAAAATTATAATTGGTGCGGTAATTACAATGCCGGCTAGTTGCACGATATTGAATTGGATATATCCAAGGTTTATGGAAATATTCTTCCCTGCTCTTGCCGGAGTCAAAAAGGAAAATAACCCGAACGGAGGTAACAAATAATGGCTATAGTCGATTCTGTTGCTTCAAAATTATTCGGTGGTATTACTAATTGGGCTAAGATACAAAGCGGTTTAAAGAAATTTGACGGCGAAAAGTACGCTGAAGCTTTGGCCGTTTCAACTATTGCATCAATATGTATAAAAGATGGTATTGGCTGCGCAATGTATGTTACGCAAAGTTTAAATAACAAAAAAATTCCTGAAAAACGAAGAAAATTTGTTTCAGCATTGGATTTAACAAACGGATTATTAATGATTCTTTGCCAAATAGGAATGTTTTTCGGAATGAAGAAATTAAATAATAAATTGTTAACTTCTCTGTTCCCTAAAACATTTGACAAGGCAGGAAAGGCATTAAAACCTTTGACGGAAAAGGTTCGCATCCATCAAAAAGCTGCAGGTATAACTCCATCCAGCAAATCTGAAATTTCTGATAAATACAAAGAATTGCGTAAGTTCTGTTTAGATACTATCGGAAATATTACAAACATTGCCGCGGCGACAATTTTAGGAAAACGTGTTATTGTTCCGTTTATTGCAACACCGATGGCTAAAAAAGTTGAAGGTTGGATGGGCAGTAAAACAGAAGAAGAAAAAAATGAAACAAAAAACGCAGATAATTCCGAAATACAGGATGTTTCTATGCAAGGAATGCAAGAAACAGGGCTTAAAGATAGTATTCACTCTATTGATATTGTGAACACTGAAACAGGCAGTACAAATTTACTTGATAAATATAGAAAAAATAATTAATAATTCATTATTAAATACTTAAAAAAACAGAGGTCTTAAATTTACTAAAGTGCCTCTGTTTTATGTTATTAAATTCATATTATATTATTTCAGATAAAACGTTCCGTCAACTGTTGCATAAACTTTTATGGTTCCCGATTCGATACTTGTAGTCGGAATGGCTGCATCTTCAGCTGCTCCGACAGATTTTGCCATTAACATATTTCTTGTAAATCCGTATCTTGGTGATGGTTGATTAACTGAACATGATGTATGTATATCTTTTACTCCGGTTACAGAAGAATTTAGAGCAGTTGCAACAACATTAGCTCTTTTTTTCATTTGAGTTGCGGCTTTGGCTAACAATTCCGTACATTCATTATCTTTTTGAGAAAGGCTGAAATTTAGGCTATTAACGTTTGTTGCACCCATTTCCAAAGATTTATCAATTAGATTTGCAATCTTGTCAATAGATTTTGTATGTATCACAACATTATTAGAAACTTCGTATCTGTCTAAATATTGTTTACCGTTATCATATCTGTAAATCGGTGAAGCATTGTAATTTGAAGTTTTGATATAATCACCGTTTGCGGGATTTATATTATTTTTTAAGTATTCATAAATATTGTTAGAGATTTCTTTATTTTTTGATGATGCAATCTGCATAGATTTTTTATCAGAAGTTTTCACAGCAATTGAAACCTCAACAGTATCAGGAGAAACTTCTTTTTCAGCAGAATAAGACGCATTAACAGTTCCTTTTGTTATCGCTGTATCAACAGATAAAGCTGTTAACGGCATACTTGTAATTATTACCCCTAAAGATAGCACAATTAATAATTTTTTCATAAATACTACTCCTTTCTTGAAAAATCTTCGTTCTTATTATTATTTTGAGATTTAAAATTGTTATTTTTTTCAAACATATCATGGCTTTGAACAATATCAGTCAAATGTTGAATTTGCGAACTAAATTTTGCTTTTTGCATAATAAAATCAATATCAGACGGAGTCAAATCTTTTGTTCTTTTAAATTGAACAGCTGCTTGATTTTTAAATATTATTCCGTAGCTTAAAAATACGATCAGCCAAAGTAAAATACCCTGAAAATGATTAATCTGCGGGAACATAAATAAAGTCACTAAATACTTATTCCAAAGATTCATAAATATCTGCCCCGGAAATAAAACGAATCCGGCAAACATACAAATTCCTACAAATGCTACATGGAACAGTCCTCTAAAACCTTCAATTTTAATAATTCTCATACTATCGCTATTTATCCTTTTTTCTAATTTATCATTTCAAGAAATTCTTTTTCTGTCAATATTATAACACCTAAATTTTGAGCTTTGTCAATTTTTGAACCGGGATTTGCGCCTGCCAAAACATAAGATGTCTTTTTAGAAACTGAAGAAGATGTTTTTCCGCCATTTTGCTTAATAATATCTGATGCTTCATCTCTTGATAAAGTTTCCAATGTTCCTGTTAAAACAAAAGTTTTGCCTTCAAGTTTATTACTTTTAGGTGCAACAATTGATGTCGGATTTATTCCTAATTCTTTTAATTCTTCAATCATTTTTATATTTTTGCTATTACTAAAGAATTTAACAACACTAACAGCAATGATTGAACCTATAGAATCAATATTCATAAGTTCATCCATATTCGCAGAGGCTAATTTATCTAATGAACCGAAATGATTTGCTAAAATTTCCGCAGTTTCTTTCCCGACATGAGTAATTCCTAATGCAGTAATCAGTCTGTTTAGCGGTCGGGTTTTGCTTTCTTGAATTGCAACATACATATTAGAAGCTGACTTTTCTTTTACAAGATCGAGCATCATGAAATCTTGCGGAAGTAGCCTATATAGATCAATCGGGCTTGAAATCATATTTTTTTCATAAAGCTGTTGTATAATATTTGGTCCGATATTATCAATATCCATTGCATTTTTTGATACCCAAAATTCTGTTTTAGCACACATCAAACTCTCGCAATTAGGATTAGTACAAAACAGACCGACCAAATCTTTTTTAGATGTTAATTTCCACCCGCATGAAGGACATGTTTGAGGCGGCATATACTTTTCGAGCTTTTCGTGATCTTCACTTTCGACATACTTAATTACTTTAGGAATAATTTCTGCCGCCTTCATAATTAAGACATTATCACCTATTCTTATATCAAGTCTTTTTATTTCATCAAAATTATGCAAACTTGCTCTTGAAACAGTAGATCCGGCAAGTTCGACCGGTTCTAAAATTGCAACAGGGGTAACAATACCTGTTTTACCTGTATTAGTTTCGATATCTAATAGTTTTGTAGATACAACTTCAGGCGGAAATTTAAAAGCGGTAGCCCATTTCGGAGCTCTTGCGGTAAACCCAAGGTCTTTTTGTATATTTAAATCATTAACCTTAATTACAACACCGTCAGTTGCATAATCAAGTTCAAACCTTTTTGTTTCCCATTCTTTACAAAAATCTATTGCCCCTTGAATATTTTTAACTAACCTGATATGAGGATTAACTTTAAATCCGAGATTTTTCAGTTTCATCATTCCCTCATAATGAGTTTTGATATTCTGATCAGATTCATCTTCAAAGATACCGGTGTACGTAAACATAGACAAATCGCGTTTTGCCGTAATTGTACTGTCTAACTGCCTTAAAGAACCGCTTGCGGCATTTCTTGGATTTGCAAAAACTTTTCCTCCGGTATTTATTGCTTCTTGATTTAGTTTTTCAAAAGATGTTTTTGGCATGTATATTTCACCGCGAACTTCCAAATTTTTGCTTTCAAAAAGTTTTAAAGGAATAGCCTTAATAGTTTTTAAGTTTGTGGTTATATTTTCGCCGGTAACACCGTCTCCTCTTGTAACACCTATTTTGAATAACCCGTTTTCATAGGTTAGAGCAATCGCTAATCCATCAATTTTAAGTTCACAAACAAGTTCTAATTCTTTGTTATAATCTTTGCAAACTCTTTCATACCATTTTATCAATTCTTCTTCATTATGAGTATTATCAAGACTGTAGAGTCTGTATTTATGAGTGTGAGAGAAAAATTTTTCACTAACAGAACCGACTCTTTGTGTCGGGGAATCAGATGTTTTAAACATTGGATATTTTTCTTCAAGTTCTTTTAGCTCTGAAAATAAATTATCATACTCAAAATCAGTCAAATAAGGATTTTCATTCACATAATATTCGTAATTACTTTTGTTAATTTCGGTTTTTAAATACTCTATTCTTTCTAAAATATCCATTTTTTTAATAATTTCTCCGCTAGATAACCATTAATAATTCTCTTATAACTTTTGTTGCAACCGCAGTTGAAACTCCGCTATTATCGTAATCAGGTGCTAATTCAACAACATCTGCACCAACTATATTAAAACTTTTGAGATACTTAAACCAATCAGATAACTCATTAAAACTCATCCCTCCGGGTTCAGGAGTTCCAGTTCCGCTCATAACGGAAGGATCCAAACAATCTAAATCCACCGTCACAAATATGCTTTTATCTTTTAAACAATCTATATCAGAATATTTATGACAAAGAGTATTATTTTTCTTCATAAACTCCCATTCTTCTTTCATTCCGGAACGAATTCCTACTTGTTTAATATTCTTTGGCTCTATGAACTTTGAAATATGGCGAATAACTGCACTATGCGACATTTCTTGTCCTAAATATTCTTCCCTCAAATCAGTATGAGCATCAAAATGAATAATTGCTAAATCTTTATAATACTTTGAAACAGCTTTAACTTCAGGTAAAGTTACCAAATGTTCTCCGCCAATACCAAAAACTTTTTTACCGTCTTTATATATTTGATCTACATTTTTTTCTATTAAATCAAGACAAGCATAAGTATTCCCAAGCGGAAATTCCAAATCGCCCGCATCGTGAAAATTTACATCTGCCAAATCTTTATCAAATTCAGGAGAATACTCCTCCAAACCCCAACTGGCAAGCCGTATTTGTTCAGGTGCAAACCTTGAACCGGGTCTATAAGAAACAGTACCGTCAAACGGCATACCGAGCATTATAATATCAGAACTGTCATAATCAGGATTTTGCCCCATCCAATTTCTGTCTAAAAAAGGTCCTTCAAGCATATCCACTCCTTATTAAATATATACTACCATAAAAATTCCAAAGATCTAACTATATTAGCCTTCGTTAAATTCTTTAACCAACGAATCAATCCACCTGATCATATTAGGAATTTCGTATGGTTTTGGCAAGTATAAATCCGCACCGGTATTTAATACAAGTTCTTTATCATGAACAACAGATGTTACAACAACTTTTGAATTTTTAAAATCAATTGAATTCTTTATTTTATAACAAAGATTAAGTCCGTTTTTCTTTCCTAAATCACCGGCATCTATTATTACAAGTGCCGGATTTATAATTTTTTTAGGCATTAAATATTTTTCCATAACGATTACTTCGTATCCTTGAAGGTCTAAAATAGCGCTTAATAAAGTGCTCAAAGCGCTATCAGGTTCATAAATTACAATTTTATTATTATATTTTCTTTCACAAACACTATTTGCACCTTGGATTTGTTCTCTTTCTATTAAATAATCCGATTTGTTCGGCTTTTGTGCAAGATTATGGATTTGTATTAATGAATTTAGAACTTGATTTATTGTCTTGTATTTACCGGAAGAATTTGTTATTGCACCAATAGTTGTGTGAACAAAATTCACTCTTTTTCCGGCAAATTCATCCCCTTGCAAAATCATATACCCTCTTGTCAAATCGTGTTCTGCGTAGAATCTTGACGAAACAGAATCAAATGCATAAGTTAAATAATTAGCAATTTTTTCGCATTTTAGTCGGTTTGTAATAACTAAAAAAGAATTTTCTTCCAATTGTCCAAGATAATCTGTTTCTTCAATTCCGGATTTTATAATTGCGGTGAAGGTTTGCAAAAGTTTATCTGATGCAAGTTCAGTGTATGCTTGTTTATAACTGTCAAAATTTTCAATTGTGATATATAGCATTCCCCAATCGCAATCTTTTACAAGTTCTCTTTTTATTGCTCTTAAGGTGTAATTTTTATTGCCAAGTACAAGTTTCGGATCGAAGTTAGATTCAAATTCCCGTCTTAAATGAGCGTTCATTCTGACTTTAAATTCATCCATATTAACCGGTTCTGATAAAAAATCATCCGCTCCGCTGTTTAAAACTTTGATTCTGTCATTTATATCCGCAGATTTTGATAAAGCTACTATTACAGGTCGCATATTATAGGTCAATGCCCTTACTTGTTTGCAAAAGTCTGATAAATCATTATCAAAACTATCCGATATTATAATCAAATCCGGTTCGTTATCTTTTATTATTTTTATAGCTGTAAGCAGATCTTTTGAAATTATAACTTTATTGGTATCAGATTCCAGCATTTTTTTATATTTTGTTGATAGTTCAAGTCTTTTATCTATGATTAATGTTACTGATTGCATTGTATCCTCGCTTGTTCTTCAATATTTTTAATTGGCATCTTAACGGTAAAAGTAATTTTTGCCAATTCGGAATTGTTTATTTTTTCCGATTTTACACTTATTTCACCGCCCATTTTTTTAATTAATGATTCTGTTATGTACAAACCAAGTCCGCTTCCTTGAACTTGCCTTGTCAAAGGGTTATCTATTCTCGAAAATTTAGTAAATATCTTTTGATAATCTTTTCTTTCAATATGTATTCCGGTATTTGAAATTTCGATTATCGTGTTATTTTCAAAATTTCTTATGTTGATAAAAGTTAAATATTCTTCTTTTGAATATTTTGCGCTGTTTTCTATCAAATTAGTTAAAACTTGCTGGAATTTATCTTTATCAGCAAAAATCTCAATATTTTCAGGAGAAATTTTTATATCGAATTTTTGATTTTTGTATTGTTGTTTTAAAACATACAGAGTCTGATTTAAAAGATTACCTATGCTGAAATTTGTGTAATGCAAAGACTTTTTATCTGTTCCTGTTTTTGTGACAGATAACATATTTTCAGTCATATGAATAAGTCTGTTTGATTGTTCTTCTATTATTTTTACAAATTTCTTTTTGGTTTCATCATCCAATTTGTCCCAAGAATTAAGCATAGTTTGCGCAAAACCGCGAATAGATGTTAACGGTGTTCTTAATTCATGACTAACTGTTGATATAAAATCTTCGTAGCGTTTTTCACTATCGTCCATATCATGATTATACCACTATTTTGTTATAAATAAATTTTTTTACAAATCAGATTCTGTTTCTGTTGCAATGTTAGGGTATTTTTTGTTCGAATTTTTGCAATATTCAATAAAATCTTCAAAATCTTTTTGGTATTTTTCTTTTAGCTTTTCAGCCTCAGAATTTTTAGGAATTTTTAATTCTTCTACCATATTATTAATCATATTATAGCTTTCGATTGCTTTATTAATTTCACTGACTTCATCCCGAGCATCTTTTATTATTACTGATTCTGTTGCATCCATATATTCATTAAATGTTTCTTTTAAATCCTTTTGATCAACATCTTTTAGTCGATTTTTTGTCATTTTTAAACATTCGGAATATAAGTCGATTCCGTGTCTGTAATTTGTCCATTTTCTTCTTTTTAATAGTTTTTCATTTAATTCATCAATTTTAACAAAAAGGTCATTTCTATTTTTATAATTCTGCATATCTTTAAGCTGTCTGTGGACAAAACCAATATCGGCATCAAGAGATTTTAAAAGTGAATGTGCCCTGTTTATTAATTTATATCTGTTTTCAAAATCTGCTTTTTTAGTTAAAACTTCCATTGCACGTTCGCTTAAACCCAGCTGCTCAATGAACATCAGTGCAGTTTTTTGATCTTTTTCAGTTGATAATTGATTTAGTAAGATCTCAAGACCTTCATTTGAATCCATTGCAACTCTAAGCCCGTTTATAAGTTCTATACTTGAATTTTTAAACGCTTCTTTAACAACATTTAAATTCGCTTCATCAGCGCATGTCATTAGAATTCTCAATAATGACGCCATTTCAGCAGATGCAAGCAGCCCTTTTAAAAGATTTTTAAATGATTTTTTCTTAATTTCAAATTCAGATAAATCTTTTACAGCACGTTCGGACTTTGTATCAGGTTTTGCAACTTGATAATCTTTTGCATGCATTAATACATATTCTTTTAGTATTTCTTCTGATGTTTGATATATTCTGTGTTTATCATATATTTTTTTAATTTTATCATATGTTTTATCAAGCTTGTATTCAAGTTTTTTATCCGGTTCAGAATAATCAAAATACCGTGCTTTTAGTTTTATAAATTCATTTATTGCATCAAATGCTCTGTCACGATATTTCGGATGAATTGAATGATTTACAAAACTTCTTACAAAATCGTTTAATTCTTCGTCTGTCTCTTTAATTTGTTCATTTAATGTTTTGCCTGCAGGAGTGTAACGAAATCTGCCGATAGTTAATTCAATTTCTGCCAAAATTGCCGTATATGCTGCTCTATCAAGTGTTTTTGACGCTAACAGATCCTTTATTTCAATTGCTATATTTAATGTAGAATCATCTTCTTCCAGTGATTTTTCTACGAGTTTAAATCTTTTTTTGATTTCTTTATATTCTTTTTCGTTTATTAATTTATCACCATTTGAAGATTCAAGCATTGCATGTAAATCATCAATATACCTGTAAGTTTCAATCATTTCTTTATTTCTTGAAATCGCTGCGGAATTTTCATCAATGACTTCAAACAATCTGTCAAATGTTTTTTTAATCCCTTCTTTAGATTCAGGATCAATGTCGGGATATCCGGGGAAAACACCGTATTTTTCGAACATTTGAGCGCTGATTTTATTTATGCGTTTTTTATTACTCAACATATACAAATCGTAATAATAATCTATAAATACATCATCAAATGTTCTGCCTTGCGGATATATTTGACCGTTATATATCCTTGAGAATTTATAATAATCGTATGTCGGTTTTGTTTTACTTAAATCTGTTTCTTTTCTATATTCTTGTTCAAATATTATGTTAAATAAAGAATCGCTGTAACTGTCATTTCCTTGATTTAATTTTTTAATAACATCAAAACCTTTTACGGTTTTTATTCCTAAAATACGGTCAGTTAAGTATTTTTCAGTATTCAAATTAAATTCTTCAGTTGTCATATTTTGATAATTTCTAAAAATACTAACAAATTCTGAATTTGTTTTTGGATTATCTTTATTGTCAATAAATTCTTCAATAAGTTTAAAGTTTTCATCATCATTGAATTCAGACTTTAAGTCTGATTCATTTATATACATATTTTTTTCTAATATATCTTTTACTTTTAATGATAGATCCTGGGCCTTATCATTTGTTATTTTAAATTTCGATAAATATTTTGAAAATTCTGAATTAAAAATATTTGTCATTGTGTCGATAGAATGCGCCATATTCCCGTCAAAATCTTTTATGGAAATGTTTTTCATAGAACTTATTATTTGGTTATTTTTAGAATAATCAACTTTGAGATTATTAGAATTTTCAAATTGTTCTAGTAAACTGTTAATTTCTTTTCTTGAACTTTCGGCTCCGTATTTAATAATATCAATATGTTTCCCGAAAGAATATTTGAAATTTTCTATAGCTTCGGATTTTAATTCGGTTTTAAATTTTTGTAAGTCTTTAAAGTTTGAAATACTGTATAATTTTTTAGTATTAGTTATACTCGGGTAAGATTTTGATATAGCAACTTTTTCCAAAATTATCTTTAAATCATCACTATCAGACAGCTTGTTAAAATCATCTTGATTTTTAATTCCAAAATTCAAGATACCGTCCCCTTTTATTTTGCTTAAAATATTATTATAAGTGCCGGCAGTGTGTTTTCCGATAGTTTCGGCTTTTTTGATTTTCATTTTAATTTCATCAACAGTCATTTCTTGCGCCTGCTTAGACAGTGAATCAAGATAAGCCGCCGGGCTATGCAATATTAATTGCCTTATAATTTCAACGTAATCATTTCTTTTCGGGTGTTTTCCTTGCAGTATTGTATTTCTATACATTGGCATAGACCATTCATAGTCCGAGTCGCCGTGTAATTTTTTTAATTTTTTTGACGGGGTGTTTTTAGGTTTTACAACAACAGTAGCATCTAAAATATCATCTAATTCATAGCCGGTTTTGTATTCATTGTTTACTATATACCCCTTTTCTCCTCCATAACCGTTTTCATAATCGGTTCTTGTCCTTCCGTTTTTATCTTTCCAATTATTTTTGAATTCCGAGTTTCCCCAACTGTTGTCATGCATAAAGAGTTTTTTACCGGATTCATCTGTGTATATCCCCGCTATATATTGAGCATGCATTGCAGGTTCTTTATGTGAAACTGATGTTGCTGAAATCGCAGGATAATTTGATTCTTCTAATTTTTCAATAGCCTTTTGGCTGTCAGATTCAGAATAATACGGTTTATCAGTCATATGTTCAAAAATCTTTATTTCCTGATTGCTTGATAACCCGCTTTCCCCTTCAACGCGAACCCAACGTTGTCCGGTTAATTCTCCTATTTTTCTGTGCTGTTCACTTAATTGAGGTTTTAAATCTTTTGTAATTGAAATATAATCTTTATTAACATTTGATGCCCAAATATCAATATGTTTTTGGTAATTTTTAAGTATTTCAGTTTCGTATGAATTAAATTTTATTAATTCAGGCGGCATATCTTTTATTTTGTCATCATTATTGTATCTTCTTTTATCAATTTCTTTGAATTTTTCTCTAAAATGTTCCAAATCTTTTCTTTTCGGGACATTTCCGTGTTCTTCCAATTTTTTTAAAATATAATCATTTTCATCAACGGTATTTAGGATTCTTCCTGTTTTATCGGTGACTTTTAAAGCTTGTTTATATGAATTAATCATTTGGATAATGTTATTCATATTGTTATTAATGTTCAAGAAAACTTTTGCTGATTCAGATAACGGTGCATCCTTATCCAGCCCGTTTATTAAATTAAACCCCGGAATAACCTGAGTATTTTTGTCTACAAAAAGTATATAGCTAAGTTTCTTTAATTGTTGCGAAAAATCTGCAAACGGAAGTTTTCCTCCGATTGAATTGTAGACATAAGTTAATTTATCCTCAGTCAGATTTTCTGATTCTAATATATTATTAAGTTCATATAATTTATTTAAAATTGCGTCTTTATTTTCTTTTGTTTTTAAAACTCTTGCGATTTTTGTTATAGTATTAGGAGTTATTTTTCCGTCTATATCATTTTCTAAATCTAAAATCATATTATGAAGTACTGATTTTCTGTCTTTTGATAAGATTGAATTGTACATAACATCTAACAAATCAGTATAAAGATAAGTAATTGTGTCTTTAACATCTTTTAATGTTTTTAGTAATTCTTCATCACTACTTTCAGAAATTTCAAAATTTTTCTTCAATCCGGTTTTTAGAGTAGTGTCCATCTTATCTTTTTCCAGCAAGTTTATAAGATAATCCAGATTTTCAATCATTAATGTACCTGTATCAGGAATGTTGTATAAAGTCATGAAATGCTCTTTGTTTTCATCTATATTTAATTTATATTCCTGCGCAATTCGGTAACTTGCGGCAATAGAATATAACTGCTTATTTTTTTGAACTAATTTCGCAGCCGGATGTATTTGATCTCCTTTTGTAAGATTATTAATTTCTGTTGTATATTCTGCGATTTTATCAATATTTTTTTCTAATTTTTCTTCATCTAAATTGTAATTTGCACTTAAATAATGCTTTATCTTTTTTTGAATGATTTCTTCGTCTTCATTTTCTATGTAAGAAAATTTTTGTAATTCTTTAGGAAATTTTTCTTTTTTTTCGGAATTATTTACCTGTAAATTAAGTAAATTTTTTTTAATTTCTTTAATATCAGATCTTTCAGATTTTGGGGAAATATCAAAAAGTAAATTTTCCAACAAAGTTTCATATTTATAAATTGTATCAAATTTATTTTTGGTTAAATTTTTTGACAATCTTTCTTTATGCAGTTTTTCTTCTTTTTTTACTTGATATTTTTTAAATAGTTCTCTGCTTTTTATTAATGTTCTGTAGAAATTTTGCTTGTTAATCAGTTCAATATCGAGATTTTCATTTATATGTGAGTCTTGTAAAACATCTAAATCCCCTTTATTAAACGGAATATATTTTTGTATTTGTTCATTTGTCGCTCCGACCATATCTGCAACATTCATCCAATACATAGCAGATGTGTCAACTATTCGGTATCCTTTTTCAAGTGCATATTCAAAATCCATCGAAGCTTTTTTTACAGGAATTTTTGTTCCTGAGCCGAGTTTTGTAATATCATAAACCATCATGTAATCATTTGAATCAAGCTCTGATAGAACCATATCAACATATTTTGCTTTCTGTTCATATGAAAGTGCTTTTCTGCATATGGATATTGCGGCGCAAATCCCATGCCCCATTTGATTTATCGCCTTGGTGTTCGGATATTCTGATTCAGGGGTATTAACGGTTATGTCATTTACTATTTCGGCTAATGCCTGCGTTTTTTTATTTTTCAACTGAGGGTTAATTTCATAGGCATCACTCATAAAATAATCTAATTGCTTCATTATATAAAGCTTTTCCGCAGTTGAGACTTCAGAACTTATAATGAAATAATCTAAATTAGTTACAAGATTTTTCATCGGACCTTTTACGTTTTCCAATTCTTTGGATTTAGTATTTGATAATATTGATTTTTTTAATTCCAAAATTTCTTTTTCATCATCTGTTAGAGGCTTTTGGGTAATCCCTAAAGTCTTAAACATTTTTTCATCTATTATCTTTTTATCGTTATCATTACAATTTTTGTAAACTTTCAATGCAGCTTTATTGAGTTTTAAACGCCAATCATTATACGGTTGTTTTGCCCGTAAATTAATATTTGTCCCGTATTTTAAATTATCTGCAGTGTCAAGTAAAAACTCAACTGTTTCTTTATCTGATGATTTTGATAAATTTTCTATCGCTTTATTTATACGAATTTGATTGTTATGATTCAGATTGTAATCATTATTTTGAGTTAATTGTTCGACAGTATTGCGGTCTTTTCTTCTGCCTAAAAATTGTGGAAAGATATTTATATTACTTACATTGAAAATTTTCATAGGCTAAATAATGCCTATGAAAATAAAAATTTGATACTTTAAACAAATTTTATTAAGAGTTGTTAATTACCAATTAGTTCTTGTCAGAGTTTGCTTACCATTTCTGTCGTACAATTTATCTTTATACCAAATACCTTGGAATTCTTTATCAGGCCCGTACATATACTGTAAATCTTTTGATATAAAATAAATAGCACTTTTTAAACGGCCTTTTCTGTCATATTGCATTGATGTATAAGGAAAATTCGGATATTCATCTGATGTGACATCTGTATAATATAGTTTGCCAAATGCAGAGTAATAAAATGAATTATGCGGATTATTTTTGTATTGAATTGCATACATAACTAATGTTTTGTTTTTAAAATAAAATGCACAATATTTCGCATCTTCATCTTCTGTTACACCGTTATTTGTGAGCATGTAATGAAGTTTGAAATTTTTGTCTTTTTTATACTGAGCAAATTTTTGTTTAAATTCATCTTTTGTAAAATAAATATCACTTGAATTTGAGTCAAAAAGAAGGTTTTTGTATTTTGCAATAATATCATCTCTTTGAGATTGAGAAATATCAAGCCAATCAAAT